>JAZFUU010000049.1:0-15641 GCA_036447375.1 Myxococcota bacterium
TGGGTGGGCTGGTTCGGGTTCAACGCCGGTAGCGCACTGGCCGCCGACGGCATTGCCACCGTGGCCTTCGTCAACACCAATACGGCCGCCGGCGCGGCAGTGCTCGGTTGGATGTTCACCGAGTGGTTCGTCCGGGGGAAGCCCACGGCGGTAGGCGCCGCCACGGGGGCCGTCGCGGGACTGGTTGCGATCACACCCGCCGCGGGTTTCGTCGAGCCCTGGGCGGCGATCATCATCGGCGCCGTCGCCGGCTTCCTGTGCTTCCAGGCCTGCAGCTTCAAGGCCAAGCTCGGCTACGACGACGCACTCGACGTGGTCGGGGTCCACGGGGTGGGCGGGACCTGGGGTGCCATCGCAACCGGAATCTTCGCCTCCACGGCCCTGAGCGACGGTGGCCTCCTCACGGGAAACGGGGGACAGGTCGTCACCCAGCTCGTGGCGATCGGGGCAACCTATCTACTCTGCGGTGTCGGGACCTACGTGATCCTCTTGATCGTCAGGCAGCTGACAGGCCTGCGCGTCGACGAGGAGTCCGAATCGATGGGCCTCGACCTCACGCTCCATGCCGAATCCGCCTACGCGACGTCGACCTCCGGATCACCGCTGGGAGATCGAACCTAGAAAGCGCGAAGAGCGCGCAAGCACCGGAGGGTGCGCAGCGGTCACAGCGACAGCGTTCAACGAAAGTGGTAGTCGGCCCTTGGGCCGACTACCACTCACCTTTCTTCCATAGCCGAGCGAAGTCGAGCAGGGTCGACATCATTGAATACGGATGCGATCGTCGAAGCCCTCTTCGTATCCGTGAAAGTACGCGAGTTCGGTCTCGGGCCAGCGCCAGCAGTAGTAACCACTTCCGTTGTCGAAGTCGATGAGCCAGAGGCCTTTCACCTCCACACCCAGGGCCTCCATCGATCGCACCCAGCCGCTCACCGCCGTGCGAATGCGAGCGTCCAACGCGGTCCGATTCCCGGAGTCCTCCGCGATCCCCTCGCGTTCCTTCAGCAGCTCGTCCACCTGATCGGCGGCCCGGCCCGTGCGTTCGCGCACCTCATCCATCAACGCCCGTGCGCCCTCCAGGCTCCACTGCCGCTTTTCGGGGATCTCTTTAATCGTCATTGGAGGTCGTGAAATTGATGAGGGTCCGAACCACGCGGCTGCGACCCGCGCCACCCACCAGCAGCTTGATTTCCTCGTAGAGCGTCGGATCGTTCAACATCAGGCCAAATGTCCCCTCACCGCGATCGATTTTCGTCAGGATGCTGTTCAGGCGAGATCCGGCTTCGAGGGCTTCGAGAACCAGGCCCTGTTCCTCGGGAGAATCGTAGAGCATCGAGTGCAAAACACCGTCTCCCTCGGCAATTTCGGTCAGGATGTCCTCGAGGGCGACCAGCGCGCGGCCGGCGCTCCCGACGCTGCTCCCCCCGTAGGGATCGTAGATGAGGCCGTGGAGAACCCCCTCACCCTTCTGGATCTCGGAGATCATGTCGCTCAAGGCTACGGCGGAGTCGGCGAGCACCCTGCCGCCCCCCCCCTGCCCAAACTCCGCCACCACCTGATTCAGATTCGACGTGAGACTCGTGATCTGCTCGAGAGCCTCCGCGCCTTTGGAGATCATCTGGTTCAGGTCCAGCGGATCGATCGTGGACAATTCGTTCCCGTCGGCAAGCATGCGTGCCTCGGCGGTTCCCAGGGAAATTTCGATGTACACATCCCCCAACAGCCCGATGGTTCCGATACTCGCGACCGAATCGCTCCGGATTCGCTCCTGGGCTGCCTCCTGGATCTGCATGACGACCTTCACCGTCGGCCGCCCCTTGCCCGCGGTGTCGAAAACCACGCGTTGCACTCCGCCGACGCGTTTGCCCGCCAGCCACACCGGAGCACCGCCGATCAAGCCTCCCACGTTGTCGAAGTATCCCACCAGCCGGTAGTGAGGCGTCCAGACACCCCTCTGGGACGACAGCGACAGGATGGCAGCGGCGAAGGCCACCAGCGAGACGACTACCAGACCTCCTACCGTAAGACTGAGTCGCCGATCACGATCCATCGCGACCTCCATCGACTGCCTCGGCCGATCCGGCCGCGGTGGAATCCTGAACTCCGGCGATGAACGCCCGGACCTCGGGATGCTCGGATGTCTTCATTTCCGCAGCCGTCCCCTCCACGGCGATTCTACCGTCCTTCAGGAGCGCTACCCGGTCCGACACCGAAAAGCACAGCTCGAGTTCATGGGTCACCACGACCGACGTTACCTGCAGACGCTCCTGCAATGAACGAATCAGCTCACCGACCCGACGCTGGTTGGCCGGATCCAGACCGGTTGTGGGTTCGTCGTAGAGAATGACTTGAGGCTCGAGCGCGATGCCCCGAGCCACGCCGACACGCTTTCGCATTCCACCGGAAAGCTCGGCGGGCATCAGCCGCTCGACGCCCACGAGACCCACCGCATCCAGGCACTCCCGCACCCGCTCGGCGATCCGTGATTCCTTCCAATCGCGGTGCTCTCGCAGCGGGTAGGCGACGTTCTCATAGACCGTCAGCGAGTCGAAGAGCGCGGCGCTCTGAAACACCATCGAAACCCGCGTGCGCACGGGCACCAGTTCATGCTCCGTGTGGTCGGTGATGTCCTCGCCGAACACGAAGACGCGCCCGGATTCGGGCTTGAGCAAGCCGATCATGTGCTTCAGGCAGACCGACTTGCCACTCCCCGAACCTCCCAGAATCGTCAGCGTTTCTCCAGCGGGAACGCGGAGGTCGACGCCGCGGAGAACCGGTTGGTTCCCGAATGCCTTGCGCAGGCTCCGGAACTCGATGACCGCGCCGCCGTCGTGGGCCGCGACACTCATAGAGCGAACATGAGCTTGGTCAGAAAGAAGTCCGAGATCAGAACCGTGATCGAGGCGACCACGACGGCTTGGGTCGTCGACCTTCCAACGCCCACCGTCCCACCGGTGGTCCTGAGACCGAAGAAGCAGCCCACGGTGGCGATGCACCAGCCGAAAACGACGGTTTTCGCGATCCCCGAGAGAAAATCCTCCACGGTGACGTTGGTGAAGACGGTCTGGAGGTAGAAGTTCGCCGTGATGTTGAACTGGGTGGTAGCGATCATCAGGCCGCCAAACAGACCCAGAACTCCCGCGAGAATCGTGAGCAGCGGCAGCGACAGGGTCGTTGCGACCACCCGGGGCAGCACCAGCTTCTGCACCGGATTGGCCCCCATCGAGCGGATGGCATCGACCTGCTCGGTCACCGCCATCGCGCCAATCTCCGCTGTGATCCCCGCGCCCACGCGACCTGCGACCATGAGTGCCGTGAGCACCGGCGCGAGTTCCCGTGCCAGGGACAGGCCCACCACCGCTCCGACGTAGGGCTTGGCACCAAAGCGCGCCAGGGCGATGCCCGTCTGGAGCGCCATCACCATGCCCGTAAACAGTGCCGTGAGCAGGACGATCGTCACCGAGCGCGTGCCGATGGCCTCCATCTGCCGCAGCGTCTCGAGGGCGGGAAAGCGAGGCTGAAAGGCCGCCCGAACCGTATGACCCGCGAGGATCGCGAAATCGCCGAAACGGCCGACCAGATCAAGGACGATCTCGCCCAGCCCCGCAACGCCGCCCGACATCCGGTCCGTGCTCCACTCCGAACTCATCCACCCTCCTCGGACGGAGATCGGCCCTCCAGGCGAAACGTTGCGAGCCACAGATCAAAGGCTCGCTCGGCCGATTCGAAATCGGCGTCTCCGGGAGCCGCCAGGATCAAGTCGACCACGCAGTCGTCCATCACGGTGGTGACGGTCTTGAGGCGTACCCCCCCGGCGACATCGACGGTCTGGGTCCAGGCGTCGCGGCCATCGATCTCGGTCCGGCCGGCCTCGCGCAGCGTCCGGACCGAAACGCCGATCAACAGATGCCGAGCCAGAATCGAAGGGGTCGTGAGCGGTCGCCCGCATCGCGACTGCACGCTGATCGTCTGGGGTCCCGGCCGGCGAAACCCCAACTTCAGGTCCTTGCCCTCGACGCGCGCCCATGGCGGACCCGGGCCGTTGGGCAGGCCCAGGGTGTAGCCGTGGTTCCGATGGCGAAATCCGCCGTCGATGGCCGCGAAGTCGCCTGCACAGCCGAAATTCAGCACGAGGCCCAGCACTGCCGCGCAGAGCCGGCGACCCCGCGTCTTTCGGACGAGTTCCCCCGGCACCGCGGATCGGCGCATCGCCGCATCTCGCAGGCCTGTCATCGCCGATCGAGGCTACCCGATCTGGTCCTTGACGCACCCCGATCGGCCCGGTACTCCGCCTGCAATGGTCACCGGCTCGCCCGCTCTGATTCTCGCCAGTGCCTCCCCGCGGCGCCGTGATCTCCTCGAACGAGCCGGGGTCGCTTTCGACGTGCGCCCGGCCGACATCCCGGAACGGCCCGCTCCGGGGGAAGCCCCCATCGACCTCGCACGCCGACTCGCGCGGGAAAAAGCCCTGGCCGTCGCCCGCCGGGTGAAACGCCTCCCCCGCCGCTGGGTCCTCGGGGCCGATACCATCGTCGTGGTGGACGGTGAGGCGCTCGGAAAGCCATCGGACCCGGCCCACGCCGTGGAACTCCTGACGCGGCTGGCCGGCCGCCGGCATCGGGTGATCACCGCGGTGGCTGTCGTCACCAGCGATAGCCTCGAGATTCGGGAGATCGCCATCGAAAGCGACGTAGTGATGCGGCCGATCCCGGAGTGGGAGATCGGCGAGTACGTCGCCAGCGGCGAACCCCTGGACAAGGCCGGGGCCTATGCGGCGCAGGGTCGAGGCCGCCGCTTCATCGAACGCATCGAAGGCAGCGAGACCAACGTGATCGGGCTGCCCCTTGAGGAAACCATGGCGCTGCTCCGCGACGCGGGACTCGAGGTCGAAGCGCGATGACCGCGAAGGACGCGGTCGTCGAGCGCCTGGCCAGAGTGCGCGAGTCCATCGATCGAGCCGCAACCCGAGCCGGCCGTCGCCCGGAGCAGGTGGTGTTGGTGGGCGTCGCCAAGCGCCATCCCGCCGAACTCGTGGCCGCCGCCGTGCAGGCGGGACTGCGAAACGTAGGCGAGAATTACTATCAGGAAGCCAGGGATAAGATCCCCAAAGTTCAAGGTATCCTCGAAGCTTGTGGTGTCCCGTGTCCGCGCTGGCATTTCGTCGGGCGACTGCAGCGAAACAAGGCTCGATCCGTGGTGGGTCGTTTCGACGTCGTACAGGCAGTGGATCGGGAGAGCCTGGGGCAGGAGCTGAACCGGCGAGCGGCTCAGGACGATCGCTCATTGGAAATCCTGCTCGAGGTCAATCTGAGCGGGGAGGCCGGAAAGGGAGGCGCGAGCCCGGAGGCGCTGCGCTCGTTGCTGGCGGCCAGCGCCGGCTGGTCGCACCTCACGGTTTCGGGCTTGATGACTCTGCCCCGAGCGTCGGACGACCCGGAATCGGCGCGTCCGGTCTTCGCCCGGCTGCGCCGGCTCTCGGAATCGCTGCGTTCGGAAGCCGGGGGCCAAGACCTGCGCGAATTGTCCATGGGGATGTCCGCCGACTTCGAGATCGCGATCGAGGAAGGCGCGACCATCGTCCGGATCGGAACGGCGATCTTCGGACCGAGGAGCGAGAAAGAATAGCCATGTCACTCGAAGGCAAACGGATCGGATTCATCGGGGCGGGCGCCATGGCCGAAGCGCTGGCGGGCGGCATCGTGGCATCCGGTGTCCCTGCGAAAAGCATCTCCGCAGCGGACCCGGATCCCAAGCGTCGAAAGCACTTTTCGGAAGCCGTGGGTGCCGCCGCGGTGGCCGACAATGGCGAGATCGTCGGAGGCAGCGACATCGTAGTGCTCGCCGTCAAGCCCGATACGGTCGGCGCGGTACTGGAGGGAATCTCCGACGTGCCGGACGACGAGCGGGCACGACCCCTGTGGGTCTCGATCGCTGCAGGAGTCCCCCTGGCACGCCTCGAGGCCGGGCTCGGCGACGGGGCACGAATCGTGCGCGCCATGCCGAACACCCCCGCCCTGGTCCGGGCCGGTGCCACGGCGTTTTGCGGAAATCGCCAGGCCACGAGCGGCGACCGTGAGGCGGCACAAGCGTTGTTCCGCTGTGTCGGAACCGTGTGGGAAGCGCCCGGCGAGTCGTTCATGGATGCGGTCACCGGGCTCTCCGGCAGCGGCCCGGCCTATGTCTTCCTGTTCCTGGAGGCTCTCGGGGAAGCTGGGGTGCGTATGGGCCTCCCCCGTCAGGCGGCCTATGACCTGGCGACTCAGACCGTCTTCGGAGCTGCCCAATTGGCCCTAAAAACGGGCCTTAAGCCCGCAGAGCTCAAGGATCAGGTGACCTCACCTGGAGGCACCACCTTCGCCGGACTGGAGCAACTCGAAGCGGGGGACCTGCGCTCCGCGGTCCACGCTGCGGTCGCCGCGGCCACCCGCCGCTCCCGGGAGCTCGGACAGGCCTAAAGAACCCGGGGAGTTCGGTCGATTTCTTGCCGCACGCAGAGGGGGAGACCGAGCTCTTGCGCATCACACCGCTGGACATCCGAAAACATGGCTTCCCGCGCCGGATCTCGGGCTACGACCGCGAGGAGGTAAACACCTTCCTGGGAATGGTGGCGGAAGATTACGAGGGCCTCCTCCGCGAGGTCGATGCGCTGCGCCAGCAGGTGATTCGGCTCGAGGTCAAGGTCGATGAGCTCTCCTCGAACGAAGCCATCCTTCAGTCGACCCTGACCACGGCGCAGCGCCTGAGCGACGACCTCAAGCAGACCGCCACGACGGAGGCCGAGGTGATGATTGGGCAGGCGGAGATTCGAGGGGAGAAGATCCTCGACGCCGCCCACCGACGCGCGGCTCAGCTGTCGGCGGACATCCGGGAGATGAAAAACCTGCGCTGCCGAATGGCTGCCGAGGTCCGGGCGACCATCCAGACCCACCTGTCCCTGTTGGAAGGGCTGGCCAATGACCCCTCCGACGGAGACGACGAGCTGCTTCGGTGAGGGCCACCCCCCGACTCCGGGCATTGGCGGGGGCGCGGGCGGCTCACTAAGCTGGCCCGCCACAGTCGCTGACGCGCGAGCGAGAGGACGAATGCCCATCTACGAGTACGCCTGCGAGAAATGCAAGCGCGAATTCGAGGTGGAGCAGCGCATCACGGATGACCCGCTGAAGAGCTGTCCGAAATGCCGCTCTCGCAAGGTCAAGCGACTGATTTCCCGGACCTCCTTCGTTCTCAAGGGCAGTGGCTGGCACTCGGACCTCTACTCATCGCCCAAGCCCAAGACCAGCGGCGAGAGCGAGAGCGCGAAGGAGTCAGCCTCGGACTCCAAATCCAAGTCGGACACGAAATCGGATGGGAAGTCCGACTCGAAGAAGCAAAAGAAGAACAAGAAGAGCTCCAAGGCCGCCGCCTGAGCGACTAGTATACTGCCGCTCCCGCACTGGAGGCGCCTGTTCCATGACGTCCGAGTCGCACCAGACAATCGTTGTCGACGGTCTCGCATTGTCCAAGGAGATCCGGTCGCAGCTCGCGGAGACGGTTGCGCGCCATTCGAAAGCTGGACTGCGGCCGCCGTGCCTGGCGGTGGTTCTCGTGGGCGACGACCCGGCCAGTGCCTCATACATCAAGGGCAAGCGACGCGCCTGCGAGCGAGTGGGCATGGACTCTGTGGAGCGTCGCCTGGGAGCTTCCACCACGGAAGCCGAGGTGATCGAGGCTGTCGAGAGTCTCAATCGCGACGAGGCCGTGGATGGCATCCTGGTGCAACTCCCCCTGCCCGACGGAATCGACCCGAACCACGTGGCCGAGGCGATCGACCCGGCGAAAGACATCGACGGATTGCACCCGATCAACGCGGGCCGTTTGTTGCTGGGCGAGCCCGGCTGGGTCGCGTGCACCCCACTGGGGATCATGAAGATCCTCGAGCAGCAGCGGATTCCCCTCGAGGGAGCCCACGCCGTCGTGATCGGACGCAGCGCAATCGTGGGAAAGCCGATCTCTCTGCTCCTCCAGCGCGCGCACGCCACGGTGACAATGTGCCACTCGCGAACCCGAGACCTGGCGGCGGTCTGTCGCGAGGCCGACGTACTCGTGGCCGCTGTGGGCGTGCCGCGGCTGGTAAAGGCCGACTGGATCAAGCCCGGGGCCGCCGTGATCGATGTCGGCGTGAGCGTCGTCGACGGCGAACTCGTGGGGGACGTGGACACCCAGGGTGTTCAGGGCATCGCATCCATCGTGACGCCGCATCGGCGCGGCGTCGGTCCCATGACGATCACCATGTTGCTCCAGAACACCCTCGGCGCGTACGAGCGGTCCGGGCCGCGGCGCATCGCGTCTTCGTGAGCCTGCGGCGCACGCCGGTTTACGAGCTCCACCAACGCCTGGGGGCGCGGCTGGTGGAATTCGCGGGCTACGAGATGCCGGTTTCCTACTCCTCGATCATCGCGGAGCACCAGGCGGTGCGGGAAGCCGCCGGGCTCTTCGACGTCTCTCACATGGGGCAGATTCGATTCGAGGGCCCCGCTGCCGTCGCGTCCGCCGATCGGCTCTTGACTCGGCCGGTCACCTCGATGCGTCCGGGCCGCGTTCGCTATGCCCTGCTCTGCAACGAGCAGGGAGGCGTCGTCGACGATGTCACCGTCTATCGGACGGGCGAGGATTCTCTCTTCCTGTGCGTCAACGCCGCGAATGTCGAAAAGGACTACCGCTGGTGCGTGCGCCACTCCCCCGCCGAGGCCGGGGTTCGCGACGCCAGCCACGAGACGGGGCTGCTCGCGCTCCAGGGGCCCGCGAGCGCCGACGTGATGAGCCGGGTTTCAGAGACCGGTGTGTCGGAGCTGCGCCGCTACGGATTCGATCGCTTTGACGTCGCGGGCTGTCCAGCCCTCGTGTCCCGGACCGGCTACACGGGTTCCGACGGATTCGAGATCTACCTGGGAGTGGGAGACGCAAAACGGGTCTTCGAAGCCCTCCTGGCCGCGGGCAAGTCCTGCGGCGTGGTCCCCGCCGGTCTGGGCGCCCGGGACACCCTGCGACTGGAGGCCGCCATGCCCCTCTACGGCCATGAGCTCGACGATTCGACCAGTCCCCTGGAAGCCGGGCTCGGCCGCTTCATCGAGCTCGAATCCGCGGGCTTCATCGGGGCCGAGGCCATCGCCCGACGCCGCGATACCGGACCCTCACGTGGTTTGGTCGGGTTCGTGATGAAGGGCCGCGGCATCGCCCGGGCCGGTTACGAGGTCTTGCACGACGCGCGTGCGGTGGGTCAGGTGACGTCCGGGGCCCCCTCCCCCACCCTCGGAACGGGCATCGGGTTGGCCTACGTTGTGCCCGATTGCACTGCCATCGGCACTGCCCTGGACATCGTAATCCGGGGTCGAGCGACGCCCGCGACCGTGGCCGAGACGCCGTTCGTGAAATCTGCGGCCCGTCCCCCCGGACCCGTCACGCACTAGTCCGTGGCGGCGGACCGAGGTACTCGAGACGAGGAGAGCCGCCATTGGGCGATGTGAACATTCCCGGCGATCTGCGCTTCACGCCCGATGACGAATGGGTTCGTCGCGACGGCGGGCACGTGGTGGTCGGCATCACGGACTATGCCCAACAGCAGCTCGGCGACATCGTATTCGTTGAGCTTCCCGAGGTCGACGCCGAGGTCGCCCAGGGTCAGCCCTTTGGCGTCATCGAATCGGTAAAAGCGGTCTCCGACCTGAATGCTCCGCTCACCGGCCGAATCGTCAAAGTGAACGCGACACTGATCGACAAACCCGAGACCGTGAATGAGGACTGCTACGGCGAGGGTTGGATGTGCGTGATCTCAGCGTCCGCCGAAGTCGAGATCGAGTCTCTACTCGACGCTGCAGCCTACCGCCGGCACGTCGATGAGCGCAGCGAGCCGGAATCGTAGGTGCGCTACATCCCGCAGACGCCCGAAGATATCGAGCAGATGTTGGCGACGATCGGCATCGACTCGGTGGACGCTCTATTCGAAAACGTGGCGGAAAAATACCGGCTGCGCCGGTCCCTCGACATTCCGGCCGCCGCGGGCGAGCAGGAAGTGCTGTCGGAGCTCGCCGCACTGGCCGGACGCAACGCGAACGCGGATTCGCACGAATGGTTCCTGGGCGCGGGCACGTATCCCCACTTTATTCCCAGCGCCATCGACGCCCTGGCATCGCGTTCCGAGTTCACCACGTCCTATACACCCTATCAGGCAGAAATCAGCCAGGGGACCCTGCAGGCCATCTTCGAATGGCAGACGATGATTTGCGAACTCACCGGGCTCGACGTCACCAACGCGTCGCTCTACGACGGCGCCTCCGCAACCGCCGAGGCCGTCCTCATGAGCATGCGCGTTACCCGCCGTTCCCGGGTGATTCTGGCGCGGGGGGTGCACCCCCACTACCGCGAAGTGGTTCGGACCTACCTGGGGGGCGTCGATTCCGAACTCGTCGAGCAGGGTCGCGATGAAGACGGGCGCACATCCCCCCTCGGAGTGGGGTTCGACGACGCCACCGCGTGTCTCGTGGTCCAGCAGCCCAACTTCCTCGGAGCGATCGAAGACCTGACACCCTTCGCCGAGGCGGCGCACAAGGCCGGCGCACTGCTGGTGGTGGTCGTGACCGAGGCACTCTCCCTGGCGCTGCTCCAGGCACCGGGCGCCCTGGGAGCCGATCTCGTCTGCGGCGAGGCCCAGAGTTTCGGCGTGCCGATGTCCATCGGCGGTCCACACCTGGGGTTTCTCGCCGCGCGACAGCGTCACGTGCGCCAGCTACCCGGGCGCCTCGTGGGCCAGACCGTCGATACCGAGAACCGCCGCGGGTTCGTCCTCACCCTGGCCACCCGCGAACAACACATCCGTCGCGAGCGCGCCACGTCGAACATCTGCACCAACCAGGGCCTGTGCCTGCTGATGGCGACGATCTACCTCGCGTTGCTCGGACGCCGAGGCCTCCGGCGTCTGGCGGAAATCAATCTCGCCAAAGCCGAGTACGCCAAGGCCCGGGTACGCGCGACGCCGGGGCTCACCCTTCCACTGGCGGCGCCGACCTTCAACGAATTCATCGTCGGAGTCCCGGGCCCCTCATCGGAAGCGCTGGCCCGCGGTCTGGACGCTGGAATCGTCGCGGGACTCGACATCACACCGATCGAGCCCGATCTCGGACCCGCGGTCCTCGTCTGCACCACCGAGTCCACCAGCCGTGCCGCCATCGACCGTCTCGTGGCGGCGCTTGCGGGGCCGACATGAGCGGATCGGACATGCGGCACGGCGTGGGCAACGTTGCCACGGGTTTCAGCTACGAGGAGCGGCTGCTCTTCGAACAAAGCCGACCGGGACGCATCGGCGCCGACCTGCCGGGACTGGACGTTCCCGACGTGGATGCCGCAACGGTGCTGGCAGACGTGGCGCTGCGCGACGACCTGCCGACCCTGCCCGAACTCTCCGAGGTCGACGTGGTTCGACATTTCACCCGACTCTCCACCTGGAACGCATCGGTGGACCTCGGGCTCTATCCCCTGGGCTCGTGCACGATGAAGTACAACCCGAAACTGAACGAACGGGTGGCCCGGCTCTCCGGATTCAGCTCGGCGCATCCACTCCAACCGCCCGAACTGCTCCAGGGTTTTCTGCATCTGGCCTATCAGCTCGAGCGCTACCTCGCCGAAATCAGCGGCTTGGACCGTGTCAGTCTCCAGCCCGCAGCGGGGGCCCAGGGCGAGCTGGCGGGGATCATGATGATTCGGGCGTACTTTCGGCATCGGGGCGAATCGCGTTCGCGAATTCTCGTCCCGGATTCCGCCCACGGCACAAATCCCGCGAGTGCGGCCCTGAACGGCTTCGAGGTGGTCGCCGTGCCATCGGGAGACGACGGCATCCTGCACCCGGAGGCCGTCGAAGCGGCAATGACACCCGACGTTGCCGCTCTGATGATCACGAACCCCAATACCCTGGGGCTGTTCGAAGCGCACATGCCCCGAATCGCCGAAATCGTTCACGCCCAGGGTGGCCTGGTGTACGGCGACGGCGCAAACCTCAACGCGCTCATGGGGATCGCCCGTCCGGGGGATCTCGGCACCGACGTCATGCACTTCAACCTGCACAAGACGTTTTCGACCCCCCACGGAGGCGGCGGGCCCGGCTCGGGCCCGGTCGGAGTCAAGAACATTCTCGCCCCCTACCTCCCGACACCGGTCATCAACCGGCGCCAGAACGAGGGGCGCACCAACTACGACCTCGACTACGAGTTTCCGCATTCCATCGGTCGCCTGCACGGCCACTATGGAAACGTGGGCATGATGATCCGGGCCTATGCCTACATCCGCTCCCTGGGTCCCGACGGCCTGCGCCGAAGCACCGAGATGGCGGTGTTGAACGCGAATTATCTGCTCGCGCGGCTTCGTCGGGCCTACCACGTTCCCTTCGATCGGCCGGTGATGCACGAATGTGTGCTCTCGGATCGCCTCCTGGCAGATACCGGTGTCACGACCATGGACATCGCGAAGCGATTGATCGACTACGGCTACCACCCTCCGACGATCTATTTCCCGCTGATCGTCCCCGGCGCCCTCATGATCGAACCCACCGAGAGTGAGAACCTGGAGGGGCTGGATCGCTTCGCCGACGCGCTTCTGGCCATCGATCGCGAGGCCCGAGAAGAGCCCGAGCTCGTGCGATCGGCGCCCCACCACACCCGCCGAACACGACTGGACGAAACTCGAGCCGCCCGCAAACCTGTATTGCGATGGCGGCCCGAGAGCGATTGAGTTCGCTCCCCTTCATTCTAGGATCTCGACGGGCCCGCGCGCGGCTGGGGCTCGCGCTCAGTCTGCTGGCGGGTCCCGGCTGCGTGCAGGACGACGGCACCCGGTTCAATCCGATCGAGATCCTATCGCCCCGAATGAGTGTCGAAGACGAGCGAGAGATCGGATTCGAGTTCGATCAGGAGCTCCGGAAGCACGTCCGGGTCATCACCGACCCGGTCGTAGCGGGATTCCTGAACGATCTCGGTCAGTCGATCGTGCGCGGCATCGAGCCCCAGCCCTTCATCTACCGCTTTCGGGTGGTGCCGGCCCGCGGCCTGAACGCCTTCGCCGTGCCCGGGGGATACGTCTACTTCCACAGCGAAACACTCCTGGCCGCGAACAGCATCGACGAGCTCGCGGGAGTGATGGGACACGAGATCGCCCATGTGAAGGCACGCCACATTGCACGGCGGGAGAGCCGGCCCAAGATTCCGGACTTCGTGATGTTGGCGGCCGGGATGGCCGCGGCGATTGCGACCAACGAGCCTGGACTCATGGTCACGGGTCTGGCCCTGGAGGGAGCCAATGTCGCGCTCCAGCTGCGATACAGCCGAGAATTCGAGGCCGAAGCCGACGAGCTGGGCGGCATCTTTCTATCTCGCGCGGGTTACGGCCCGGCGGGAATGGCGCGGTTCTTCGAACGCCTCCTCGAGATGGACACGGAGGTCCGCGACCAGATTCCCCCCTATTTGTTCTCGCATCCGGCGGCCGCCGATCGCATCGCGTCGATCCGGCTCGCCGCCGAGACACTGCGCCCGATGCGAGACCCCGACCCCGCCATCGCCGACCGGCTTCGTGAAGCCCAGGCGAGGCTCGCAATCCTCATCGAGGCCGGCCGGGACCGCATTCCCGGGGAAGCCCCAGCCGCCGATCGCGCCATGACCGATCCGCCGCTCGTGATTGCAGCCCGACACGCCGAACGGGGCGAGCGCGATGAGGCGCGGGCGGTGTTGGCACGGGCCGAGGCCCTCGAACCCAGCGATCCCCGGGTGCCGTTCCAGATCGGAAATCTCCTGGCAGAAGATGGACGCAACGCGGAAGCCGTCGCCGCGTATCAACGCACGCTGCGATTGGATCCTTCCGCGGCGCTGGTCTTCTATCGGCTCGGCCTCGCCCAGAAGGCCCTGGGGGAGCGTCACGACGCCGTCTATGCGCTGGAGCAGTCCATGGCCCGAACCGGCGAAGGCAGCGACCTGCGTCGACGGGCGGACTGGGAGGTCATGAAACTGAACTTTCCGGTCATCGCCGAGGCGGGCTTCGCCGACGGCTTGCTCGGTGAAGGAGCGGATACCCCCGCCGGGCACTCGCGGAAAACCTTCGTGGACTCCGATAGCGAAATCGTCTGGTGGGCGCGTCTCGGACCGCGTTTCCTGGATTCCCTCGCTCGAATTGTCGTGCGCTGGATCGACCCGACCGGCGCCATCGTTCAGGAGGGGCCCGCGGCGTTCCTACAGAGGCCGTACATCAGCGCGCGCATGCCCTGGGATTCCACGACGGGGCGCCCATCTGGTCCCTGGACAGTGGAGACGCGCCTCGACGACGACGTCGTCGACCGCCGTAGCGTTCGAGTCGTTTCTGCGAGCGAACTGTGAATCAGTCGGTAAGTCGGCGATGGGCCAAGTCGGCCCAGGAACCGGCGGGGTCTAGCTGAAGGTAGCGGCGCCACTGCTCGCGGGCCTTCCGCGCCAAGCCCAACTTGTCGAACAGGAGCGCGAGGCTGACCCGGATGTCGGGCTGTAGAGGATCGACCTCCAGGGCGGCCTTGTAGTGCCCGAGCGCCGACGGGTGGTGCCCTTCGTCCTCGAGCAGGCTGGCCAGATTGAGGTGCGCCTCCACGTGATGCGGTTCGATCTCGATCGCGCGCTCGAAACAGGCCTTGGCCGTCGTGCGCCGGTCCTGATTGAAGTAGACGGATCCCAGGTTGCAGTGCGCGTCGGCAAAACCCGGATCGGCCCGAAGCGCGCGCTCGTAGGCATCGATGGCATCTCCGTGGGTCGCGCGATCCGAGTCGAGCTTGCAGCCGCGCTCGAACCACTCGAGCGCGCGTTGCTGTGAAAGCGCACTGGGTTCCGCGGCCTGTCGCCGCCCCGCCAGAGGCGCCACCGCGTTCCCGACCCCTGCCCCGACGAAGTCCAAGACCGTCTGGCCATCGGGCTCCAGCAGAACGCCGTCGTGCCGGACCACGACGCGGCTGGAGCCTTCGGCCCAGACGCGGAGAGCGCCGAGGGGCTGTTCCAGCTCGGGAACTCGCCTGCGCAGATCTTGCATGCTGCGCCGGATTCGGCGCAGCGGAACCCCGTGATCCAACAGCACTCGCAGCTTCTTCACAGAGACGAGATCGCCGAAGCCGAACGCGCGTTCCGTGCCGCGACGCAACGTGGGCTCGAGCAGCGCTGTGCGCTCCCAGTAGCGTAGACGGGCAGCCGAGACCCCGCAGATCCGGGCCGCATCACCCCGTGTGTAGCCCCTCACCGGGCGGGAGCTTACATCGAGTTTGGCAACTGCAACCCCCCTTTTTTTACCTCGGGGGACTAGACTGGGTGGCGGAAGCGATTGCGTGCCTGGTGGCCGCCTCGGACTTCAAATCCGATGGGGGACGTGGCGACACGTCGCCGGCGGGTTCGATTCCCGTCCGCTTCCGCCATCTTTTGCAGCGAAGAGCGGTCGCCCGACTGCAAGTTGCTTTCGCCACACCTTCGCGAAGAACCATCGCGAATGGCCCGTCCGCCGGGTCAGGGGTGCGGCGAGGGAAGCGAGACCGTGCGGGTCAGCAGCCACCGATCGCCGTGTTGCTTCGCCACCGCGTAGTCCGGCCGGGCGGCGCGCAGCTTTGCGGCTGAAGCTGACGC
>JAZFUU010000050.1:0-5845 GCA_036447375.1 Myxococcota bacterium
CAGCGCGCCGAAACTCTTCGGAACACTCGTGCAGATCGACCTCGTGCCCCAGCCGTGAGTCCGTCTCGTGCCGAGTGGGCCTACTCCTGTTGCAGCAACCGCACCAGTTCGGCAACCGATTGGTGGACGATCGTTCTTTCGCAGTTTCGGCCCGAAATGGAAATTCGGGTAAATCCCTGCTGCACGATCTTGAGCTCGTAGTTCCGAATCGCCCCGCACCGCGCCGGAGTTCCGGCGGGCCCAAACAACCCTATCAGAACCAAATCGGCGTCACGCGCCGAGTCGACCACCGTCAAGCCGGCTTCCTCCAGCAACATCGGCACCCTCCGCACCCATCGCTCGTCAGCGGTAGAACGTTCCCAAGCAGGTCGTGTCGTCACGAAGAGCTTGGGACTCTCCACCGGATCCAGATCGCCCATGATCTCGACTCGCGGAGACACGGTCAGGCAGCCCAGCATCAGGCTCGCGAGGACGATTCCGAGCCAGGCCCGCCTTTCTCTCCTTTCCAAAACGCGTTTCCCCCGCGTCCGGGGCCGGACGCCGCTCGCTCACCTGCGCGTACTCTGGCCTCGAACCCGGTCCCTGTCGACCCCATTTCCTCTGGCGCGGCCGTTTCGGGCGCTGGCAAACGTCGTTCTAGCGGGGGAATTGGCGAGGAATCCACCCACAGCCAAAAAGACCAGCGCCTGAAAGGCGAGAATCCAGCGTCCTGCGTGCGGTCGGAAGACTCCAGACAACTTCAGAAATCGCGTTCGCGCGACCGATCGGCGAATTTGATCGCATCGTCGGACGGATCGAGCTCGTCGAACATCGCGCCCGCCATCATTCGAACCACGTTGTCGCTCGCGTAGATCCGCTCTCCGCCGAGGCGGTCGCCCTCGGCGTAGAGGATCGACATGATGCGGTGCACCTCCGGTCCCCCCGACCCTTCCACCTCGATCTCGTCTTCGCGCACCACCGCCCGTTCGTCGCCCCATTGCCCGAGTCGCCGCCCACCCGTCACCCGCGACATGTAGCCTTCGAAGAACTGCTGGTAGTAGCGGCGCACGCGAGCGCCGCCGCGCAGTTGGAGGCCCTGGGCGAGAAACTCATAAAGCGGCTCATCGACGAGCGTCTCCATCAGCTCCTCGAGCCGCCGCTGGGACTCGACTCTGGCATGTCGGGTCGCCAGCTCCCGCATCCGCTCGGCATTCCAATCGCCCGGTGGGCTCGACATCACTCGCCTCCCGTCGAACGCCTACAATAGAGTAGAGCCGGCGCGCATCCCGCCGCGACCGGCAATCAGCGGGAGATCGAGGGTCGAGATGACCCCGGGCTCCGCCGCGCAGACCGCCGGAATCGCATTGATCGCGCGCATCCCCGTCGACAGACAACCGCCTCCATTGCCGTCGCCACTGTGCTCATCCAGGAGCACTGTTTCTTGGATGACGCGCGGGCTGCCTTCGATTTCGATCCGATTGGCATGCACGCGGTCGAGTTGGGGCCGGGGCCAATCCGGGGCGGCTTCCGGATACATCCGATGGAGATGGTCAATGAAGATGCGCGGCTCTCCGCCGATGATGCCCTGAAGCTCGATTCGATGGGCCGCACAATCGCCAGCCTCGAGGCGTCCGAGGGGGAAATCGATGGCTTCGGGTGCCGGCCAGCGGCGATAGACCTCTCGCGTCTCATCGACCTCGACGCCCAGAGCCTCGGCAATCATGTAGAGCGGGCCACCCCAGATCCCCGTCATCATGCCTGGCATTTGCTCGAGCAGCGCCGGCTGATCGGTCGGCCGCATCAACCCCAGCATCTTCAGGCTCTCTTGGTCGGGATAGCTTCCGGCGTCGATGTACTCGGTTGTTCGTACGCTGTCGACGCGGCCGCAGAGGCCCAGCAGGGTCATGGGAAACAGGTCATTGGCGAAGCCCGGATCGATTCCACCGCTAAAGAAAGTCGTGCCGCCGTCTTTACACGCGGCTTCGACCGGATCCAGCAGCTCCTTTGGCGTGAGCCTTGGGTTGTGGAAGACACCCATGCTCGTGTCCACCACGTTCTTGCCGGCCCGTAGGGCCGCGGTCAGGTTCTCGATGTTGACTGCCGCGTGCATCGCATTGGGTCCGAAATAGGCGACCGCATCGGCTTCGAGGGCGAGTGCCTCGGCTGAGTCTCGAGTCGCGCGAATCCCAGTCTTTTTGCCGCCCAGTATCTCACCGAGATCTTTTCCGTCCTTCTCGGCCGAATTCACAATGACGGCTGCGATCTCGTAGTTGGGGTGATCGAGGAGATCTCTGAGGACCGACTTGCCGACAAAGCCAGTCCCCCAAACGATGATGCGATAGCTCACGATTTCTCCAGATTCTGGGATGGATCGATTTCCCCAGTATGACGCACCTGGAATCCCCCGATAAGTCAAGGACGCTACCCTCGACGTGATGCCCGCGACCGACTTTGTTCACGAGACCGAAATTCGCGTTCCCCAGGCCCGACTTCACGCCTTTCTCTGCGATCTCCACAACTACGTCCCCCTGCATCCCTTGATCGAATCGATCGAAGAGATTTTGCCGATGGACGCGCTGCCCGGGGCGCGCCGCTACCGCGTCGTCGACCGGATTCGCTTGGGCCCCTTCCGGTTTCGCACCGTCTACACCGCGGCGCTCGAATCCGCGACCGCAAACGAAGTTCATGGACACGCCTGGCAGTCTCCCGGCATCCGTCTGAAAACGATCTACGCGTTGGAGACAACGGAATCGGGCACGCGCCTCGTGGAGCGGGTGTCGATCGAGGCCCCGTTCCTCCTGCGCCGCTTCGTCGTCAGCCAAGCGCGCCAATCCCACAAAGAGACACTTTCAAAGATGAAGGCGTGGCTGGAAGAGTCCAGACCCCGAACCGGACGAGACTAAGCGCAGCTCGGCAGCGGCCGATACCATGCAGTCGAGCGCCGGGTCTTCCAGGCGGCTCGAGGGGGTGTCTCAATGCACTCATGGGCTCTCCCGATCGCGATTTTCCTGGTGTGGGCGGTGTGGGTCATCGCCTGCGCCAGCGACCGCGCAGTGGAAGACGCACGCAGCGGGATCCCGGAAGAACAGCGCGGCGGCGTGAGTATCCTCCCCGGGTTTTCGGTCTTCCCACTGATGTTCTGGGGTGTCGCGGCGGCGATCGACTATTTCGCCACTCCGTGGGGTACGCTGGGTGTGGCTGCCCTCCACGCGGTCTTGGCTGTGACTTTCATCGCGAGCATCGTTCGCAACCAGAAGCGCCTTCGCGCGCTCGAGAGGCATCCCTGACCAACCCCGTATCCTTATGGCAGTTCCAGGGCTCCCACTTTTGTGAAAAGGCGCGGTGGGCCCTCGATTACAAGAACATCCCCCACACGCGCCGAACCCTCGGAGGCGGCTATCTGATTCGAGCATGGTGGCGCACGGGTCGGGCGAACCTTCCAATCCTCGTGACTGACGACGGTGCCATCGGCGAGTCGAGTTTGATCATCGCCGAGACCGAAAGGATTGCGCCCTCGCCGGCGCTCTACCCGCGGAATCTCGCGGAGCGCGAACGCGCGCTTGGACTCGAGTCGTACCTGGATGCCCAACTGGGTCATCAGATCCGTACGGCGGCGCTGCTGTCGCCACTCCTCCATGAACCTGCATTCGTCGCGCGTTTCGCTGGAATGGGATTGCGCCGCGGGGCTCAGCGGACCTTCGCAGCCGTGGCTCCTCTCTTCGCTCGTTTCTATCGTTGGCGCCACGGCATTCGAGCATCGGGAGAGGCCGCGGCCCGAGCGAACGTGGAACAGGTACTCGATCGCCTCCGGTCCGAGCTCGGGGGGCGCGATTATCTGGTGGGCGGCAGTTTCAGTGTGGCGGACTTGACCGCCAGTGCACTCCTGGGCTCTCTGGTGGGGGCACCCGAGGTCGCGTATCCCCTGCCCCAGCCGCTTCCCGCGTCGATCGTTCGATACCGCAAGGAGTTGCTCTTGCACCCGACATCGCGGTGGGTCCTGGAGATGTACCGTCGGCACCGTGGATCTTCGGCCGAGGTTCCTGCGGGCACGATGCTAGGCTGAGCGGCGCACGAGACTACGGCGAGCGTTTCGCCCAGGCGTCATCTTCCAGAGGTGCCCCCCATGAAGTTTGGCGTGATCTTCGAGCTCTCGGTTCCCCGCCCCTTCACCGACGGCATCGAGCAGAAGGTCATCCTGAACGCCCTCGAACAGATTCGGCTGGCCGAAGAGCTTGGGTTCGACACCGCGTGGGCCGTCGAGCACCACTTCCTGGAAGAGTACTCCCACTCCTCTGCGCCAGAACTCTTCCTCACCGCCGCCGCGATGCAGACCCAGCGAATTCGCGTGGGACATGCCGCCGTGGTCTGCGTACCCGAGATCAATCATCCAGTCCGCGTGGCCGAGCGCGCCGCCTTTCTCGACATCCTGTCTGGGGGCCGGCTCGAACTCGGCACGGCGCGGTCTTCGACCTGGACCGAGCTCGGTGGATTTCAAGTGGACCCCGACTCGACCAAGTCCGCTTGGGACGAATACGTGCGAGCGCTGCCGAAGATGTGGACCCAGGAGCGCTTCTCCTGGGACGGAAACCACTTCTCCATCCCGGAGCGATCGATCCTGCCCAAGCCGATCCAGGACCCGCACCCACCACTCTGGGTGACGGTGACCTCTCCGGGGACCGAGCTCGACGCGGCCGATCGCGGCATCGGGTGCCTGGGCGTGGCGACGGCGGGCTTCGAGGAGCAGGAGCGGCGCACGCGGGAATACCACCGGCGAATCCAGCTCTGCGAACCCGTCGGCGCCGTCAACGATCAGGTCTCCACGCTCAACTTCCTCTACTGCCACGAAGACCTGAAAACCGGCGCCGCACGCGGCATGCAGATGCTCGGAAACTTCGGCCTGCTCAACTCGCACCTGCTCTTCACCCGCGAGGCGTTTCCCAGTCGGGCCTATGCGACGCTCGGGAACCTGGCACCTTCGGGGGGGAGCCGCCCCGACTCGAAAAGTCCGGGCGCCGCCATCGGAATCCCGGACGGAATCTGCATCGGCGACCCCAAGGTCATCATCCACGCGATCAAGGAGTGGGAATCCATCGGGATCGACCAGATCAACTTCATGTTGAACGCGGCCGAAATCCTGCCCCAGGAGCAGGTTCTCGAAAGCCTTCGAATCTTTGCCCGCGAGGTCATGCCGACTTTCGGAAAGGAGGCGGCGTGATGCAGATCGGGTGCGCGGATCCCCAGGCCCTCGCCTCGAATGCGCCGCGCCTTTCGCGCCTCGACGCGGAACCCGTGACGATTGAGGGCGTGGAGCTCTTGCAGGTGTTCTGCGAAACCAAGGCGGATGGCCTGCGTGAGAGACTTCCGCCGGCGCTGCACCCGACGAGCCCCGGCGTGATCACCTGGCTCGCCTATCGCTGCGACGAGTCGCCTTGGGGGCCATTCCGGCTCGCCCAAACCCGGATCGAGTGCCGAAGCGGCACGCGGCCTCGCGCACTGCTGGTATCCGGGGTGATCGACAACGAGCAGGCGGGCCGCGCGCTCACGGAAGGCTGGGGCTATACGCTGCACCCGGGGGTGATCGACTTCCGGCGAGGTTACGACCGCACGGAGCTTCGGGTTGCCGTCGAGGGCGAATGCGTCCTCGAGCTCGAAATGCGCGATCCGATCCTGCTGCCCCCGGATGCCATGCAGTTCGTGTCGAGTCTGCACCCGGCCCACACCCCCAATGGGTTTCGGCTGGTCCAAGTGGATGCAGTGCATCAAATCGAGCGGGCGGAGCGCGGCGAGCCGATCGTGGGTGAGTTCGATGCCGCAGCCTGGGGGGAACCGGGACTCGAACCTCACCATCCGATCTCGGCGGCGGGCG
>JAZFUU010000051.1:0-16128 GCA_036447375.1 Myxococcota bacterium
CCACTGACCGCGGCGGCGATGGCGCCGGCCGCCCCAATGGCGATGAGCCAACGGCCGACGCGCGGGGGCTGACGTCGGCGTTTCTTGGGTCGTTTTGCCAGTACGGTCTTCCCCGACGATTTCTGGAAGACCTTCCGATCCCACAAGAAAGCGGCGATCTCGTCCCTGCATTCGGCAGGGGAAGGAACGCCCAGGCAGTGTTCGAGATCTCGTCGCAGAGCTGAGGCCGAGGCCATCCGCTTCTTGACCTTGGGTCTCAGGCACGTCTCAATCGCCCGTGCCAGGGACCGGGGTATCTGCGGAACTCGCTTGCGCGGCCGCACGTAGAGACCGGTTTCGATTCTTCGCACCAGGGACGGCCCCTTTCCGTCTTCGCTCTCCGCGAACGGCGTCCGGCCGGTCAACATTTCATACAGCATGACTCCCAGCGAGAAGACATCGCTGCGATGGTCCACGGGGTCGCCGATCAGCTGTTCCATCGACATGTATTGCGGTGTTCCCACCGCTATCCCCACCTGGGTAAGCGCTTTGGCCTGCTTGCCGAGGGCGATGCCGAAGTCGGCGATTTTCGCCTCTCCCTCGCGTCCGAGCAGAATGTTCGCCGGCTTGAGGTCGCGGTGTACGATGCCCCGGGCATGGATTTCCTCGAGGCCCCGGGCCAGTTCGAGCGCGATCAGACCCGCGACGCGGGGCGCCAGACGTCCGACGGACTGAAGGGCAGAAGAGAGATCGACACCATCGACGTACTCCTGGACGATGAAGCTCTCGCCGCGCCATACGCAACAGTCGTACACGCCGACGACGTTCTGATGGTGGACTCGACCCGCCGCCTGGGCCTCGCGTTGGAATCGCTCCTCCAGGGACGGGTCTTCGGCCACGTCCCTTCGCAGCGTCTTCAACACGACCTGTCGTTCGAGTGCCGGTTGGAGGGCCAGGTAGACGATGCCCATCCCGCCCTGGCCGAGCTCTTTCTCTACTTCGAAGTGTCCGATCTTCTTGCGCGCGGGAATGCTCACGGATGGGGACCGGCTCGAAGCTGGGTACCGACTATTCGTCGGGAAGGACGTAGGCCTTCGGCTGGTGCGAGCGGCGATCGAGCAGGAACTGGAAAGCGTGCTCACCGAGCTCGAAGCGGTCGCCGTTCTTGAGTTCGCCGACTCGGATCTCGCTGCCGTTGAGGAGCACGCCGTTCATGCTCCCCAGGTCGCGGATGCGGAAGCCGCTGCCGTCGAATTCGAGTACGGCGTGTTCTCGCGACATCGCCTCGTCATCGAACATGAGATCGGTTCCCGGGCCTCGTCCCATGGTGACGCAGGGTCGATCCAGTTCGTATTCGGTGCCGGCCTGGTCTCCCGACAGAATGACAACGACCACCCGCCAGAGCTTTAGATACTCGCCGAGGCCGCCATTGCCTGAGGGCGTCTCGATTCTCCGCGTCAGGCCGTCGCGCATCGATCTCCTCCGGTCGGGCCCGGTCCCCCCTCGAGCCTGCGGCAGGGGAGGCGGGAAGTGGGCGGGTCCCAGCTGTTTAACGGCGGTCGGGGCACAATCTTGACGATGAACTCCCGGCGGCAGAGAGCGGGCAAGCAGGCGCGGCAGCGGAACCCGCCAATCCGGCCAAGCCAGTCCTGATTCGGTTACCGTGGCTGGGAGCAACCGAGCCGATCTCGAGCGGCAATCGGGAGGCGAGGAGGCGAAAGGGTGCTCGCTCGCACTCTGATTCTCATATCGATGCTTCTCGGCTCCACTGCCCTGGCGGTCGTGGGTGCGGAGTTCGCCGTGCGCGGGATCTTCCGCAACCTCACGACGACCTCACCCATCGAAAGCTATTTCGGTCTCCGCTGGAAAGAGCGCCATCTCCAGCGAAATGAGTGGGGCTTCCGGGAGCGGAAATTCGATCTCGCGCATCCAGAGGGTCGGGTTCGCATCGCCGTGGTGGGGGATTCGTTCGCGGTCGCCATGGGCCTTCCCGAGGAGCAGCGCTTCACCAACCTGATGGAGCTGTACCTGAACCGGAGAGCGGGCGGCTTCGAGGTCCTGCAGTTCGCCAATCCCGGTGCCGAGACTCATCACGAGGTCGAGACCTTGACTCGGTTCGCTCTCCGGGCAAAGCCCGACTTCGTACTCTTGCAGTGGTACGTGAACGACTTCGAGTACACGAAGGAGGGCCGGCCGAACCCTCCCCGGAATCTTCTGGGCGATACGAAACTTCACGCGCGAATGTTTCGCGCGTCCGCCCTCTACTGTCTGCTGAACCACGCCTGGCGGTCCCTCCAGTTTTCGTTGGGGATGGCGACCCTTTTCGAGGACTATATGTGGGCGCGTTTTGGTGACCCCGAGGGGATCGCATCGCGCACCGCCATGCGTCATCTGAACACGTTCATCTCGCGCTCGCAGAGGGCCGGCGTTCCCGTGGGCATCGTGTTGTTCCCGCGGCCGACCGCGGGTCTGAGCGATTACCCGCTGGCGTTTCTCCACGAGCGTGTACTCGGGCTGTGCGCAGAGCGGGAGATTCCCTGCCTGGATCTGACCGCCACCTACGCGCCCTTTGCGGACCGGATTCACGAGATCTGGCTCAATCGATTCGATCACCACCCGGGCGCTCTCGGTCACCGTCTGGCGGCAGAGCGGATCGTCGCCGACTTTGGCCCGATCTGGGAGGGCCTTCGGCCCTGACGTGGGGTACGTTGGTTCGGGGTCGATCTCGAGCGGAATTCGCCGGGATCTGGGGGGGCACGAAATGAAGGTCAAGACGATTCTGCTCGTCGCGCTGCTGGCGGTCGGGCTTGTGACAGTTTGGATCGTGGGGCTCGCGGGGGGCGAAGTGGCTTCCGACGGCTGGGCCGAGCTGGCGCCCGTGGCGGCGGAACCGCCGGCTGAGGCGGAACCGCCGGCTGAGGCGTCGTCGACGGTGCAGGTGGCCCGCGCCCACTTCACCACCGGCGTGGTCGATCGCGAGCCCCAGAACGAGATTCGCACGCTCTCGAACGACAACGTCGAGGTCTTCTTTTTCAGCGAGATCCTCGACGCCACCGGAGCGACAATCATCCACCGCTGGGAGTGGAACGGTCGGGTGATGGCCGAGGTGCCGTTCGAGGTGGGGGGGCCCCGTTGGCGAATCTTCTCGAGCAAGCAGCTCGAGCCCTCCTGGCTGGGGGAGTGGACCGTCTCGCTCGTCGATGTCGCGGGGACCGTGTTGGGCCGAGAGACACTCCGGTACGACGAGATAGAGGCCGCGCCGCCTGCTGCACCGGCCCCTTGAGACGGACTCCGGCCCGCTAGCTGAGCTGTCGTAGGGCGCGGCTTCGGCCGGGTCGGTTCCGATTGATTTCGCGCAGGCCGGCGATGGTCTCATCCGCCATGTCCGCTCCCACGACCTGGGCTCCCTCGGAATCGAGCTGGTCCATGTCGACCCAAGCGCCGTAGAGCGATCGCGTGCGGTCCGTGATGATGCCGGCCTTGAGCAGGGTCTTGATCAAGACGCGGAAGATGTTCGTGTTCTCTTTCATGTTGTCGCGGCGGTCCGCGTCGCCGAAAGACTCCATGACCGCGGATCGAACCCAGCGCCAATCGAGCCCAAACTCGCCATAGATCTCCTGTTTTTGCTCTGCGTTGATGAGGTTGAACAGGAGTGTCTGGAAGCACTCGGCGGCCCAGGTCTCCACCTTTTCGTGCTCTTCTTCGCTCAGGTTCGGTACGGTCCGATCGGCCCAGATCTTTCCAAACTTGTGGTGGAAGGCTTCATCGGTCATCACCAGTTGCACCAGACGGCGCAGCACGGGGTCCCGTGTCCGTGATTGGATCGTCGCGAAGGCCCCCATCGCCAGGCCTTCGATCAGCATCTGCATTCCCACCAGCTTCTTGTACACCTCGGGTGCCAGCACGACTTCGTTCATCAGTGCGGTCAGAGTGGGGCCCGCGCGAAGCGGTGTGCCCCAGCGGCGTTGGATGTATCGGGAGAAGCCCGTCACGTGACGCGCCTCCTCGCGGGTCTGATTCGCGGCGTACTCCGCCGCGCCCTGATCGCGAAGGATGTGGCAGAGGCTCGCCGACAGCGACATCGCGGCCTGTTCCCCGTGGAGGATGCTCGACAGCATGAAGCGCGCGTTCTGATTGGCCAGGCGTGTCTTCTGACCCTCGTCCAGCTTGTCTGCCACCGCGCAGTGGAGCTCAATGATCATTTCCCTGGGCAGGATCGTGTCCTCTTCGAGATCGAACCCGGGCTCGAAATCGATGTAGCGCGGGTCGTTGGGATCCCAGAAATGGTCCACCGTGGCCGAGATGATCGAGTCGAAGGTGTCGGCGCGGTCGGCGTAGCGCTCCACGTCGATCAGTGCGGGAAAATCGTCGCGATCGACGGTCTGGTAGATGGGGTCGTGATGGATGTCGGCCATGGGGTCCCTCCTGCGGCTTAGACGGGGTGAGTGCCGGACAGCTGGATCCGGGTGAGTGTGTCGATGACGGTTTCGCGGGAAGCCCGAGTGGGATCTTCGACCCACCACGCGACCACCCGGGCGAGCATGCCCACGAGCGCCTGAGACATCACCGCTGGATCGAGTGCCGTCGTGGCGGCTCCCTTGCCCGCCAGTCGGCGCCGGTTGTCTGCAATCGATGCGGCCAGGGCGTTCAGGATGTCGGACTCGACGGCGGCGGCGTCGGCGTCGGCGCTGAACAGGATGCGCGCGAGTTCACGGTTCTCATCGACGAATCGGACCAGGGCTTCGGTCCTCGCCCGCACGGCGCCCGCGCTGTCGGACGCGTCGGCGTTGGCGGAATCGATACGCGCCCGCAGGGCGGCGACGCTTTCCCTGGCGATCTCCTGAAACAGCTCGCGTTTGTCGGCGAAGTGGAGATAGAAGGTGCCGGCGGCCACGCCCGCCAATCGCGCGATGTCGTGGGTGGTGACACCGTGAAGCCCGCGCTGGGCGAAAAGGCTGCGGCCGGCGGAGAGCAGTCGCCCTCGGGTCGTCGCGCGGCTACGCGCTGCGGCCGACTCACCCGCTTCGGATCGGCGCGGCGCGGCAGAAGCAATGACATTCATGTCAGTGACTGACATTATCGTCAGTCCAGGCCCTTGGCAAGTTTGGGGCTTGACGCCGTCGGCATCCGCATGGCACGTGGGCCCCTGAACCACGAGGGGAGGAGCCGGTGCCCAGCAAATCCAGGGATCTGGAACTTCGCGACCCGTTTCGAGATCGATACGGGGAATGGGCGCTGGTAGCGGGGGCTTCCGAGGGCCTCGGTGCCCAGTTCGCCGCCCAGATCGCGTCCCGGGGCGTGAACCTCGTCTTGATCGCGCGGCGCGCAACCCCTCTCCGGGAAGTGTGCGAAGCGATTTCGGCCGAGCATGGAATCGAGGCCCGGCCCGTAGCCGTCGATCTCGCCGACCCGAACGCCGTGCTCGAAGTGGCCAAGGCAACCGACGGTCTGGAAGTCGGTCTTCTGGTCTACAACGCAGCTCACTCGCGGGTGGGTCCTTTCCTCGACGATCCCCTGGAGGAGCACTTGAGGGCTGTGGCCGTCAATTGCCGCGGTCCTCTGGTGTTCGCGCACCGTTTCGGTCGGCTCATGGCCGAGCGCGGACGCGGGGGGATCCTGCTGATGTCGTCCCTCGCCGGTGCCCAGGGAGCGCCGGGAATCGCGAGCTATGCGGCGACCAAGGCTTTCGACACGGTGCTGGCGGAGGGTCTGTGGGGTGAACTCCGTCACAGGGGTGTCGACGTTCTGGCCTGCTGCGCCGGCGCCACGCGCACCCCCCGATATCTGGCCAGTCAGCGGGAGAGCGGCCGCGGCCGAATACCGGCGCCGGAAATGGAGCCCGCGAAGGTCGCCGCCGAGGCTCTGGCAGCGCTCGGGAAGAAGCCGAGCATGGTCCCGGGAATCGCCAACCGCGCGGCCGCATGGCTGATGCAGCGACTGCTCCCGCGACGCACGGCGGTCTCGATCATGGGGCGGTCGACCCTGGGGTTGCGGTCGCCCGGTGGCTAGGGCTCATCCCTGGAGCCGCTCTCACGCCTCCGCGGCGTCGCCGGACCAGAGATACATCGCGGCGTAGCCGCGCCACGGTCGCCAGGCCTCGGCCCGTTGCGCTACCTGGGCGGGGGTGTGGAGCCCGTCGGCAGCGAGGGCGCGTCGGATCCCCAGATCGGACTCGGGGAAGGCGTCGGGTTCTCGCAGTGCCCGCATCGCGATGTATTGCGCCGTCCAGCCTCCGACCCCCGGAATCGTTCGCAGCTTGGCCTCGGTTTCGTCGAGATCGCCGGTCGCGTCGAGGCGAAGTTCGCCGGAGGCTACCGACGCTGCCAGGGCGGCGACGGCGCTTGCCCGGGTTCGCGTGAGCCCCACCGCCGTCAGGTCCGCTCGCGCCAGCGCCTCGGGGCGCGGAAACACGAAACGGAGGTCTTCGAAACCCTCGAGGTCCAGCTTCTCGCCGTGGGTCTCCGCCAACCGGCCGGCCAGGGTCGTCGCCCCTTTGACCGAGATCTGCTGTCCCAGGATGGCGCGAACGGCGAGTTCGAAAGGGTCCCAGGCTCCCGGAATTCGCATCCCCGGGCGGGCCCGCACCCGGTCGCGCAGTAGAGGGTCTCGTTCCAGGCATCGGGCAATCTCGAGCGGATCGGCGCTCACGTCGAAGAGGGCCCGCAAGCGTTCGGCCACCCGAATCAGTGGAGTGGCGCTGGAGAGCTGGATTCGCGCGACCAGATAGTTCTCGTTCGCCGGCTTTCGGACCTCCACCGCCCCGTGAACACCGTCGAGGCTCACGCTGCGCCGATAGCTCTCCGGACCGACCGCCTCGACTCCGGGCAGGGCTCGCAGGGCCAGGAAGCTGCGGATTGCCTCCCAGTCGTAGGGAGGACGGAAGGGCAGTCGGAGCGAGATGCCGGAGGAGCCCGCGGTGAACTGCCGCCGAGGGCGCATCCGACGCAGCTCGCGCGGTGACAGCGCATAGGTGTCTCGGATCGCGGCGTTGAAGCGCCGGATGCTCGCGAAGCCCGAGGAAAGAGCCACTTCGGCCATGGGCAGGTTCGTTTCGTCGATCAGCTTCTTGGCAAACAGCGTGCGCCGCGTTTGCGCCACCGCCAGCGGAGACGCGCCCAGATGCGACAGAAACAGGCGCCTCAGGTGACGTTCCCCGATACCGAGGCGCGACGCGAGATTCTCGACACTGTCGGTGTCCAGACTGCCCTCGGAGATCAGGCGCAAGGCCCGTGATACGGTCGTCGAGGTGCCGATCCAGGCGGGTGTCCCGGGCGAGGCTTCGGGCCGGCAGCGCAGGCAGGGCCGATAGCCGGCTTCCTGGGCCGCTGCCGCGCAGGGTAGAAACAGACAATTCTCGCGTTTTGGGGTTCGGGCCGGGCAGACGGGCCGGCAGTAGATCCCCGTGCTTCGCACAGCGGTGAAGAAGCGACCGTCGAAACGAACGTCGCGGGTCTGGAGGGCTCGGTAGCAGGCGTCCGGGTCCAGGGGCACGCTGAAGGAATAGCGCGTACCCGGCCCCGTGACTGGCCGCTTTCGGACGTGGTGAGGACCCGCGACCGGGGAGTCCCGGGGGGCAGCCGATCGGGCACCGAGATGCATTTCCCGACTGTTGGGACCGACGGCGCCTATGGTATGGTCCGCGCCGAAGGGCATTGTCTGACTGGTGCACAACGCTACGGCTTTCCCGCCTGTTCGTGTTTCCTAAAGAGTCTGCCTTTCTCGGCTCAATCGCCGGGATCTGCGAGGTTACGACCTCGCACGGTCGCGATGGTTGGGCGGTAGTCTGGTTCGGGATTTCTACGTCGGACGGTCCGACCGAGATTCCGGCGTGTGTCGCGTCCGATCTCATCTGTTTTGGGGCGCGGCGAGGAGCTTAGAGTTGGGTAACAAGTTGTACGTAGGGAATCTTCCCTTCAACACGACCGAGGCGGATCTCCGAGAATTGTTTGAACAGCACGGCGCCGTCGCTTCGGTCAACGTGATCGTCGATCGAGAGACGGGCCGCTCGCGCGGCTTCGGATTTGTGGAGTACGACGATTCGGGCATGGCGGAAAAAGCACAGAGGGCCCTCGACGGGCAGGACTTCGGTGGTCGCAGTCTGCGGGTCAACGAAGCCAATGAGCGCGGCAGCCGAGGCGGCGGTGGCGGTGGCGGTGGCGGTGGCGGCGGAGGTGGTCGTCGCTACTAAGCGGTGAACCACAGGCCCCCCGGCGGCTGCTCGACAGCGCCGGGGGGCGCTCATTTCAGTCCGGTTTCGCTTCCACTCAATCGTTTCCGTTCGAAGATCCGGCGCCGTTCGAAGCGAGGCCCGGGCCGAAGTGGTATCCCTGTCCGTAGGGAATGCCGAGCTGGCGCAGCACGCGCAGCTCGGCCTCCGTTTCGATTCCCTCTGCGATCACTTCGGCGCCGATGCGTCGAGCCACCGCGTTCAGGGCCCTCAGAACTTCCTGTCGCGGGGGGTCGGAATCGATCCCGCGCACGAGTTGCATGTCGGCCTTCAGGAAGTCGGGAGTGATCTCCATGATCGCCTCGAGACTCGCGTAGCCCGCACCTGCATCGTCAACGGCGATCCGTATTCCGAGAGCACGCCACGCATCGCGCATCTCCCGGAAGATGTCGAAGTTGTCGATCGACTCCCGTTCGGAAATCTCGATCACGAGGTTGTTGGGATTGATCTGGTAGTTCTCCAGTGTCTTGACGAGACCTTCGCCGCGAAGGCTGGGGTCTGCGATGGAAGTGGGCAGGCAGTTGAGGAACAGCATCTTGTCGGGCGGCAGGCAGTGGGCGCGCTCGAGCGCGGCCCGGCGACACAGGCAGTCGAGCTCATAGGTCAGACCGCTCTGTTCCGCCTGCGCAAAGAGCAGCCCTGGGCTGCTCAGATTCGAGTCGACGGGTCCGCGGACCAGGGCCTCGTAGCCGACGACCTCGGACCCGCGCAGTTTGACGATGGGCTCGAACAGGGTTCCCAGCTGCCGGTTCAGGATCAGCTGGAGTAGCTGCCGTCCACGGTCCCGCGCGCACAGGCTCGCTTCGAGGACGGCGTCGCGCGCTGCTGCCTCCACCACCTCCCGAATCTGACGGTCGGGCCTTGCGTTCGGGTTGACGAGCAGAACCGCCATTCCCACCGGGAACACCAGCGGATCCCGGTGGTAGGGGTACACCGCCTCCTTCCCCCGTCGGATGATCTCCTCTGCGACGCGCTCCGCGAGTCCGGGGAGGGTTTCGTCGTAGAACTCAGTGTGGCCTCGCGGTCGGAAAAGAAACGCCAGAATCGAGTCCCCCCCGCGCTCCTCGATCACCAAAATGTCGCCCCCGGGGGCGGCGGTTTCGAGGATCTCACCCACGAGAGCCACGAGTTTCTGGACGGATTGGTTATGCGCCACCGGGCCGTAACAGCGCTCGATGTGCGCCAAGGATTCGATATCGATAGCGAGCAAGGCGCAGGCACCGGTGCGCTGGAGCTCCTCCCCAATGGGGCCGAGATCCTGGTTGGGGCCGAGCCTCGACATTGGATTCCGGTTCTCCATCCGCATGCCGAGACGGTTCGGCGCCATGGCTAGATCGGCGGGATTCGCGGCCAGCCTTAGGATTTCCCCGGAAACGCTAGAGGGATTTTCGGTTCTGCGCCGAATCGACTTCCGAGGAACGCGATGGACGCGCGACGACCACGCCGAGGGCGCCGAAGGCGAGAACGCCCCCGTAGCTCGAAAGCAAGTCGGCGTAGGAGAAGGTCCGATGTTCGAGCCAGATCTGGGACACCTCCTCCAGGGTGACCGCCACCAGCACCAGGGGGATGGCCGCGGGAATCGCGAAGGAGCCCAGGCGCAGGCGACGGTCCGGGATCGAGGACGCCACCAGCAGTGCGAACACACCCATCACCACGAAGTGGCCGGTCTTGTCGCGGCCGGGGATCTGGCTCACATACGCCGTCAGTTCCGGAGCTTGATACGCCAGGATTACGTTTGCGGCTACGAAGAGAGCCATCAGGATCGCCACCGTTTTCATGCGACGTGAATTTCCTGTCGGTGCGCTGCGAATCGGAGGCGCACGTAGTCCGCGGTCCAGTCGCCCGATGCATCGCACAGCCGCGCGCGCAGGGCCTCCCGAACCTCGGCGAAGTACCCGAGGTGCTCGGCCTCGGGCAGCGGGCCCGCGAAGCTTCCGGCAAAAGTCTCGAGCCATCCAACGATGTCACCCGGGAGTTTCGTCGGTCGGGGAATCAGCGCCAGCGACGAGATGGCGAAGCCATGGCCGTCCAGCTTCTCGCGGTATTGTGAATCCGTTGGAAAGTACCAGGGCTGAACCCCGTGCGGGTCGATCCCCCGGCGCTCCAACCCCGCCCGCAGGGCGGATTCGATGGTCGCGACGCAGCCGTGGCCCCCGAACTCTCCCACGAAGCGACCGCCGGACTTGAGCGCGCGCCGGACGCCGCGGAGAACGTCGTCGGGCCGCGTCATCCAATGCATGGCGGCATTGCTGAAGACGGCGTCGAATTCGGCGTCGAATGCGAGCTCTTGACCGTCGCACACGCGCGCGTCGATTCCGCGCCCGCGAGCCGCGGCTACCTGCTCGGCGCTGGTGTCGACGGCCACCACCTGGCAACCCAGAGTCACGAGCTTCTCGGTGAGGTCTCCATCTCCGCAGCCCAGATCCAGGATTCGCTCTTCCGGACGCGCCGCCAACAGTTCGAACACGGGCATGCCGAGATCCGAAACGAAGCGTGCGTGCCGCGCGTAACCCGCCGGATCCCAGGTCTGCTCGTGAGGCACTTTTCCTCCCGGCGGCGCCGCAGGCTGCCGTAGCCCGACCATACCGTCGTTCCCCACGTCGGCCCACCACCAAGAGAAGACGTGGGGTCCGAATACGATGCAGCCGAGCGTGGCGGCTCCCACGCAGCTGATCAGCACGGCGCCCGCGCCGACGTCCTTGGCCTTTCCCACGAGAGGATGGAAGCCCGGCGACACCGCGTCGCAGAGAAGCTCGAGAGCCGTGTTGAGGGCTTCGGCGAGCCAGACCACGGTGATGGCTACGACGACCAGGCACCACTCGGTACGAGAAATGGCGAAGAGGGTGCCCGCCCCACAGACCGCCAGCGCGGCGACGCCGTGGATCCAGGCGTTGTGTTGTGATGCCACCAGGGTTCGGATTCCGGCCATGGAGTTCCGAACGCTCTGGATTCGGGCTCGAAGACTGAAGTTGGCGTCGCCAGGCATCCCTATGACTCCTTCGATGTGTCCGCGAGAAACACCCACTCCGATGGTGACGATACGGTGGCGGCGGAACTACCATGGGTCGACGGGTGGATCGCCCATCCTACCGGCTAGAGTGGGGAAACGGGAAAGTGGGGAAACACGCACCCGTGGATTACCAAGATATTTCCTTCGATATTCGCGAAGCGGTCGCGGTCATCACCCTCGATCGACCGGAACAGCTCAACGCGTTCACGGGTACGATGGGTGAGGAGCTGGGTCACGCGTATCGAAGATGCGATCGGGACGACGCGATTCGCGTCGTGGTCGTGACCGGTGCGGGTCGCGCCTTCTGCGCCGGAGCCGATCTCAGCGGGGGCGGCTCGACCTTCGAGAAGCGTGGACACGAGTTCAGCGCCGCCGGCGTCGATCCGCCGGCGTGGGAGGTCCGAAAACCCGTGATCGCCGCGGTGAACGGGCACGCCGTCGGGATCGGACTGACGCTGGCCCTGCAATGCGACTTTCGAGTGATGGCTCGCGAAGGCAAGTATGGGATTCTTCAGGTGCGCCGAGGCGTGATGCCCGACGCCTATTCCCACTGGACGCTTCCGCGACTCGTGGGGCTCGAACGCGCGGCCGAGCTTCTGCTCACGGGCAGGAAGGTTTCGGGAGAAGAGGCCGCAGAGATCGGGCTGGCGGTACGCGTGGTCCCCGCGTCCGAGGTGCTCACCTGCGCACTCGCCCTGGCCGCTGAGATCGCGGTGAATACCGCTCCCCTATCCGTGGCCGTGACCAAGCGCCTGCTGTGGGACAGTGCCAATCTCACCCGCGTCGAGGTGGGAGATCGCGAGACCGCGCTCCATCACCATCTGATGTCACGCTCCGACGCGCGAGAAGGAGTCTTGGCCTATTTGGAACGCCGCCCACCGCGTTGGGCGCAGAGCGTCAACGACGACTGGCCCGATTGATCGGACTCTTCCCCGCGAGGCGTCCCTCTCACGACCGGAAACTCTCCCGCGCGGCACCGATGCGTGACGCCCCCAGCAGCAGGTCACCATCGGTTTCGGTCACGTCGCCGAGTACGCAGGAACGCGCGTAAGCGCGGAACTGGGTCTTCGTCATGTGGACGGCGACTTCCGGCTTCGCCACCAGACGCCGGGCCCAATCGTCGATCGTGGAATCGAGTCGGTCGGCGGGAACACAGCGGTGGATCAGCCCCCAGTTCGCCGCTGTCGCCGCGTCCACGGGCTCGCACATCAGGATCAACTCACGCGCCCGGGCCGCACCGACTTCCTGAATCAATCGGGGCGTTGCGCCCCAGGTCAGCGGGATGCCCAGGTCGACCTCCGGCAGCTGCAGCGTTGACCCCGCGGCGGCGATGCGGAAGTCGCAAGCGAGCGCCAGGGCGAGGCCGCCTCCGATCGCGTGGCCGTGCACACGCGCCAGGGTGATGGCTTCGACGTCCTCGATGGCGCGGCAAGCGCGAAGCCCGAGCTGAGCGACGTGGCGGCGCTCCCGATCCGTGGCATCCGAAGAAGCGCGCAGTCGAGCGCTTCCCGGCGGGTCGCTCCGGTCGGCGCCTCCGCAGAAAGAGGACCCGCGGCCTCCGAAGATCACCACCCGGGTCTGGTAGTCGCGCTGGAGGCCAGCGAAGAGTTCCGCGATCTCCTCGAGCGCCGTCCCGTTCAGCGCGTTCCGTTTTTCGGGCCGGGCCAGCCAGACGTGCAGGATCGAGTCCTGGCGCTCGATTTCCAGAGTGTTCCACGACATTGGGCCCGTGTACCACGTCCGGAACGCGCGTGTCGAGGGCCGCCCCCCCCGGACCGGCCCGGCCCGGAATGGAACGCGGCGACGCGCTACCTTTCTCTGCCAGCGCTCTCGACGCTTCGCCTTTTGGCCGCGTTCGGCATCTTCGCTTTCGCACTGGAGGCCCCATGATCCGACTCTCGGTGGACTTCGAACACTCCTCCCGCGAATGGTGGGAGAATGGCGGTCAGGCGCTCTGGGACGGGATCGGCCAAGATTTCGAGGAAAACGCGATCGTTCTCGATGACACCCTGGCGGAATCCTGGCTCGCCGAGGCCCGAAAGATCGCCGGGTGGGACTCGGGTCCCGAGTACGCGCCGCATCCGATCAACGCAGGACCGGCGGATGAGGATGAGCAATAGCGCCCTCATCGCTGTCGTCTGCCTACTCGTGGGCTGCGCGGCTGGCCCGGATCCCATGCGGTACGCGCTGGCCCACAGCGGAGAGCACTGGGACGTCGTCTCGGGCCGTCCGATCATCGATCCTCTCCGTGAGCGCTATCCGGAGTTCTTTCAGGTAATCCTCGATCCCTCCAATACACGCGAACCCGATCTGCGCCCCGTGCGCGACGATCTGGAGCGAGAGCCCGTCGATCACCGCAACTTCGAGGCGCTCCACGCCATTGCCGTCGGATACTTCGAACTCAACTATCGGGCCAACGCATCCCCTGGAGGTGCGAACTATTTCGTCGACAATTTCCGCGCCACCAAACTGGTCGCCGTGCCCTGGCGCGCCTACAGCGAGGTTACGGACGGCCGTCTGCGCGACGCGATTCTCGACTTCTTCGAAGATGCGGGCTCCGGGGAGAAGCTCGCTACAGCGCCCACCGCGCCGCGACTGGCGCGGGTTGTGGCATCCCTCGAGGCGAAGGAAACCGTCGACGACGAGCGTCGCGAGCGGATCCGAAGGCTCGCGGAGAAGCTCGCGTCGATGCGCAGAGACGAGAGGCGCTAGCGGCTCTCGTCCGTGGGCGGCAGGGGCGGTGGCGATGCCGCGAAGAGTCCCAGAACCTGCGGGACCTGGTTCGCCGCGGTCCAACCGGTCATTCCCTGGGTCCACACGAGCGTATCGGGACGAACGCGCCCCGCGCTGACCGCCTGTGCGAGCTGCGGCGGCGTGAACGGGCCAACGCTCTGCCCATTCTCCGCGATGTGCCAGGTCAAGGGCGGAGGCGGCGGAGGTGACTGGGGCCCCGGCTGGCCGGGAGCTCCCCCTTGCAGCATCGGGCCGGCCATGGCCATCCCCATCCCCAGACCCACGCCAGCGCCGGCAAGGCCACCCACGGGATTCGCCGCGGCGACCGGCATCGCCTGGCCGAGCTGATAGCTCTGGAATGCCGTCATGTCCCCGATCACACTCATGCTCGTTCGGGTGTCCAGGGCTTGTTCCACCTCGGCGGGAACGGAGATGTTCACGATGTAGAGCTGAGGGATTTCGAAACCGTATTCGTCGTCGACCCGGTCGACGACGAGGCGGCGCACCTCCTCCGAAAGGGTTTGATAGTTGGAGGCCAGGTCGAGGACAGCGATCTCGGACTTGGCGACCACGTCGGCGAAACTCGTGTTGACGATCGAACGAATCAGCTCGGTGATCTCGTCGGCCTGGAACTCAGAGTCGGTTCCCACCAACTCCTCGAGCAGGATCTTCGGGTCCTTCGCCTTCAACGTGTAGGTTCCAAAAGCACGGACACGAATCGGGCCGAAATCCGGGTCTCGCATCATGACGGGGTTGGGCGTTCCCCACTTGAGATCCGGGATCTGTCGGGTCGAGACGAAGTAGACCTCGGCCATGAAAGGAGAGTCGAAACCGTATTTCCAGGCCGCGATCGTGCTCAGGATGGGGAGGTTGGCGGTGGCGAGCTTGTATTGTCCGGGCCCGAAGACGTCGGCGATGCGCCCCTGGCTCACGAGGATGGCGGCCTGGCCGGGACGGACGATGAGCTGGGCGCCGTGCTTGATCTGATTGTTGAAACGCGGGAATCGCCAGACGATGGTGTGGCGACTGTCATCGACCCACTCGATGATGTCGATGAGTTCCGTGCGCAGTCTGTCGATCAGTCCCATGGTTTGCTCCTTCGGGCAGGCGGTCAGGTGATTCTCTTCAGAAGGCTGGCGAAGACGTCCACGATCGAGCCTTCGTTCGGTTCGTTGCGGCTTCGCCGCATCTCCCGAGCGACGCGCAATCGCGCGAACTCGGCCTCGGAGCGGGGATCGACCCGCGGTCGGGGCGTCTTTCGCAGGGTCGGTGACGTGGAGCCCCCGCTCAGGATGAAGCCCGCGATCTGCTCGAGTTCGTCGGCGTCGAGCCAGGTTCCGTGTCTGGAACAGCAGTCGATGATCACGCCGGAAGACCTTCGAAAGTTTCGGCGCTGCATGAATCCGTCGCAAACGGGGCATTTCCGATACTGCACGCGTTGGGCCGCCGGGTTCGAGCCGGTGACGCGGGGATTGAGGGCGTGAAGCTGCGCCGGGTCGGCGTTTCGGCGCGCGTCGATGGCGCGGTTCACGAGCAGATCGAAGCTGTCATCGGGGATCCAGAGCCCGTTGCACTCCCGACACTCGTTCAGGCCGATGCCCCCCACCTGGCGGCCCGGCATGAGTACGCCGCAGACGGGGCAGGGCAGCTCGTAGCTCTCCACCTGCACCTGTTGGGGCGTGAATGCCACGCCGCAGGCCGTGCAGAAACGTGAGTCTTCAGCGTTGCGCCCGTAACACTCGGGACAGATGAGACTGAGGTTCCCGGGATCGCGGACGATGGCCGATCCGCAGTAGTCGCAGTCCGCGGCCTCTGCAGAGACGAGCGCGCCACAGGCGCCGCAGCGGGAGACCTCGGCGTCTACGGGGTCGTGGGGATCGTTCTCCACGGATTCGCCGCAGCGACACGGGAATGATTTCGCGACGATGTCCGAAACGTCGTACTGGGTGTGGCAGTTCGCGCAGACGACCAGACGCACGGCTCGGGGCCTCCCCCCGCGCAAGGGCGCGCGTGGGGGACATCGGGAGGTTCCCGCGGTGACTTTACGCGAACCGGAACGGGACGCCCCGGGGGAGCTAGCGGGGGCTCAGGGGGTCGCCACAGTATTTGCAGAAACGCGCGTCGTCCATGTGTCCTTCGCTGAGACAGCTCGGACAGGCGCGGGTGGTCACGGGTTGCC
>JAZFUU010000052.1:0-4904 GCA_036447375.1 Myxococcota bacterium
CGGCACCACCGCAGGCCGACCCCAACAGGGCGGCGGCGAACGCGGCGCCGAGGAGAGCTGCAGAGATGGCGATGGTTCGGGGCACGCGGGTAGTAACTAGCAAACCTCGTGCCAATCCTGCGGGTGACTTCGGAAGCCAGGCCCGCCGGCAGGCGCGCCGCCGAGGATACCCCGCAGTCGAAGAGTTGCGGTGCAGTCGAGAACCTGCGGGCGACTGCCCGTTTCGGCGTCGTCGTCGCCTCCGGCGAGCGCGGTCGAAGGAGGGCAATCTCCCGTAAGCCGAGTGTGTGGGGGAGGTCCCGAAGGGTGGCTGTGCGACGTCGACCGTGGTTGTTCCTTTTCCTCTTCTCTCTCGCCCTGCGTCTGCTGTACTTGCAGGGCTGGTTGCCCGGCTTCGAAACCCGCCAGACGCCCGTCTATGGAGATGCGGCTGGCTACTACCTCGGGGCCGTCGTCCTGCGGGGGGGTGACCCCGGGCAGGTGACCGTGGCCCAGCTCTCCTCGCGGCCGAACGCCAAGTGGGGCCAGCGCAGGGTGCTCCGCATGATGGCCAGCCGGGGGCCTGGCTACGTCGGGTTTCTGGTCGGCGTGTTCTCTCTCTTCGGCGAGGACCCCTGGCCGGTGCGCTATGTCCAGGCGCTGCTGGGTGCGCTGACGTGTGTGTTCGTCGGGTGGGTCGGCCGAGACCTGGTGGGCCGAGGCGTGGGCTGGGTCGCGGCCGGCCTGGCGGCGGTCTACCCCAGCCACATCCTCTTCACGGGCCGCGTCCTGACCGAGGTGTTGGCCTCATTCCTGTTGTGGCTGGGCATGTACGCACTCGTGCGCGGGGCACGGGCGCGATCGCTCGGCTGCCTGTTGGCTGCCGGCGCTGGCCTCTCCATGGCCGCCCTGGTCCGTCCCACACTGCTGGCGACGATTCCGCTCCTATGCGTCGCCGTCGCGGTCATGCTCCGCTGTCTGAGCTGGCGTCGCCGTTTGTTCCTGACTGCGGCGTTCTCCCTGGCGCTGCTGGCTCCGGTAGCCAGCTGGAACGTCTTCAGCCAAAGCCTCAGCGACCGGGGCCCGATCGCGGGCGTGTCGGGTTTCGAGACCGTCTCCGAGGTGATGAGGGACGCGACGGCTCCGAATCGGCGCGGCTGGTCGACGGACGTTCAGGGGAAATCGGGCTGGGAACAGACGCTCGCGGAGCGCCCGCTCTACATCCTGCCCGCCGGTCTAAACCTGATTGTGTATCACCTGTGGCATGTGGACGACTTGTGGCGCGAGGCGCGTCCGTGGATGCGCGGTCTGCAGCGATTCGTCGTCGTGTTCGCCCTGGCCGGGCTCGGCCTTTCGCTGCTCCGATGGCGCGACTTCGCGCCCCTGCTCGGCTGCCTGGCGGCCCTGGTCGCCGTCTCGATCAAGTGGATCGAGATCCGACCCAACCTGCCGTTTCTGCCGATCCTGTTCATCCTGGCGGGGCTATCCGTGGTCACGCTCCTGGATCGAGCGGGGGTCCACCGCCGTAACCTCGCGCTGGGGGCCATCGCAACCGCCGTGTTACTCAGCGTCTGTCAGCTCTTCCCGCTCGCTCGGTTGTTCCCGAACACTTCTCCCACGACCTTGGGCCTCGCGAGCGACCGGGCCGTGCTCGCTCTGGCACTGGGTTGGGGCGCACTCCTGTGGCACGTCTTCGTGTCGACGACCTCCCGAGGACGCGCGGCCGTCGCGGCGTGGACCCCAGCTCTGCTGTTCGTGTTCTTCTTCGGCTCCTACGTGGTCGTGCGCTCCGAGCCCCGTTGGCGCGCCTGGGAAGCCGATCTGGCCGAACTGGGCGACGGCATCGTCCAGACGGTCGAGATCCCCGCGTCGGAGCCGGCCGGCCCAATGGAGTCGGCCGTCTGGCTCGTCGACCTGCAGACACCCAGCGAGACGCCGCCCTTGCGCGTGGGCCTCAACGGGACTTGGCTCGAGCCGGGGCAGTATTCCTGGAGCCGACTCTTCTGTCCGCGCGACGGCTCCGACCCGTCGGCCCGGTGGAAGAAACACTGCAGAATCTATCGCGAGGGAATTTCCGATTTCACGGCCGCCTTCGAAGCATCGCCGCAATGGTGGGGCCTGAAAATGGACCCGCGCCTGGTGAGCGGGCAGACGCGCCTCGCGCTGAGGTTGGCGTGGGACGGCAGCGCGGACGAGCCCGGGACCGTGGGCGGCACGTTTTTCCCCGCCGACCGGGGGCGACAGGTCTATGGCCCCAGTGTGCTCGCGGACAAGGTCGGGATCGCGACCTCACTGTATCGCTGGCACGTCGCTCACGATTGGCGGCTCTGGGAGACGAGTCGACTGGATGCCGGCGGCAGCGCAAGCCGGCTCGATCGGGAACCCGCCCGAGGGCCGCGGTCCCCGCGGCTCGACTACATCTCGAAGATGATGTGGCGCGACGAGGCGCACTGGAATATCCGCTTGCGCCTCGTGACGAGCGAGGGCCGACAGTTCTTCTTCTGACTCCGCCTCGGTGCGAGAACCCTCGCTATTCGAGGGATTGCTTGACGGACTCGTAAGCGTCCGATCCGGCGCGCTTCTCGAGTTCGGGTCGGATCGCGACGATCGGATCGCGTCCGCCGTCGACGAAGCCCAGGCTGTAGCTGCCCGTCGAATAGCCCATCAGGCGCAGCAGATCTTCGGGCAGCTCGCTCAGGACTTCCTGAGGCACGCAGAGATACTGGTTCTCTTCCTGGCGCAGCCACGCGAGGCTGTAGTGGACGATCAAACCCTCTCGGTCGTCCGCGCTGCGATTTTCCCCGGCGCCGTGATAGAGGGAACCGGTGTAGAGGAGAACGGAGCCCGCCTTCATCTCTGCGGGCACCGAGTCCGTCAGCGCGAACTGCTTCCGGTCCTCGAGCTTGTGGGAGCCCGGCACGACCCGTGTGGCGCCGTTCTCTTCGGTAAAGTCGGTCAACGCCCACATCGTCGCGAGGGTCGAGTCGAACCCCTGCGGAAACGGGAACATGTCGAACGCCCACTGATCGCGGTGGATCGGCTGCGGCTTCGATCCCGGACCGATCGAGATGATCTGTGTGCAGTGGAGCTGAAAGTTCGTCGCGTGCGAGAGAGCCCGCCCTGCAACGTCGAGTACGGTGGTGTTCATGATCACCTCCCGTGACTTCGGCGAGCGCGCGACCAGCGTGCCCGTGCGCCGCGTTTCGAAACCCTCGAACTCGTCCGTGCCCTTCGGCGCGGCTTCGAGATAGGGGGACATCTCCAGCGTCACCTGCTCGAGGGTGTTCTGGCTCATCAGGCCATCGATGACGAGGCACCCGTCGCGTTGCAGGATCTCGAAGGCCTTCTCCGGCTGTGCATCGGCGGGCAGGTGTTCGATCGGCATGGGTATCTCGGCCTCCTCGTTCCCAGTCTACACCTCTGGGGCGCCAGCCTGTACCATCACCGATCGATGGAGACCGAAGTCCTGACGATCCCGCCAATGCAGGACACGACGAGCCGACAAGGAGCTGTTCGATGACGAGAACGAAGACGCGATCCACCGCGGCATCGATCGTTGGCATGCTGACGCTATGCGCCGGGTTGGCCGCCTTCCTGGTTCCGCTCCAACACGCGGGCCCCTACGGAATCCCCGGGCGAGGTCTGGTGGGCGGGCTCTTGTGCTTCGCGATCTCCGGAGTACTGCTTGCGCGAGGCACGCCGACGGTTGCGCGGGTTGTCGCGCTGGTCGCGTCACCGATCGTTCTGTTTTTCGCGCTCTACGGCGCCCTTGCGGAGTTTGAGGAGGTCGTCGTCCTCTACACCGAAGCTGCCGAGCTGCGTCTGTGGATCGTCGATGACGGCGAGGTCGAATGGGTCTCGATGCCGCGCTCGAAGGCGGACCGGCACGCCATCGATGGTGCCAAGCTCGAGTTGTTGCGCGCGGGGGCGACGCGTTGCGTGGTGCCTCGGATCGTGGACGATCCGATTGCGAATCGTCGGACCTTCGATCTGCGTCAAGAAAAGTATGCGGTGCAGCGGCTCGGAGGCATGCTCGGGATGTTTGGCGAGGGGCCGGGCCCGGAGACGATCACTCTGCGCCTCGATCCTTGCGAGTGATGCGTCCCGAGAGGCAGATGCTGGCGAGCGGCCTCGGAGAACACACGGGCGAGGTCAGGCGACGTTCTCGCCGACCACGGTGACGTGCTGCCGGGGCCGCAGGGCGCGCAGGTCCTCGAGGATGAGGTATCCGCAGGGCACCACGAGGAGCGTGATCAGCGTGGCGAACAGCACCCCGAAGGCCAGCGAGATCGCCATGGGCACCAGGAACTGCGCCTGCACGCTGCGGTTGAGCATCAGGGGCAGCAGACTCACGAACGTGGTGAGCGAGGTGAGCACGATGGGCCGGAAGCGCGAGACGGCGGATTCGATCACGGCCCTGCGAACCGAGGCGCCCTCCATGCGGCGCTCGTTCACGGAGTATACGAGGATGAGGCTCGAGTTGACCACGACCCCCGACGCCGCGATGAATCCCATCACCGACATCATCGCGAGTCCGCTCACCAGGCCGAAGCCCTTCATGATCAGATGGCCGTACACGGCGCCGACCAGGGCGAAGGGAATGACGCTCATGATGATCAGGGGCTGGGTGTAGGAACGCAGCGGCACCGCGAGCAGCGCGTAGATGACGAACAGCGCGGTTGCGAAGAGAGGCACCAGGCTCGTCATGGCTTCACCCTGCTCGCGCTGCGCGCCTTCCAGGCTGTACGCGACACGCGGATGGTCGCGCATGATGGCCTGGATCGATCCGGCGCGGAGGCTCGCGAGCACCTCGTTCGCCGTGATCTGGGTGCGGTCGACGTCGGCGGTCACATTGACGACGCGCCTGCGGTCCGAGCGCCTGATGGCGGAGAACCCGCGGCCCAGCCGCGCCTCGGCGATCGTCG
>JAZFUU010000053.1:0-9668 GCA_036447375.1 Myxococcota bacterium
GATGTGGGCCGCGCAATTCTGCCGGGCCCGTTCGAATCGCCACTGGATCACCAGCGGTGGTGCGGGGACGATGGGGTTCGGCTTTCCGGCGGCGATCGGCGCCCAGTTTGCGAATCCGGGCAAGAAGGTCTGGGCCATCGTCGGCGACGGGGGCTTTCAGATGACCCAGGCGGAACTCGCCACCGCCGGGCTCCACAAGCTTCCGGTGAAATGCCTGATCATCAACAACCACTACCTCGGAATGATCCGGCAATGGCAGGAGATGTTCTACGAGAACCGGATCTCCGGTGCCGACCTGGAGGGCAATCCCGACTTCGTGAAGCTCGCCCAGGCCCACGGCATCAAGGCCCTGCGGATTCGGCGCCCCGGCGACGTCGATCGGATCCTGCGCGAAGCCCATGAATACGATGAGGGACCCTGCGTCGTCGTCGCGGAAGTCGTCAAGGAAGACAACGTGTTCCCGATGATTCCGGCGGGCGCCGCCGTGAGCGAGATGATCACCGAGAAACCCAAACATCGAATGGAAAAGCCCGAGGGGAGCACCTGAGATGAGCGCCGCGCAGCCCGCCGCGGGGCCCCGCCCCGAGATCCACACGATTTCCGCCTTCGTGAACAACAAGCCGGGAGTTCTGGTCCGCGTCGCCCTCATATTTTCGCGACGCGGATTCAACATCGAGAGCCTCGTGGTGAGTCCAGCGGCGGAAGGCCGCTTCTCGCGCATGACGATCGCCTGTTCCGGCGCCCCGGAGGTTCTGGAACAGGTCGTCAAGCAGCTCGAGAAACTGATCGATGTGGTGCACGCGATCGACCACACCGGGGATCTCTCCTATGAGACCGAAATCGCTCTGGTGAAGGTCGAGGCTCCGCTGGAGGAACGCACCCAGATCCTGCAGGTCGCCGAGCACTTCAAGGCGCGGGTGGTCGACTACGGGACGGACTCCGTGATCTTCCAGGCCCACGGCTCGAGTGACAAACTCGATGCCTTCATCGACCTGTTGCGTCCCTACAACCTGGTCGAGCTCGTCCGATCCGGAAAACTGCTCATGGCCCGCGGCCGCCGTCTCACCTGAGCCGCGCGGATTCCCTCTCGCCCGGCGCCTTTCGCCCCGACGCTACCCGGAGGATCAGACGAAATGCAGCGTCTGGATTCGTTCCTCGCAGCTACCCGCATCGCGGCGCTGTGCCTGCTCTCGGCATGCGGCGCGCCCCCGCCGGAGTCGGGAGAGGTCCTGGCCGTCGCCGAGCTTCGTGCCCACAGCGACGAATTCGAGCGGAAGATCTACCGCGTCACCGACGGCGTTCACCAGGCCGTGGGCTTCGGGCTGGCAAACTCGATTCTGGTCGAAGGCGACGAGTGCGTCTTCGTCGTCGATGTCATGGGAAGCGTCGAGACCGCCCGAGCGGTCAAGGCCGAGTTCGAGAAGATCACGGACAAACCGATCGCTGCGCTCATCTACACCCACAACCACGCCGATCACGTCTTCGGCGGGCGGGGCTTCGTTCCGGACGGCGAGGTGGCCGTCTACGCTCACGACACGACGGAGTTCTACATCGACCGGGTGATCGGGATCCTCCGTCCCGTTCTCAGCATGCGCAGCGCCCGCATGTTCGGAAATCTCCTGCCCTCGGAGGGCCCGGACGCCTTCGTAAACGCGGGCATCGGCCCCTTTCTCGAAATCGGCCGGGGTGGAGACACGCTGGGCCTGATCCGCCCAAACCGGACCTTCGCCGAGGAGCTGGAGCTCGAACTGTGCGGCGTGGCGGTGAAACTCGTGCATGCGCCGGGGGAGACCCACGACCAGCTGTTCGTCTGGCTTCCCGAGAAGCGCGTGCTCATGCCCGGCGACAACGTCTACAAGGCGTTCCCGAACCTCTACACGATCCGCGGGACTCACTACCGCGATGTACTCGAGTGGTCCAAGAGCATCGACCGCATGCGGGATCTCGAGCCGGCATTCCTCACCCCCAGCCACTCTCGCCCCGTGGCCGGCGCCGAGTCGATCGCCGAAATCCTCACCGCCTACCGGGACGCCATTCAATACGTTCACGATCAGACGATTCGCGGCATCAACCGGGGCCTCACCCCGGACGATCTGGTCGAGGCGGTTGAGCTCCCGGAACACCTGAAGAGCCATCCGTACCTCCAGGAGTTCTACGGAACGGTGGAATGGTCGGTGCGTTCAATTTTTTCCGGGTACCTGGGCTGGTTCGACGGTGACACCGCAACCCTGGGCCCCGCCCTTCCCGACGAGCGAGCGCGGGGATTCGCGGAACTCGCGGGTGGAGAAGAGGAACTGCGTCGGGCGACAGAGCGGGCCGTCGAGGCAGAGCGCTGGGCCTGGGCCGCCGAGCTGGCCAGCCAGCTTCTCCGCCTGAATCCCGAGGACGACGACGTCAAGCGCCTCAAGGCCACGGCCCTGCGCAGGCTCGGCCAGCGGAGCCGGAGCCCAAACGCGCGCAACTATTACCTGACCCAGGCCCGGGAACTCGAAGACCGGGTCGTGGTCGGCGCCGATCGCAAGATCGACGAGAGCGTGCTCTCGTTGGTGCGGGAGATTCCGATTCGCAATTTCATGGCCTCCATGCCCGTGAATCTCGATCCCGAGAAGAGCGCGGAGACCGACGTGGTCGTGGGCTTCCGTTTTCCCGATGTCGACGAGGGCTACACGATCCACGTGCGCCGCGGGGTGGCGGAGCTGAGGTCGGTTCTGGCCGAGGAGTTGGATGTCGCCATCACGCTGGATTCGGCGGTCTGGCGCGAGCTGGTTCTGGGCCAGCGAAACGCGGCGGTCGCCCTCGCCTCGGGCGATGTACAGATCGAGGGCAGCGGCCTCGATCTGATCGGCTTTCTCCGGCTCTTCGACGGACCTTGAGGCTACGGGCTCACGCCGGGCGACGCGTCGACTCGCGACTCCGAGGACTCGTCGCGACGTTCCGACACCGATTCGAGTAGCGGCTGCGGCTCGCCATCCTCTCCGATATCGAGTGCCTCGTCCGCGCCGGACCCGTCCGCGCCGTCGGCGAGCTGCTCACAGTCCGAGCGGTACTGCAGCGAAAGCGCGCGGAGCAGCGTGAAGGACTTCGAAAAATGTTCAGACACCCGGCCGCGGTAGTCCCCGAGCTCCTCTCGGGTACGCGCGAGATCTTCCCTTGCCGCCTCGAGCTCGGCCCGGGTCAGCTCACGTTCCTTCGTCAGCCCCTCGGTCCGAGCTTCGAGTTCGCGAATTCGCGCACTGGCGGCACCCGTGTGGCGGCCCACCACGAACCCGACGATGGTTCCGACCCCGAGCAGCAAGATCGTAACTGAGAGTGCCTCCGGCATATCGCCAATCCTCCTATGACCGCGCGATCGTAGCGATTGGCGCCACAAGAACCCAGGATGAGACGACGTGAGGATCGGTTCCAGACGCTCCCGGAAGCGATCCAGTTTCACGTGGGTTACCGACGGGCAGAGCCCGCCTGCCCCCACGGCGAGGCCCGGCGGCCTCGACGGCCCACGACCCGGGTATACTCGTATCCTCTCGGGGACACTCTCAACGATTCGGAGAAGTCCCCCACCGGAACTCTCTCACACCGGCCGGCGTCGGCCGAAGGCCACAAGGAGCACCGCATCATGAGTCGACTCGAGGGCAAGTTCGCCCTGATTACCGGGGCGGCGTCGGGCATCGGCAGCGCCACCGCCCGGCGGTTTGCGGCCGAGGGCGCCGCGGTGGCGGGGCTCGACCTGGCCAAGCCCGCCGACGACGTCTGGAGCGAGGTGACCGGCGCCGCACCCGATACCCTGTTTCGCGACGGCATCGACGTGCGCGACGAGGCGGCGGTGGCCGCGGTGGTCAGCGACGTCGCTTCCCGTTTCGGGCGAATCGACATCCTCGTCAACGCCGCTGGGGTGTCGGGCGGGGGTGCGGCTGCCGATCTCTCCGTCGAAGAGTGGGATCGCGTCATCGACATCAACCTGAAAGGTTCGTTTCTCGTGGCCAAGCACGTTCTGCCCCAGATGATCGGCCAGGGCTCGGGCAGCATCGTCCACATTGCGAGCGTCGAGGGCCTCGAGGGAATCACCGGCAGCCTGGCCTACAACGCATCGAAGGGCGGCGTCGTGCTGATGACCAAGAACATGGCGATCGACTACGGACGTTCCGGCGTGCGCGTGAACTGCCTCTGCCCCGGAGCCATCGATACGCCGATGTTGAGCCTGCTCAATGAGAAGGCGATGCACTCAGTCCGCGAGCAGATGCGACAGCGCCACATACTCGATCGCTTCGGAAAGCCTGAGGAAATTGCCGCCGCCGCGCTGTTCCTGGCTTCCGACGACGCCTCTTTCGTAACGGGGACGGCCCTGGTGGTCGATGGTGGCTGGACCGCTGGCTTCCGGGTGGAGCTGCCGACCGGCTGAGTCGCAGAATCTCTCGCTTCCGAATTCGACGCGAGACCCGGCCCGGCTAATTCTGGGGCCCAAAGAAACTAGCCGGGGCCCTCGACGACGACCGATCCCACCCGCTTCAGCTTCTCCAGCATCTCCTTCTGTTCGTCGGTGGGGGCGACGATCTTCCGGCCCAGAGCCTCATAGCTCGGGATCTCGTCATCGCTCAGCTCGGGCATTCGGCGTTTTCGCTCCATGGCCTTCTCGAGGTAGGGAGCGAGCTCTTCCAGCTTCCGTTTCTCCCGCGCCTCTTCCTCGGCCTTGAATTCGGGCATCACCTCGGAGCCGAAGAGTTCCAGGGCTTCGCAGATGTGATCGTGTCGGTTGCGCCCGCCCTGCTGAATGAAAGTCACCTGGTCGACACCGGCATCGGCAAAGCTGCGCAGGTGCGCACGCAGCTGGTCCGGCGTGCCAATGCCCCGCTGCTCGCCTTCCTCGGGAAGCATGTCTCGCACCTTTTCGAAGTTGGCCCAGATGTCCGTGCGTCCCGGTTTGTGCTCTCCGAAGATGTAGTGATGACCCAGGCCGTATCCGAAGAAGCGGAATCCGTCCATACCCCGGCGTTTGGCCTCCTCGGCATCCCGGTGCAGCGAGAATCCCGTCACCATGGCGATGTTCGGGTTGATGGCATGGCCGATGGGAACGCACTCCTCTTTCAAGATCCGGTAGTAGTCGTCCACCCACTTCCTGGCCTCGCCGGTGTCGACGAAGGCAAAGGTGAGAGCGCCGATCCCGAGCTTCGCGGCGAGTTTGATCGTCTCGCGGTTGGAGCAAGCCACCCAGAGCGGCGGATGGGGCTTCTGAACCGGCTTCGGCACCACGTTGCGGCAGGGGAAGTCGAAATACTTGCCCCGAAATCCCGGGTAGGGATCCATGACCATCATGTTGGCGCACTGCTCTACGGCCTCCTGCCACTGCTCTCGCTTGGTCTCCACGTCCACGTGGAACCCCTCGAGCTCGAGTAGTGCTGAGGATTCGCCGGTCCCGAATTCCACTCGCCCGCCGGAAACCAGATCCAGTGTCGCGATGCGCTCGGCGACCCGGGCCGGGTGGTTGTAATTCGGGGGCATCTGCACGATGCCGTGGCCCAGTCGAATCTGCTTCGTGCGCTGCGAGCACGCCGCCAGGAACACCTCCGGGGCCGATGAGTGAGAATACTCCTCGAGAAAGTGGTGCTCCACCTCCCAGGCGTAGTCGATGCCGATCTTGTCGGCGAGTTCGACCTGGTCCAGAGCCTCCTGATACAGGCGCAGCTCGTCTCCCTCTTTCCACGGGCGAGGGAGCTGGTGCTCGTAAAAGATCCCGAATTTCACAGCGTTGGCCTCCCGAATCGCCCTTTTTTCCGCTTGTGGCGCAATGCCCGCACTCGACGCGACGCTGTCACGAACCGCATCGACGAGGCCACTATAATAGTGCGATCCTTTGAGCGCTTGGGGGTGGCATGAATCGAATATTTGCGACGGCTGTCGGGCTGGCGCTGACACTGCCCGCCGCCCCGATCCCGGCCCAGGAAACCGATGACGTGGGCTCCCTGACGCCGTCATTTCAAGAAGGAGACATCCTCGGCTTCGACGACACCGGCAAACTGCGCCCCTTCCTCCCCGAGCCGTTCTGGGACAATCGCGACTTCTTCTTTTACGAGGGCATGCACCTCGAAATCGGGCCGACCCAGCGCGACTACTCTCCCTCCGAGCAATACCTGGCCGCGACCGAGCACTACCGTGGCCAGGCGCGGATCGGCCCCGACAGCAGCCTCGAGAACTGGACCGCCGGCCGGCCCTTCCAGCCCGACGAGATCGACTGCAAGGGCGACCCCCAGGCCGGACTCAAGATCATGTGGGACTTCCAGGCCGGCGGCGGCGACGGTCAGGCCCATTTCTTCTACTCGTACTGGGACCGTGGCGAGCGGCTCCCGCTTTACTACGAAGGAACCGGGCAGCGGGTGCAGCTCGCTCACCGGTTCGAAGAGAAGCACTGGGAAATGGGCGGCGATATCTTCCGGGGCGAGAAGCGGAAGTTCGTATTCGGGGTCGAAGTGGTTGCACCCTTCGATGCGCGCGGAATCCAGCTGCTCTCCTACCGATACAAGAAGTCCGATGGACCGCGAGCCGACGCCCGGAACGACGACACCTGGGTCTACGTGCCGACCCTCCGCCGCGTCCGGCGCATCTCATCCGCCCAGCGCACCGACGCGATCGCTGGTACCGATTTCACCTTCGACGACCTGCGCAGCTTCAACGGGATCGTGCCCCAGTACGAATGGGAGTGCCTCTGGGAAGGCCAGATGATTGGCCCGATGAATACCCAGGTGAAGGCCTACCCCTACGATCCGGATCACAACTTCGGTCCCTATGGACTGTCTTTCGCCAGCGACCGCTGGGAGCTGCGCGAAGTGTGGTTGGTGCGCATGACACCGAAGAACAACGATCACCCCTACCACCACAAGGACATCTACATCGACAAAGAGACGTTTGCCCCGCTCTATTCCTTCGCCTACGACCGCAAGGACGAGCTCTGGAAGATCATCTGGCACAACAAACGCTGGAGCCAGGACGAGGGTCTCACAGGCGAGTGGTTCCCCGGCTGGGACGATGTGCCGGAGCCCCGAGCGCTGGTCGTGGTCAGCGACATCATCGCCAACGTCCAAACGGGCACCGGAAACCGGATCGAGTTCTGGGATGCCCACGGAACCCCGCTGGCCACGAAGGGGCGAATTCGCCGCTACATCGACGTGGGACGCCTGACCAAAGGCCGCTGAAGCGGCGGGCGCACTCCGTCTTCATCAGTCTGCGAAGGGGTCGAAATCTCCAAAGCTCCAGAGGTGACCTTCGGGATCGCGGCAACTGTAGCCCCGCCCGCCGTAATCCTGGTCCACGAGCGGCATCACGATCTCGGCACCCTCGGCGACCGCGCGTTCGTGGTGCGCATCGGGATCTTCGACGATGACGTAGGCGCTCTGGGTCTCGCGCCCGCCGATGTCGCCGGGCATTGCCATGAGTTCGTCGAAGCCGCCGCCGTGCGTTCCCGCCGTGCCCAGCATGATCATGCCGTTGCCGTAGCGGAGCTGAGCGTGAGCGATGACTCCTTTCCCTTCGCCTGGCACCACCAGGTGTTTCTCGAACCCGAATGCGCGGCACAGCCAATCGATGGCAGCGGGTGCGTCGACGTACCGCATCCCCGGGATCACGTTGACTTTCGACTTCTTCGGTAGTGACATCTCGATCTCCTTCAAGACCCGGGACAGGGGTCGCATACTACGGCCTCGAGAAGCTCGAGCGTTGATTTTCCCCCGGTCCGCATCCGCCTTCTCGGGTGTGACGGGTTTCACAGCGCAATCGCCTCGCCCGAAGGGTTCTCGTTCCAATTCCCGCGCATTTCTCGTAGACTTCGCCGGGCACAGGAGGAGGACCCCAATGACGGAGCAGGACCCCACGTTGAACAATCCGAACCTCGAGACCGGCGAGATCAACATGTTCGATGCTGCTTTCGCGGCCGCTCCCCAGCCCGTGTACCGACGCGCCCTGAGCCGTTGCCCCGTCGCCCGCTCCAGTTTCGGGGCGGGTGCCGTCATTTCGCGCTACGAGGACGTGATGTGGGCGCTCCGCCATCCCGAGATCTTCTCATCGGAAATGTCGCTGCAGATGGCCCTCGGGACCGAACGTCCGATGATCCCCCAGCAGATCGACCCCCCCGCGCAGACCCGATATCGCAAAATTCTCGACCCCCGGTTCTCGCGACGCCGGATGGCGGAACTGATTCCCCAGTTGCGCAGCCAGGCGAACGCCCTCATCGACCGCTTCATCGATGCGGGCGAATGCGAATTCGACGAAGCCTTTGCCATCCCCCTGCCCTGCACCGCGTTCCTCACTCTGATGGGCCTACCCCAGAAAGATCTGGACCTGTTCCTCGAGATGAAGAACGGGATCATCCGGCCCCAGGTCGAGCCCGGCGACGTGGAGGCGGCGACAAGCGTCCGTGCCGCCAGCGGCAAGCGCATCTACGCGTACTTCGAGGCGGTCATCGAAGAGCGTGGAGCGGAGCCTCGCGACGACATGATCGGCTACCTGCTCGGAGCCGAGATCGGCGGAAACAAGCTCAGCCACAACGAGATTCTGGACATCTGCTTTCTGTTGCTGCTCGCGGGTCTCGACACCGTCACCTCCACCCTCGGATGCAACATCGCGTATCTCGCTTCGAACCCGGAACAGCGGCGCAGGCTGGTCGCCGGCCCCAACCTGATTCCGGGAGCCGTGGAAGAGTTGCTTCGCTGGGAAACCCCGGTCACCGGCGTTCCTCGGGTCGTCAAACAGGACGTGACGCTTCACGAGGTCGAAATCAAAAAGGGCGAGGTCGTGACGCTGCTTCTCGGGGCGAGCAACCTCGACGAATCCGAGTTCGTCGATCCGGAACTCATCGATTTCGAGCGCGAGAGGAACCGCCACATCGCATTCGGAGCGGGCGCCCACCGCTGTCTCGGTTCCCACCTGGCACGCATGGAGCTCGAAGTGGCCCTGGAAGAATGGCACCGGCGCATCCCCGAATACAGCATCAAGCCGGGGGAGACCCCCCGCTACAGTCCGGGCATCCGCGAAGTCCAATACCTGCCGCTGGTCTGGCCCCTCGATAAATGAAGGTCCTCATCGACCCTTCCCTATGCGTGGGTCATGGGCGCTGCTACGCCCTGGGGCCCGAGGTCTTCGAGGAGGACGAGCGGGGGCATTGCCTAATCGTATCGAAGCAGGTGCCGCCGGAACTCGTGGACCAGGCCCGGCTCGGCGCAGCCAACTGCCCCGAACACGCGATCCGGCTGGAAGAGGACTAGCAAGCCTTGCGCGCAGCAAGCCGTAGGCGAGCGAAGTCGAGGAACTAGCAAGCCTTGCGCGCAGCGAGCCATAGGCGAGCGAAGTCGAACTAGAAGACGAGCGAAATCGTGCGTGTCATGGTCACCGGATCCACCGGATTGGTGGGCGCCCACACCGCGGCGGCGCTGCACCGCGCCGGTCATGAGCTGCGCCTCCTCGTGCGCGATCCCAGTCGCATCTCACGTGCCCTGACTCCCCTGGGCGTTCCTACACCCCAATACGTCATCGGCGATGTCACCGAAACCGAGACCGTCGAGAAAGCACTCAGCGGATGCGACGCCGCGGTTCACGTGGCCGCGCTCCTGAGCTTCGACCGAGCTCGAGATGCGGAGATGCAGCGCACCAATGTCGACGGTTCGCGCAACGTGCTCGAAACCGCGACG
>JAZFUU010000054.1:0-15560 GCA_036447375.1 Myxococcota bacterium
CTATGTGACCGATATGAACACAATGGAAGTAGTGGTCCTCGACACGGTCAGCGGCGAAGAGATCATGCGATTTGCCGGCTCGGGTGATCAGGACGGCAAGATACTGGCGCAAGGATGTGGGGACCTCACGATCCCCACTCAGGCCATCGTCAAGATCGAAGTTCTTCGGGACTAGCGACCGCGCCCAGTGTCACCACGTCCGGGCTTCGGGATTCTCTCGACCGTAGCCGTGGTCGGCGCGCGCCGATTGGCCCACTTCGTCGCCAATCTCCAAAGAAAATCGGTCATCGGAATCATGAAAGGATATGATGACGGGGACTGGGAGCCCTTTGAGCGCCATCTCGACCGCGCACATCCGTCCTTCAACAAGACGATGGCGCTGCCTCTCACCAGTAGACCGAAGGCGAAGTGAACGAGATATCCCTTAAAACCTTCGAGCAGGCAATCTGCGCTGCTCACGACGCCGCCGCAGAACTGGCCGAGCGTGTATCTGTGGTCGAGATCTTCGAGGGCGAGACCGTCTGGGAAGGTGAAGTATTGGTCTTCGATCTCCAGGGCCATCCCACAGCCCAACGCTGCTACTGCTGGGAAGTGGACGGGCAGGTAACCGCCGCGCTCCACACCGGCCCGGTGAACTCGCCGGTCAAGGCCGTCCGGGCGTCAATTCTCGCTGACGCTCCCGAAGGGCCGGAGGGGGTCTGAGGCATGGGTAACTGTTTGGCATGGGTGGCCGTCGTAGGTGGCGGAGCCGTGGCGGTTGCGGCCTTCATTCTGAACGTGCTCTACATCAAGCTCGCCCGGAAGCAGTTGGCCAGTAGCGAGCTGGAATCTCAGAGGCTTCAGGTCGAGATCGATAAGCTAATCGCAGAACGAGACTACCTACGCCAGAAAGCCGCAGGCTCCAGTCTGGTTACCTAGCCCCCTGCGGGGAGGGCCAGTGCCCCAAGCCTGGCTCCCGGAGCCCGTCTCGTACCCCCAGAGGCCAGCCTTTTCCGTAGGGAAACGCCGACACCGGCGTCCTGTCCGGGGCCGCTTATCACGTTTCTTTTTCGTGGTCGTTCATGGCTCGGGGACAACCCAGGGACAGAACGAAAAACCAAAACGACGAAATTTCTCGGCCAGTTAGCAACTTTCGCCCCATGTACTTCATCTGAGCCCCGTAGGGGACCCTTCTCCGGTCGCGGGATTCCCGGACGTTCCGTAGACTCCGGCCTTCCGCGGCGCGCGCCCGCGGGGACGGCCACCCACGAGGAGTAGGCGCGGTGCGCCGACGCGTCGATGTCGACCCTGCCAACCCGCGGGTTACCGTTCCGCGTCGCGTGCTGAACGAGTTGTTCGCGCATGCGCTGGAAGTGCTGCCCGAAGAGTGTTGCGGACTCATTTTCGGCGATGACAACCGGCGATTTCGGCGTGTGGTTCGCTGCCGGAATGAAATGACGAGGCGGCACGGCGAGGATCCGATGCGCTTCCCCAGAGACGGGCGTGAGGCCTACTACATGAACGCGGGGGACTGCCAGGCGGCGTTGGAGCAGGCGGAGCCGATCGGCGAACGAGTCACCGCCATCTACCACTCCCACGTGGAGGTCGGGGCCTATCTCTCCGAGAAGGATCTGGAGTTTGCCGAAGACGAACGCTTTCCGTTCGCCGACGCCGACCAAATCGTGGTGTCGGTATCGGAGGGCAAGGTCGGTCCTTTCGCGCTTTTCCAACGCAACCAACAGAGCGGAATCTACAGCGGCCACGGCGTCGATGGAATCGATCCGTGAGGCGTGTCGCGATCGTCGGCGCCGCGCTGCTGGCCTTGGTGGCCTGTCAGAGTCGCGGCGTGCCCACCGCCGAGATACCCGGCGAATTCATCGCGCTTCACTATCGGTATCCCGAGCTGGCTCGGAGGCGCGCCGAGTCCCTCGAAGAACAACGGGATCCGGGTGTTCCGGGGGTGGCACCGATGGACGAGCTCGCAAAGTTCGTCAACATCCTGTTCGCCGCCGGCGGCGGACTCGTTCCCTTGGATCCCTTCGCCGGCCAGCTGGCGCTGCTGAATCCGCAGACCGGGAAGGTTCAGCCGATCCCCGATGCCCTGCGTGGCGCGATTCCCCTGGAGTGGTCGCCGGATCGTTCGCGCCTGCTCTTCACCCAGCGTTCCAATGGGCTCCTGCAGATTTTCGAGCTCGAACGCACCCGGCGACACGTGCGCCAGATTACCTACGGGCCGAAGGCCCATCCCCGGGCCTGTTATGGCCCAGACGGTCGCTTCGTCTTGATGGTGGTTGAGAATTCCGCGTCGGGACCGAGAGCCGGGATCGTCCTGACGGGTCGCGGCGGCAGCGACTCGATTCCGCTCACGTCCAATCCCGTTGCTCACAGCCCGACCTGTGCACCCGATGGAAGCGCCGTGGCCTGGGTCGAACCGCGCCGCCACAACGTGGAGCACATCGTCGTGCGGTCTCCCGTTGCCACTGGACCCAATCGCGACCTGGCGCCCGGCCACGAACCGACCTTTTCCCCCGATAGCCGATGGATCGCGTACAGTGCGCTGCGCCAGAAGGAATGGAGGCTCTGGCGCGTTCGCCCGGACGGCACCGGTCGGGCCCCGATTGGCCGCCGGGGCATGTACACGGAGCAGCGGCCGACGATCTCTCCCGACGGGCGGCTGGTGGCGTATGTGGCCGAGATCGATCACCGTCAGCAACTGTATTTGCGCCGATTCGATGGTTCGGGCGATCGCGTGCTGTTCGCCAACGGGGATGGCGCGTTTCCTGTCTGGTAGATCTGGTAGTGCTGGTAACTCTGGTAATTCGGGGACCTCGCAACCGGGCCCTGACTTTGTGATCGAGGAGACTGTCGTGGCCACGAACACCGCACCCGAGAGCGGCGATCTGGTCCCCGTGCACGGCGGACTGTCCGAGCCCGTGCACCGGGTGGTTCCGCTGAATCGCCGCCAGGAGTTCCTGGCGAAGGCGGAGAAGTTGCCCTGTTTGCGCGTCAACCGGGCGGACCTGTCGACGGTCTATCGATTGTCCGACGGTGGTCTCTCTCCCCTGCAGGGACCGATGCTGGCCGCGACCTGGCATCGGGTTCTGGAGGAGAGGCGAATTCATCGCGACGGCGTGGACTATGCCTGGACCATCCCCTTGTCTCTGCCAGTGAGCGACGACGAAGCCGCGCAGCTCTCGTCGGGTGACACCGTCGCGGTCCGGGAGGAAGACGGATCTGTCGTTGCCACGATCGAGGATGTCGACGTATTCGAGTGGAACAAGACGAAGTACATCCGTGCGGTGTACGGAACCGAACGCTTTGACCACCCGGGAGGGCGCGCCATAGAAAGCGACCCGCGGACGAAACTCCTGGGGGGTTCGATTCGGGCTCTGGCCCAGCCGCAGCATCCCGAGTACGGCGAATATGTTCTGTCGCCGCGTCAGACCCGTGTCTTGATCCGCGAACGGCAATGGGAACGCGCTCTGGCGTTCCAGACGCGAAACCCGTTGCACCGCGCACACGAATACGCACTGGTGGCCGGAGCCGAACGCCTGACCCGAGAAGGGCATTTCACGGGGGTGGTGTTGAATCCTCTGGTCGGCGAACTCAAGGGCGACGACGTACCCGCCGCCATGCGTATGCGCTGCTACCAGGTGCTTCACGACCGGTCGTTGCTGGGGCAGGGGGACAAGGACGAAGCACTCTGGGAATCCGTTGGCTACGACATCTCGGAGGTGTTCGAGTTGATCGGACTCGATATCAAGATGTTCTACGCCGGCCCCAGCGAGGCCGTCATGCACGCCATCTACCGTCAGAACTATGGTTTCAGTGATCTGGTCATCGGTCGCAAGCACGCCGATGCTCCCTTCGAAGACGGCACACCGATCTGGGGCGACTTCGACGCCCAGGAGATCTTCTCCCATCTACAGGGGGAACTCGCGCTTCGGCCCTGCAAGATCGGATTCGCCGCCTACTACGAATCGATGGGTCGCGTGGATTTGACGGAGAATCATCCGGACGAGAAGCCGGTCGCGGTCAGCGGGACCACGGTGCGCGAGCAGCTCCGGACGGGGGAGCGCCCGGATCCGCGTATCATGCGTCCCGAGACCGCCGACATCTTGATCGACACCTTTCGGCGGTCCGACGTCGAGAGGGGCTGATGCGAATCGGGGTTCCGCGCGAACGCAAGGAGGACGAGTTCCGGGTCGGAATCGTTCCCGACGGTGTCCGCCAGCTTCGCACGCTCGGGCACGATGTCGACGTGGAGCGAGGGGCAGGCGAAGGCAGCGGACTGTCCAATGCCGCCTACGAAGAAGCCGGTGCCCGGCTGGTCGATGTCGAGGAGGCCTGGGCCGCCGAGCTGGTCGTCAAGGTCAAGGAGCCTCAGGCGGGCGAGGTCGACCGGCTTCAGTCGGGTCAGACGCTCCTCACCTATCTCCACCTGGCGGCCGCACCGGAGTTGACCGCCAGCCTGCTGGACTCGGGTGTCGTCGCGATTGCCTACGAGACGATTCAGAGCCCCAATGGATCGCTTCCCGTCCTGGCGCCCATGAGCGAGGTGGCGGGGCGCCTGGCGGTGCAGATCGGTGTCACGCTGCTGCAGCGGGATCGCGGCGGCAAGGGACTCCTTCTCGGGGGTGTACCCGGGGTGATGCGGGGCCGCGTGACGGTACTGGGCGCGGGAACCGTCGGTATCAATGCCGTACGCGTCGCCCACGCTCTCGGTGCCGAGGTCTATGTGCTCGACATCGATTTGAATCGCCTCGGCTATCTCTACGACATTTTCGACGGCAAGCTCAACACCTTGTATTCGAACAGCTCGAATATCGAGCGCGCGGTGCGGAACAGCGACCTGGTGATCGGCGCGGTCTATCTTCCCGGGCGCCGCGCGCCCACCCTCGTGACGGAGTCCATGATCCGGCTGATGGAACCCGGATCCGTCGTCTGCGACGTGTCCGTGGACCAGGGGGGCTGCATTGAGACGATTCATCCCACCACCCATTCGAATCCGACCTACCGCGTGCACGACGTGATCCACTACGGCGTTGCGAACATGCCGGGAACCGTGCCGCAAACGTCGACGTCCGCCCTGACGAACACGACGCTGCCCTTCGTCGAACGGATCGCCGGATCCGGGGTCGAGGCTGCTGTCCGGGCGGACCCGGCTCTGGCGCTGGGAGTGAATATCTGGCGGGGTGAGGTGGTGTGCGAGGGGGTTGCGGAGTCGCTCGATCTTCCGTATCGGCGGCTTCGCGATCTGCTCTAGCCTCCGGGCCGGAAGGCCCGGGGAATTCAGATCATACGGATCCGCGGAACGGCGGCCCGTTCGACCAGCGACTCGCGGTTTTCCCCCTCTTCCGGGAATAGGGCGTAGCCGAAACTCAACGCCACCCGAACCGTCTGGTTCAGGGAATCGTCCTTGGAGACGTCGTCGGCGACAGCCCGGGCCAGGGCAAAGACGCGGTCGCCAGCGGCCGGTCCGGGATCGGGCAGCAAGACGCTGAATTCGTTGCGAGAGTTCCGGGCCAGGACGTCGAAATCGCGCAAATGCGCGCGCAGGGCATCCACCGTCCGCTGCACGACCTTTCGCGCTCGCGCCGCGTTTGTGCGCTCTTCGATCTCGGCGAGATTCTCGATTCGGCACATCGCGACGGCGATGGGCTCGGTGGTACTTCCGGAGCGGATGATCTCCTCGTGGATGCGCTTTTCCAGGTAGGTCTGGTTCGGCAGTCCGGTCTCCTCATCCAGATTGCGGAACTGCATCGCGTGGGCGTAGAAGAGGGCGTTGGTCACCGATCGCTCCAAATAGGACACGAACTGTTTGAATTGCGCCAGATCCTCATCGGTGAAGCTGCTCGTGTAGAAGCGCTCCGCGGAGACCTTGTCGTAGATCGAGAGTGTCCCCACCACCCGGTCCTCGCGTTTGAGCGGGGACGCGATCAGGGAGCGAACCTCGCCCTCGAAGCTGCGAAGGCGCGGATCTCCGTCGATTTCGCGCACGAGGAGAGTTTCACGGCTCTTGATGACATCCACCGACACGGTCTTGTCCAGGCGAAACAGTTTCTCCTGCTGACGGCCGTCCGCGGATCCAAAATAGGAGCGGATGACATACCGCCCGGTGTCGGCATCTTGCAACCGCAGGATCGCGTGGTCTGCTTCGAGCGCCATCGCCGCGCCCGAAGTGCCCAGGCGAAGGACTTCGGCGGGGCTCGTGGCGGAGATCATGCGAATTCCCGCCTCGTTGATCGCGCTCGCCTTGGTGGCGCGGGTGGTGATGTGAGCTTCGCGCCTGGCGACGATGATGCCCTCGGCGGCGGCTGCGGCAATCTCGAGCAGCGTGTCGCGTACGCCGCGACTGTCCTGTGCCTCGGGTCCGGCCTGAACCGTGAGAACGCCTGCGAACTGCTCGCCCATCAAGAGGGGGAGGGCGGCGTAGGCAAAGGATCCATCCGACGCGTGGAGAAACGACGGCTCGTGGGTACTTGCCACGGTTCCGTCGATGCCCTCGTTCAACCCGACGCGGTACTCACCACCGAGGCTTCCGCCTTCCATCGACGTCGCCATCATGTGCATCGTCTGGTCCGCGGCATCGAAGAGGTAGATGGTGGTGATACCGCCCTGCGCGTGTTCGGAGACGAATCGGCACAGGATCGTCAGCCGTTCCGGAAGGGCCACTTTTTTGGCGAGGATCTCGTGCACCTGGCGCGCGACGGTGAAGCGAGCCGCCTGGCTACGCATCGATTCGTGTTCCTGGGAGCGGGCGATGATCTGGGCGTCGAGTCGGCCCAGCTGTTCGATGAACTCGAGGTCTGCCTCGCTGAACGCATCGGGCCGGGAGGAATGGTGCAGATTCAGGACCCCGAGCACGCGGTCCTCGTGGATCAGGGGCACACAGAGGGCGGATTCGACGTCGTGCCTCTCCCGGACGATTCGGAAGGTCTGGCGGTCGGCCTTGCCCCGCAGTCGAAGAGGACGCGCCTCTTCGACGACTTTCCCGGCGATGCCTTCGCCGACGCCGACGCGAATCTTGGACCACAGCTCCGGCTCGATGCCCACCGCGACACGGATGCGCAGCACCCGTGTCGCGGGATCGAGAAGCATCAGCGAGCCGCCCTCGGCGCCGGTGATCCCGATCGCGATCTCCAACATTCGCCGAAAGAGCTCATCGGTGTCGATGGTCAGGTTGTACGACTCGACCACCTCGCGAAGCGCCTGCAGCAGCTCCGACTTGTGATCGTGTGTGTGATCGCTCGGGGCTTCGGGCGTGGGTTTGCTGGTGGGTTCGCTGGTGGGGGCGCTGTATCCCCACAGCAATCGAGCCATGAGTGGGGTTACGATCTGGATGCCGCGTTCGCTGGCCTGGGGAAACTGGGTAGCGAAGCTGGGCTCCACTCCGGTATCGATCACGGCGTAAAAGCTCCCGGATTCGATGAAAGTCGTCAGGTCGTCGGTGAGCTTGGCTTCCAGCGTCCGGGCCACGGTCGGGTCGAGATGGGGCAACTGTTTTCGCAACGCGGCGGCGCGAACGTCGAACACGCTCGCAATCTCTACCTCGGGGTTTTCTTCCAGGAGCACGATCAGCTGGAGGGATTCGTCGTTCGCTCCGTAGATGCCGATCGACTTGCGCATCAGTCCAGGGTCTCGTCGATCAGGGGATCGAGCTGAATCGTCAGAACCAGGGTCGAGGTCCGGCCCGCGCCATCGCCCAGGACGATGGGGACACGCACGCTGCGGTCGCCGGCGCGGGAGGCGTCGCCGACGGAGACGATCGAGAGATCCGACCCGAGCTGCACTCCGCTGGATTCTTCCGACATCCCCAGATAGGGATCGGTGTCGTCGAGGAGGGCCTCGGTGCGACGGGCGGTGGCGACAATGGCTTCGGTATCGGGGTGGCCCTCCTCCTCGAGGATGGCGCTTTCCATGTCGCCGGCAGCCGTCGGTGCAACGGGCGGAGCCGGGGCGACCGCAGCCTCATCTTCACGCAGGTTTCGGACCACTCGTTTGGAAATCGTCGAGAGGGTCTCCAGGACCCCGGTCCCCTTTGACGCCACGGCTTCGAAGACGGCGACTCCCTGGAGATCGAGCTTGCGGTGCAGGTCCTCCAGGGCGAATTCATCGCAGAGATCCCGCTTGTTGTACTGGACGACGAGCGGCACGTCGTCGAGAGATCGACCGTAGGCGGCGAGGGTCTGGTTCAGCTCCTCGAAGCTTTTCAGGTTCTCGTCGAGGTACTCCCGCCGCGAGTCGATGACCATCACCAAGCCGTCTACCTGATCCATCAGCTGCTTTCGCGTGGGCAGCTGCTCCGGGTGGCCGGGAACCGCAACGATCTCGAGGCGGGTGCGCATGCCCGCGATCTCTCCCAGCTCGATGGGAAGCAAGTCGAACGTCTGCGTCGGATCGAGCCGCGTCGGCACCGAGCGCAGGTCACCCCGGTGATCCGCGCGGAGTCTTTGATGGATCACCGCGAGGTTGGTCTTCTTTCCGGAGCCCTCGATGCCCCAGTACACGATGCGTGCGTTGACCTCGGCTTTGTCGCGACTGATTCGCGCCATCAGATCTTCCCTTTCTTGGCAAGGATGCGGCGGGCGTGGCTCGAGATGGCAGCGGGAACATCCTTGCTGCGCATCATGACCCTCAGGTCTCGATCCTGAAGGTAGTTGATGAATTTCATCGCAGCCGGCTGGGGACATTTCGGATTCATCGCAAGCGCGAGTTTCACCTGGTAATTCTTGGTCCACTCGCGATTGTTCGAAATGAAACGCAGTACGTCGTCACCGACGTTTCGCGACTGCGCCATGGATATGGCTTCGGAGTCTGTGACCTTCGGACTCGTGATGGCGGCCAGGGCGACGATCTTGTTTCGGTCGCGCACCAGAAGCCCGCGGGCCTCTTTGTTGCCCATGCGGGCGAGCTTGATCTTCTGGAATACCGACATTTTCTGCACCAGGGCGTACAGGCTGCTGTCGGATCCGTCGTCCTCCTGGGCATCGTCGGTTTCCTCGATCAGCTTCCTGGCGAACTGCCCCATTTCGTCGCCGAGGATGGCGCGGAGGGCGGCCTCGGCATCGGCATCGCTGATGTCGTCGCTGGCGTCGCCGCCGCCTTTCGCCTCGGTTCCCTTGATTCCGAGGAACGAAAAGATGCGGTCGATCACGGCGCGACCCGTCAGCGGGTTGTTGCCCAGGGCGTCGACGATCTCGGGAGCGCGCAGCATTCGTTCCTGGTTGTTGGAAACGATGTCGACGACCGAGCTGCAGGAAAGTCCGGCGAGGAATGCGATGGTGGAATCGTCGGTGGCCGAATTGAGGGCGATCTTTTCCAGCCGATCCGGCTTATCCCGGAAGGCGTGGGCGAGATGCGAAATCAGGGCAGGGTGGGCCGGGCCCGTCAGTACGGCGTCGCAGAGGGCATCGGGCAGCGATTCGAGGCTGGTCCGCGCCAGTTCCTTGATCTCCGGATCGGCATCGTGATGGAGGACAAAGAGCACGGTCGCCAGCTCGATGGGCGGGAGCGGCAACGCTCCTCGTGCCGCCATCAGGCGCGCCTCGCGGGGCGCGTCGCTACGGGCGTAACGCTCGGCCTGGGGCGATAGCGTGAGGCGGATCTTCGGCGGTGACTTCGACTCGGACACGGACCTGCCTAGGAGACGCCGTCCTTGGCGGCTTGTGACTCGGCGACGATTCTTTCGCGCACCTGCGCGGGAACCTCGTCGTAGTGAGAGAAGGTCATGTGAAATTCACCCTGGCCGCCGGTCATGCTCGTCAGCCGGCTCGCGTACTCGAGCATTTCCGACATGGGTACCTGAGCCTGTATCACCTGGGTCGAGCCCCTCGCCTCACTGGACTGGACGCGTCCCCGACGGCTCGAGATGTCGCCCATGACGTCGCCCACGAAGTCGCTGGGTGCGGAAATGTCCACATCCATGATCGGCTCGAGGATCGCGGGTCCCGCCTTCTCCACGGCGGCCTTGAAGCCGAAAGATCCCGCCAATTTGAACGCCATCTCGTTGGAATCGACTGCGTGGTGCTTGCCGTCGATGCAGATCACGCGCACGTCCACCACCGGAAATCCCGCGATGGGGCCGGCGAGGCTGGCTTCCTGGATTCCCTTCTCGACGGCGGGTATCAAGCTCCGTGGAATCGATCCGCCCTTGATTTGGTCCACGAATTCAATGCCCTCGCCTCGTGCCTTGGGCTCCACCGTCAGGTAACAAACGCCGTACATCCCCTTGCCTCCGGTCTGCTTCTTGAGCTTCCCCTCCACGTTCTCCGCGCGGCGCGTGATCGTCTCTCGATACGGGACCTTGGGCGTCTTGAGGTCGACCTCGACCCCGAACATCCGCTGGAGTTTCTGAGCGGCGGTCCGGACATGCAGCTCACCCATTCCCGTGAGCAAAAACTCTCCCGTGGAGGCCTCTCGCCCGAGCTGAAGCGTTGGATCCTCTTCCACCAGTCGGCCGAGCGAGGTGTAAACTTTATCCTCATCCCCCTTTGATTTCGCCTGGATGGCGTAGGAAATCACACCCTGGGGAATGGGGATCGGGCGCAGGGCGACTCCGCCCTTTTCCGCTGTGAGGGCATCTCCCGTGTGCACATCCTTGAGCTTGGCCACCGCGATGACATCGCCGGGGCCTGCCGCGGTCACATCCACATGCTCGCCCCCCTTCGGCAGGATGAGCTTGCCCACCCGCTGTTTCTGGTTTCGCGTGGCGTTTAGGATCGTGACGTCGTGCTTCAGAGTCCCGGAGACGATGCGAAACACGGACAGGGTCCCGGCGTAGCGGTCGATCAGGGTCTTGAACACGATGGCCGAGAACGGCCCAGCCGGGTCGGCGGCCACCTCGGTCTCGGAGCGGTCCTCGGTCGCGGGGGCGATCCAGGGCGGGCGATCCAGGGGCGACGGCAGGATCTCCACCAGGGCCCGCAGCAGCCGGTCAACGCCCAGCAGGGTTTCCGCGGAACCACCCAGCACGGGCACCAGCTGACACTTCCGCGTCGCCGTCACGAGCCCCTCGGCGACCTCCGCATCGCTGAGATCCCCCTCCTCGAGATACTTCTCGAGCAGGCTGTCGTCGGTTTCGGCGATGGACTCCACCAGGCGACCCCGGGCTTCCTCGGCCTCCGCCACGTGCTCGGCGGGAATCTCGCCTGCACCATCCGGGGTCAGCGCCTTCATGCTGAGGAGGTCGATGATGCCGGAGAGTTCCCCTTCAGACCCCATCGGAAGGACCACGACCACCGCATTGACCTCGACCTTGCGCAGCGACTCCACGGCCCCGGCGAAGTCGGATCTCTCGCGGTCGAGCCCGTTGACGAAGGCCACCACGGGAATCTCCAACGATCTGCAGCGCCGGAACATGCGCTCCGTACCGACCTTGGCCCCGCCCACCGCCGAGACCAACAGCACTGCGCCATCGAGGGCGGCCAGGGCCACCTGGCCGTCGGCCTGGAAATTTGAGTCTCCCGGGGTATCGACCAGGGTGATGTGGTTGTCCGACCAGTCGAATGCATAGATCGACGAGCTGATGCTCGAAGAGCGTTTTCGCTCTTCGGGGAGCGTGTCGAGGTTCGAAGTTCCGTCTTGCACCTTTCCGAGCGTCTTCTTTTCGCCGGCGACGTGCAGAATGGCCTCACCGAGGGAGGTCTTGCCGTCTCCCGAGTGTCCGACGAGGGCGAAGCTGCGGGTATTCTCTACTCCTGTGTGTTCCATCGAGAGTTCTCCTTGCGCGGGGGATTCGCGCTGGGTCGATTCTTTTCGAAAATGAGCCGTAATCCTTCGAGAGTGAGAAACGGTTCCACCCGTTCGATGGTCGCGCTCTCGCCGGCGACGCGATGGGCGAGCCCGCCGGTTGCCACGACTCGGGATTGAGAACCGAGCTCCCCGCGGATTCGCTCCACCACGGAATCGACGACTCCGGCATAGCCGTAGAGCAGGCCCGACTGCAGGGCCGCGGTTGTTGTCTTTCCGATGACGGATTTGGGGCGCGCGATTTCGACACGGTGCAACATGGAGGTTCGCTCGAACAGGGCATCCATGGAGATGTGGATGCCCGGGAAGATCACACCGCCCATGTACTCGCAGTTCTCAGAAACGCAGTCGAAGGTCGTGGCGGTGCCGAAGTCCACGGAGATCACCGGCCCCCCAAACATGGAAAAGGCCGCCACGGCGTTGACGATCCGGTCGGCACCGACCTCTCGGGGGTTCTCGTAGCGAACGGGCATTCCGGTTCGGATGCCCGGTCCAACCACCAGAGCCGGGCGATCGAAGAGCTTCGTGCACACGCGCTCCCAGATCGGGAGCAGCGGCGGTACCACGCACGAAATGATCACGTCGGAAATTTCGTCACAGGGGCGACCATCGGCTTGGAAGAGCGAACGGACCGTGAGCGCCACCTCGTCGGAGGTCTGCTCGCGGTGGGTCCCGAGGCGCCAGTGGTGGGAGAGAGCGCCGACCTCGCTCCCGTCCTCCGAGCCGTCGAAGATTCCGAGGGATACGTTGGTGTTTCCGATGTCGATAACGAGCAGGGTCGTCACGGGCTCTCCTTCGCCAGGGTGACGTCGCCGGCGATCACCCTCACTTCTTCACCGTCCTCTCGGCGTACTCGCAACGCTCCCAGAGTATCGATTCCGAGGGCGACACCGGAGAACCCCGATCCCCCCGCCCCTTCGATGACCCGAATCCTCCGGCCTCGCATGCGAAAGCGGGCCTCGAACCGGGGCCGGACGGCGTCGAATCCATGGGCCGCGCAGGCGTCGAGGGTCTGTTCGAGACCGACGTACAGCCGCCGCACGAACGCCACCCGATCCACGCGCCGGTCGAGGTGGGACGCCACGCTGGTCGCGGTGGCCCGGAACTCGGGCGGAAACTCCTCGCGGCGCGTGTTGAGATTCACCCCGATTCCGAGGACGAGGTGGGAGACCCGGGTGGCCTCGGCCCCCAGCTCCATCAGGATTCCCGAGGTCTTGAGGCCCCCCAGCAGGACGTCATTGGGCCATTTGATTTCGACCGCCGCCGAGTCGGCGACGGTCTCCGCGACGGCGTCGGCCACGGACACCGCCGCGGCGAGGACCCAGGTGGCCGCCTCGGGTGTCGTCGAGTTCGGGCGCAACACGATGGAGGTGTACAGGTTCCGATGGGGCGGTGAAAAGAAACTTCGACCGAGGCGGCCTCGACCGGCGGTCTGGCTCTCGGCCACGACTGTGGTTCCGTGGGCGGCTCCGTTGCGGGCCAGATCGAGGGCCACCCGATTGGTCGAATCCGTCGACTCGAAGAAGCGGATCTCGCGACCGAGCCAGCGCGTGGCGAGACCCGCCTGGATCTCCGCGGGATACAGGCGATCCGGCGTGCCCGCGAGGCGATAACCTCCGCCCGGGGACGCCTCGATCTCGTAGCCGCGCTTCCGCAGCACCTCGACATCCTTCCAGACCTGCGCGCGGCTGACGCCGCGTCCTTTCGAGAGCGCCTCGCCGGAACAGCACTGGTCGCCGGCGTCGCGCAGGGCTTCGAGCACGCGCGCCGGCCCACCCGTCACGCGGTCGCACCTCCCGGGGCCGGTACCCCACCTCGGATTTCGAGGGCGACGTCGGCGCCGGGTGCCGAGTGCGTCAGGGACCCGATCGCAATCCGCCCAACGCCAGTCTCCGCGACCGCTCGCAGGTTCTCGAGCACCACGCCCCCACTTGCCTCGAGGAGTGCGCGTCCACCCACGCGCTGGGCGATGCGGCGGAGCTCCTCCGGCTCGCGGTTGTCGAGCAGCAGAAAATCCGCTCCGGCCTCCACGGCGGAGACGGCCTGATCTTCGGATTCCACTTCCACTTGAATGCGGAGTCCGGGGGGGGCGCTTGCGAGCGCGGCCTTGACCGCCAGCTCCACGCCCCCGGCCAGGGCGATGTGGTTGTCCTTGAGAAGGATTCCGTCATACAGCCCGGTGCGATGATTGACAGCTCCAGCGACGGCCGTCGCGTATTTGTCGAGGGTGCGCCAGCCGGGAAGCGTCTTCCGGGTGTCGACGATGCGCACCCCGGTGCCTTCGACCGCATCCACGAAGCGGCGCGTCCAGGTGGACACGCCGCACAGGCGAGCGAGGAAATTCAGCGCGGTTCGTTCCCCGGCAAGGATGGCCCGCATCCGACCGGTGACGACCGCGAGGGGCTCTCCGGCCCGGGCGCGAGCCCCGTCCCGGGTACGGAATTCGAACCCCAGATCCGGATCGATGGCGCGAAACACCTCCGCGGCGATGTCCAGGCCGCAGACCACGAGATCTTGCCGTGATTCGATCACAGCGGTGCCGGTCCGATCGGCTTCGACCACCAGCGGGGTGGTGAGGTCTCCGGGACCCAGATCCTCGGCGAGGGCAAGCTCCAGCAGTGGGCGCCAGGTGCGCTGGGGCGGAAGGGCCGGGGGGGCGCTCATTGGGTGGGGCGCGCTCCGTCTGTGGGTGGCGTGAAGCCTATAAGCTAACCCACACGGGGCACCTTGTGGGCGCCGCCGGATCAGCTCTCTTCGGACTCGCCCTTCATCCGGCGAATCTCGTCCCGCACGAGGGTCTCGGCGAGCTGGGGGATCACCTCCCAGGCAATGGTTTCCACCCGCTCCAGGGCTTGACGCACGATCTTCTCGGTGACGTCGCTGAAGGACTCCCAGGCGATTTTCTCGAGTGTGTCGTGAAGCTGCTCACGGAGTCGAGGGGCGATCTCGGCGAGGACGGCCGCGTCGAGACTTGCCGCCGGCTGAGCCACCGGTTCCGATGGAATCGGGGGCGGGGCAGCCACGACCTGAGGGGCGGGCGGCGTTGGCTTCCGGGCCGGTTCGGGGCTCGGTTGGGGAACCGGAGGTGCTTCGAGCGGAGCCGGTTCGAATGTGTCCGGAGGCGCGCTGATCGGGGAGCCGGGCTTCGGATCCAACGCGTTGCCCAGGTCCGAGGAAGACACGTCAAAACCGGATGCACCGACCGGATCCAGGATCGTGGCTTCGGCGAGGTTGTCCGGGCCCCCCGTTACAGGATCGATGTCTGGACTGAGCGACTCGAAATCGAAATTCAGATCGGGACTCGAAGCCGGCCCTCCGGGCGCGGTGGCCCCGGTGACAGCGGCCCCGGAGACGGGTACCGGGTCCGGCGCCAGAAGTTCTGCGGGAGCGTCTCCAATCTCGGCCGCGTCCGGGCCCAGTTCGAAATCGAGTTCGTCCGTTTCGAGCTCGGTCTCGGGGGCGAGGCTGGCGTCCGCAGGCATCATCGCGATGGTGCGTTCCGCCATCGGGACCGAGGCGGGTCCGGTCGCGGAGGTGACAACATCCGTTTCTGAATCGTCGAGCGCGAGCGGGTCGATAGCTTCGGGCCCGATCAATCGGGTTTGACCGCCGCCGTCGATGCTGGTGGAATCGCCGAGGTCTTCGTCGAGGTCTTCGTCGAGGAATTCGAAGCTCGCGCTCGCCGGATCCTCGGCGGTGCTTCCTCCCAGAGAGATGCCTGCGGGGTCGACCGCTTCGCCTCCCGTTGCGCCCGAGGGAGCAGAGGCGCTCGAGGGAGCGGAGGCGCCCGAGGGAGCGGAGGCGCCCGAGTGGAAGAGCCGGTTGACCTC
>JAZFUU010000055.1:0-5211 GCA_036447375.1 Myxococcota bacterium
CGGTTGAGCATGGACGCAGCGCGCAAGCTCATCTCCGAGGGAACCATTCGGGACGGCATGATTCCCAAAGTCGAGTGCTGTATCGCCGTACTGGAGGAGGGGGTCGGGAGTACCCACGTCATCGACGGGCGCATGTTGCACGCGATTCTCCTGGAGATTTTCACCGACGGGGGTGTCGGGACCCTCCTGAGCCGCTGACCCATGCCGAAGGACTTTCTAACCCTTGCCGATTGGTCCGCGGAAGACCTGCTTGCGCTGCTCGACCGAGCGCGCGAGCTCAAGCAGGGGCTGGCCCGGGGAGATCGGCCCCAGAGCCTGTTGGGTCGCGCGCTGGCCATGTTCTTCGAGAAGCCCTCGCTGCGGACCCATGTCACCTTCGAGGCCGGAATGGACAAGCTCGGTGGCCAGGCGATCCTGCTTCGACCCGAGCAGGTTGGAATCGGAACCCGTGAGGCACCGCGCGACGTGGCGTTGAATCTCTCGCGATGGGTCGATGGGATCGTCGCGCGCACCTTCAGCCACGCGTTGGTCGAGGAGTTGGCCGAAGTCGCGACGATTCCCGTCATCAACGGGCTCACCGACCTCCTGCATCCGTGTCAGGTAATGGCCGACTTTCAAACCATTGCCGAGCGGGTGGAGCTGAAGGACGCGGTGATCGCCTACGTCGGCGACGGCAACAACATGGCGAACTCGCTGCTCCTGGGCTCCGCCGTGCTCGGACTTTCGCTGCGCCTCGCGACCCCCGCTGGGCACCGGCCGCCCCGGCGTGTCCAGGCCCGGGCGGAGGAGGTCGCCGCCGCCAGCGGTGCCCGCCTTTCCTGGTGCGAGGACCCCGTCGAGGCGGTGGCGGGGGCCGGATTCATCTACACGGATGCATGGACGAGTATGGGGCAGGAGGCCCAGCGCGAGAGGCGGCGCGACGAATTTGCCGCGTACCAGGTGAACTCGGCGTTGCTCCGCCACGCACCGGAGGCCTGGGTCATGCATTGCCTGCCCGCCCACCGCGGGGAGGAGATCACCGACGAGGTTCTGGACGGCGAGCGCTGTATTGCCCTGGATCAGGCCGAGAATCGCCTCCACGCCCAGAAAGCCATCCTGGAGCGCCTGTTGCTCTAACGCTGGCCCGGCGGCCGCAATGGCCCCGGAGGATTGTTCCCCTCGGGGAATTGTCTCGTTTTTCGATTCGGACGGAGATCCCCTACGCCTCAGCTTTCCGCTCTCGCTAGCCGATGAGCCGGAGGCGCAGAAGCCGATGGCTTCCGCGAGGAGATATGAGGGTTTGGTGCCGGATGAAGACGACCACGAGCGCGTCCCGCGACTCGCGGAGGGGTGGGACCCCTCCGGCCGAATCATGAGTCCGGCCGAGGGTTTTTTGCTGTCCCGAATCGACGGACATACGCCTTGGAAGTTCCTGTTGCAGGTGGGTGGATTCACGCCGGATGAGGTCGATGGGCAGCTCCGGACGTGGATCGAAGAAGGGCTCATCGTCGTTCCCGACAACGGCGAAGTGGCTCACACTGGCGACGATGAGAAACCCGAGACTCCCAGCGGCCGGGGTTCGGGGGTCGAAGCCGACGTCGACCCCAGGCTCGACCTCCCGGTCGAGCTGCAGCGACAGATCCTGGAGTTCGATGCCACCCTGAACCGGCCCTACCACCAGTTGCTCGGAGTGGCGCGCGACGCGGAGACCCGCGAGATCAAGCGCGCATACTTCGAACTCTCCAAGCAGTATCACCCCGACCGGTACTTCCGAATCGAGATCGGTGACTTCGGAATCCGTCTCGACCGGATCTTCAAGAAGATCGTGGAGGCCTATGAGCTGCTTTCGGACCCCGCCACGCGGTCCGAGATCACGCGCTCGATACAGGAGAATCCCCCCCCGACGACTGGGGCGGCAGATGTCGAGGGGTCGCCGAGGGTTCCGGACCGGTTCGATCGGCTCCGGCGAATTCGACGCCGGTTCCGCCTTCCCCCGAAGATACTCGAAGAGCGGCGATTCAAAGCCGGGCAGTTCTACACCGCGGCGACGGTGTCCCTGAAGCGGGAGCGATGGATCGAGGCCGCGGCCAGTGTGCGCCTCGCCATCGCATTCGACCCGTGGTGCGACGAGTACAAGCAGGCGTTCTCGGAGATCCAGTCCCATGTGCACCGGGTCCGTGCCGCCCAACTGCTCCAAGAGGCAAAGGGAGCCTTCGATGACAGCGCGAAGCAACAGGCGTTGCGCCTGTACGAAGAGGCCCTGGCCTTTCAGCCCCGAGACGAGGAGCTGAACGCTCAAGCGGCTGGACTGGCCCTCGAGCTCGCGGAACTCGATCGCGCTCGCGAATACGCCGAGATCGCCTGCGAGGTGGCCCCGGAAAACAAGGAGCACCATGTGATGTTGGCCCGCGTGTACCGAAAGCAGGGGCTCGCCGACAGGGCCATGGGCGCCCTCGAAGCGGCCCACCGTATCGATCCGAAAGACGACAGCGTGCGCGCCGAGATGGATTCCCTGCGACGTCGGGGACGCCGGGGCATGACGGGGGGTAAGAAATGAGCCGGGTCATTGGAATCGACCTCGGGACGACCAACTCCTGTGTGGCTGTCGTCGACGGGGGGAAACCCGTCGTGATTCCCAACGCCGGGGGTTACAAGACCAGTCCTTCCATGTTCGCCATCTCGCAGGACGGAAAGCGCCTGGTGGGCCACCTCGCGAAGCGACAGGCCATAACGAACTCCCGTGACACCATTCATGCCTCGAAGCGGCTGATCGGGCGCCGTTTCGACTCGCCGGAGGTCACGCACGCTATCGAGCTCTGCCCCTACGAGATCGTCCGCGGCGCAAACGACGAAGCGCGGATCACGATCGCCGGCAAGACCTTCTCGTGCCCTGAGATCGCCGGCCTGATCCTTCGCGAGATGAAGCGTGTCGCCGAAGAGTACCTGGGCGAGCCCGTGACCGACGCCGTCATCACCGTCCCCGCGTATTTCAATGACACCCAACGCCAGTCCACCAAGGACGCCGGGAAGATCGCCGGTCTCGAGGTGCTTCGCATCATCAATGAGCCCACCGCCGCGGCCCTTGCCTACGGCCTGGCCCGCGAGAGGGTCGAGGAGAAGATCGCGATCTACGACCTGGGTGGCGGAACCTTCGACGTTTCGATACTCGAGCTGGGAGACGGAGTCGTCGAAGTGCTGGCTACGGCGGGAAACACCTTTCTCGGCGGCGAAGATCTGGACCGACGACTGGTCGACCACATTCTCAAGCAATTCGAACAGGAGGAGGGTCTCGATCTCCGCGGAGACCGCATGGCGCTTCAGCGGCTGAAGGACGCGGCGGAGAAGGCGAAGTGCGACCTCTCGACCCTCAATACGGCGGAAGTCAATCTTCCCTTCATCGCCAACGATGCGAATGGGGCCCGGCACCTCAACATGGCGGTGACCCGGGAAACCCTGGAGGGTCTGGTCTCCGATATCATCGATCAGACCCTTGACAGCGTCGCTCAGTGCGTGAACGACGCGGGTCTCACAGCCGATCAGATCGACCACGTGATTCTCGTGGGTGGCCAGACACGCATGCCCCTGGTGCAGGCCCGGGTGACGGACTTCTTCGGCAAGCGCCCCCACAAGGGTGTGAATCCGGACGAAGTGGTCGCAGTAGGTGCCGCCATCCAGGGCAACGTCCTCGTCGAGAAGGACCGAGATCTGTTGCTGCTCGATGTGACTCCGCTGTCCCTGGGGATCGGGACCTACGATGGCCACCTGGCGGTATTGATCGCGAAGAACACGACGGTCCCGGTGCGCAAGGCTCACGTCTTCACGACGACGAAGGACGAGCAGACCGCCGTCAAGATCCGGGTGCTGCAGGGCGATAGCGATCGAGCCGAGGAGAATCATCTTCTCGGCGAATTCGTGCTCACGGACATCCGATGCGCGCCCAAGGGTGAACCGGAGATCGAGGTCGCCTTCGAAATCGATGCGAACGGCATCGTCAGCGTTTCGGCCCGTGACGTGGCGACCGATGGGGAACAGTCGATCACGGTCAATGCGACTGGAACGCTCAGCGAGGAGGAGATCGAGCGAATCGTCGCAGAGAACGAGGGTCACGAATTTCCCCGGGAAAAATAGCGGTCGTGCAAACGATGAGACCCAGATACGACGCGTCTTCTCGAAGTGGCGCAGAACTCCGATGAGAAACGATGGCTTCGAAGGAACCCCGAACGTGCCTAGAGCGGCTGACCACCTGAACCCGAAACGGATCGAAGCCGGGAGCACTGTCGGCGCGGAGTGCGAGTCGTGAGCGCCGTTTCCGGGTCGCTGCTGACCTACATCGACACGCCCGTCGTGGTGGGTGATCCCGATGGACGTGTCGCCTACGTGAATCCCGCGTTCGAAAAGGGGTTCTCGGTGCGTCTGGAAAACGTGGTGGGCCAGCCCCTGGCCAACCTCTTCGATGGCGGTGCCCGAGAGTCCGTACTTGGCTCGGTTGCCGAAGCGTGCCAGCAGGGCGAGACCGTCCGCTTCCGGATTCGTCAGGACGGGACGGGATTTGGCGCGACGGCGTCGCCGATCGTCGCCGCGGACTCGCGGGTGGGAGTGGTGGTGCTGTTCGTCGAACTGGGCGCGGCGGACGAGCGTTCACTAGTCGTCTGTCGGCAGATGATCGAATGTCTCGACGATCTGGATCGACTCCTCGACGAGATGCTGCAGCAGACGGCAGAACCCCGATCGGAGCGCCACCGAGTAGTGATCGAGGACGGTGCTTATGCCCTCGCTCGCGCGCGCAAGTGGAGTGGAGAGCTTCTCGGGCTCATCGCCGGAAAATCCGACGGCATCGCGACTCGCGATCGATTCGATCTGGTAGCGATTCTCCGCGGTGCGGTGGCCCGGGCGCGGCCCGAATTCGATGAGGCCGGTCTGTCGCTCGAGCTCGTGGTTCCGGCTCAGCTTCCGGCGCTGAGGGGCGACACTGGATGCCTCGAACAGGCGCTGTCACTCCTGATGCAGATCCACCGGGCGGGCGCGGACTTCGCGTCGACGGTGACGATTGCCGCCCGCGTCACGGGTCATGGTGACGAAGCGGCGGTTGTAATTTCCGTCGTCGGCGGTGGCGAATCGGAGGGCAATACCCCGGAAGCGGATGTATTCGCCCCGGTCCGGGAACTCGTGGAGAAGATCGGCGGTGAGGTCCAGGTCTCGGACGCTCCGCTGGGTGGGCGGACCACGGCGATT
>JAZFUU010000056.1:0-57131 GCA_036447375.1 Myxococcota bacterium
GAACTTGTCCTCGAGCTCGATTTCTTTGGCGACCGTGACACCGTCCTTCGTGATCGTGGGAGATCCGAAGCTCTTCTCCAGAATCACGTTCCGGCCCTTGGGCCCAAGCGTCACCCGGACGGCGTTCGCCAGGGCGTTGACGCCGGCCAAGAGCTTGCCGCGGGCGTCCTGGTCGAATCGAATTTCCTTCGCAGCCATGTTGGTCTCCCTATTCGCAAATTCCGAGGACGTCGTCCTCGCGAATGATCAGGTGTTCGTCACCGTCGATGTTGACTTCGGTACCGGAGTATTTGCTGAAGAGCACCCGGTCACCGCGCTTGACGTCCAGCGGCTGAAGCTTTCCGTTGTCGTTCAGCTTGCCATTGCCGACGGCCATGACTTTGCCCTCCTGGGGCTTTTCCTTGGCCGTATCGGGAATGATGATGCCGCCTTTGCTGGTCTCCTCATCGTCGATGCGCTTGACGAGGATTCGATCCTGGAGCGGACGAATCTTCATGCGACTCTCCTCTGAGCGTTGCGCCGCCCGGGGGGGCCCAACGCGGCTCTGGGTTGAATATTCGGTGTGGTCCACCGTGCCCGGCCCCCATGGCCTGGCCGGGGTGTCCACCGGCATCTTGGCACTCGATGGACTCGAGTGCCAAGTCGCGTCGCAATGTATGCCCGACCGGCGGTCCACGCAAGGTGATCGCCCCGGTTCGGAGGAATCTCTTGACTTTCGCCTCGATTTCGTCATCTTGCCGGCGAAACAAACACGAAGGCGATCAGCCCATGGCACTGACTCGTCGCCAGCGCGAGATCTACGACTTCATCCGCAGTTTCGTGGGCAGCAAGGGCTACTCGCCCAGTCTCGAGGAGATCGGGGCTCACTTTCGTCTCTCGTCCGTAGCGACGGTGCATAAACATGTGCAGCACCTGGTCGAGAAGGGATTCCTCCGGAAGGCCTGGAATCGCTCCCGATCCGTGGAGCCGATCGAGCCGCCGAAGTCGAGCTGGGTATCCCTGCCGTTGCTGGGGATCGTCGCCGCGGGCGCGCCGATCGAGGCCATCGAGGTTTCCGAGACGATCGATGTTCCCCAACACATGGTGCCGCGGCGGGGGGAGAGCTTCGTGTTGCGGGTCCAGGGCGATTCGATGATCGACGAGCAGATCCGCAGTGGCGATTTCGTGATCGTCGAGAGCCGTTCGGAGGCCCGAGACGGTGAGACCGTGGTGGCTCTGGTTCGAGGCGAGGAAGTCACACTCAAGCGCTTCTACCGGCGGGGGAGCGAGGTGCGACTCCAGCCCGCCAACGAGCGGATGCACCCGATCGACCTGCCCGCCCAAGACGTTCAGATCCGCGGAGTCGTTCGCGGCCTGATGCGCAGCTACTAGACGGCTGCCGCCGGGGTTCGTCGACGGGCCCGATCCTCTGCTACCTTCCGAAGATCGTTTTTAATTTCAATAGGTTGCGGAATTGTTCCGGATCACACGAGCAATCGACTTCTGCTGCTCCCTCCGATACCGGTTGCCCGATCTCAGCGATGAGGCGAATCGCGAGCTCTTCGGGCCGCTGGCGACCCAACACGGTCACAACTACCGCCTGGAGGTGACCCTGCGGGGGCAACCGGATCCCGTGACCGGAATGCTTCTCGACCTCAAGGATCTGCAGGTGATCCTCGATCGCGAAATCATGGCTCGTTTCGACCATCGCGACCTGAATAGCGATACCCCCTTCTTCGAGAAGCGGCCGCCCACGCCCGAGAATCTGGCCGGCGTCATACACGGTCTGCTCCTCGATTCGCTGCCCGAGGGCCTCCTCGATCGAACCCGGCTTCGGCAGGACGATCGACTCTGGGTCGACGTCTCGGAGGGTCGCGCGTGAGGAACTCGGCGGCCGTCGACCCGACGACCATCGCCGTGACGCGGCGTTACACGTTTCCGGCCGCCCACGTGCTGCGCCACCCGTCCTTCTCGGATTCCGAGAATCAGCGGGTCTACGGAAAGTGCGCGAATCCGTCGGGCCACGGTCACAATTACGGGATCGAAGTATCGGTGACGGGGCCCGTCGACGAGCGGATGGGGTGGGTGGTGGATCCCGCCGTGCTCGACGCGACCTTCGACGCGCAGGTTCGCGGGCGCTTCGCCCACCGTTTGCTCAACGACCTAGCTGAGTTCTCCAGCCAGGTACCCACGGCGGAGAACCTGGCTCAAGCGATCTACGCTTCGCTGGCCGAGCCGCTGGCCGATTGCAGCTCGGCGTGTCTTGTGGAGGTGCGCGTGGTGGAGACGCGCCGAAACTCCTTCACCTACCGTCCTTCACCTACAGAAACCCGGAGCGAACCCACCACCCAAATGAGCCAAACGACCCCATGAGTCAACTGGAAGATCCGATCGAACCGCTGGTCACGAGTCTGCTGAAAGAGCTGGGCGAGGATCCCGGCCGCCATGGTCTCGCGCGCACGCCCGAGCGCGTCGCGCGGTCAATGCGCTTCTTTGTGAGGGGCTACGAACAGGACCCGGAGAAGATCCTCAACAACGCCTTGTTCGACGTCAGCTACGACGAGATGGTGATCGTCAAGGACATCGAGTTCTACAGCCTGTGTGAGCACCATCTGCTGCCCTTCTTCGGCCGCGTCCACGTCGCCTACGTGCCGAATGGCAAGGTCGTGGGGCTTTCGAAGATTCCCCGACTCGTGGATATGTTCTCGCGTCGGCTTCAGGTGCAGGAGAAGCTCACAACCCAGATCGCCGAGACCCTGGAACAGGTGCTGGCGCCCAAGGGGGTGGCGGTGGTGGTGGAAGCCGTTCACCTCTGCATGATGATGCGGGGTGTTGCCCAGCAGAATTCCTCAGCCATCACGAGTTCGATCCGGGGCGAGTTCGAGGCCGACTCGAAGACGCGAGCCGAGTTCATGGAGCTGATTCGCCACCGGCGGCCGTCTTTCGCCTGATTCTCGGGGCTGGCTCCAGACCGTTAGCGTGGGCCGCGGATGGCTTCGAGGTTGACGTTGAGCTCACCGCTCGCGACGAGTTTCGAGCGGCGATCTTCGACCCAGGCCCCGATCTGGGCGTCGCGCTTCTCGGTCAGCAGACGCTCCTGCTCCGCATCGATCTGGGCTTCGATGGTCTGGCTGTCCGCTGCCTTCGACTCGAACAGCTGAACCAGGACGAGCTTCTTCCCCACCTCGAAGATTCGCTCGGAACTCTCGCCCTCGGCTAGCGTGAAGGCGGTGGCCAGCAGATCCTGACTGGCTCCGAGCCCGGGGACGTATCCGTCGGGTCGGCGACGAATCCAGCCGCTTCGCTCCAGCGTCAGGTGCTCGGCTCGAGCGGCTTCTTCCAGACTCCGGCCCCCGCGTATCCCATCGACGAGAACATTCGCCAGGGCGCTGCGGGCGGCGTGCGTCGCGTCGGCCGCCAACACTTCCCGCGCCAGATCTTCCCGCACCGATTCAAACGGCCGCAGCTCGGCCCGTCGATGTTCCTCGACCCGGATGATGTGGAATCCGAATTCGCTGCGGACGGGCTCGCTGACCTGTCCCGGCTCGAGCTCGAACGCCACCTCTTCGAAGGCGGGTACCATCCGCCCCCTCTCGAATTCCCCCAGGTCGCCGCCCCGCTGCCGGGACCCCGGATCCTGGCTCTCGCGTTCCGCGACCGCGGAAAAGTCGGCTCCGCCGCGGATCTCCTCGAGCAGCGCCTCGGCGGCCGCGCGCACCTCCTGTTCGCGCTCCGCGTCGGCATCGGGCTCGACCTTCAGAAGAATATGCCGAGCCTGTACGCGTTCGGGGGTGTCGTAGCGGTCCGAATGCTCGCTGTAGAGGGCTCGGGCCTCGGACTCGCGATCCTCCAGGAATTCCCGGACCCGCGCCTCATCGATCTCGGAGGTTTCCTCCGCTTCGCCGAGCTCCAGCAACACGAATGCGATGCGAATTTCCGCGAGCTTCCGGACCAGGGCGGCTCGGGCCTCTGGGCGGGAGACGCGCGAGTAGCCGTCGAGCAACCGCATCATCTTTCTGGCCAGCAGGACCATATGCTGATCGCTCATGAAGTTGCGCTCGTTCCCGTACTCGTACTCCGCCCAGTTTTCGTAGGCCTGCCGATCGAAGCGCCCGGACTCGTCGCGGAAGCCCCCCCCCGCAAGCACAGAGCGTTCGATCTCCTTGCGCGACACGGTCAGGCCCAGAGCCTCGGCTTCCAGGGCCAGGATCGCCCGATCTACCAGGGTCCGGGCAGCGGCGTCGTCCAGGGTGTCGCGCATCGCGCGGGCGTCGTATTCGTCGCCCAGCGCGTTTTGGTACACGCTCTCGCGCTGAGCCCGGGTGCGTTCGAATGCGCGGATGTCGAACTGATGGGGGCCGACCTGGACGACGGTCCTGCTCGATCCCCCGCGCAGGGGGCCCCCCAGACCGATGAAGAAGACCATGGCGCCGCCGATGCCCACGACGAAGATCGCAGTCATCCAGCGCTGTCCTTTTCGCAAGACGTCCAACATCGCGCCCCAGACTACGGGTGGGGTCGCGGTCCGGCAAGCGTTTCGGGTCGGGCCTCGCTTGAAGCGACCCGAGACCGTTGGTAGGATGCGCGCGGGATGGGGATCTGCTTAATCGCCCTGATAAAACGGTAACTTAGATGAACTCCCCGAAACGGGGTGAGATGCGGTCCCAGAGGAGGCCCGGGTGATCCTCGATACCGTTCTCGGTTGGTTCTCGAACGACCTGGCCATTGACCTGGGCACCGCCAATACCCTGGTCTACGCGAAGGGCCAGGGCATCGTCGTGTCAGAACCCAGTGTGGTTGCGGTTGTTCGCGACGCTCGCGGCATCGACCGCGTGCGCGCCGTCGGCCGCGAGGCCAAGCAGATGCTGGGGCGCACGCCGGGAAACATCGTTGCGATTCGTCCGATGAAGGATGGAGTGATCGCAGACTTCGAGATCACCGAAGCGATGCTGCGCTACTTCATCGCCCGCGTTCACGACCGCAAGCACATGGTGCGGCCGCGGATCGTGGTTGCGGTTCCATCGGGCATCACCGAAGTCGAGAAACGGGCCGTTCGCGAGTCGGCGATGTCCGCCGGTGCGCGCGAGGTGTTTCTGATCGACGAGCCGATGGCGGCGGCCATCGGCGCCGGCCTGCCGGTGACCGAGCCGTCGGGGAACATGATCGTCGATATCGGTGGGGGAACCACCGAGGTGGCCGTCATCTCGCTGTCGGGGGTCGTCTACTCGAATTCGAGTCGCGTGGGTGGCGACAAGATGGACGAGGCGATCATCAACTACGTCAAGCGCAAGTACAATCTGTTGATTGGGGAGCGGACCGCCGAGATGGTGAAGATCAACCTCGGGACCGCGTATCCGATCGACGAGATCGAGACCATCGAGGTCAAGGGTCGCGATCTCGTGGCAGGGGTGCCCAAGATCCTGGAAATGAAGACGGAAGAGGTGCGAGAGGCCCTGGCGGAGCCGGTCAACGCGGTGGTCGAGAGCGTGAAAATCGCCCTGGAGCAAACGCCTCCGGAACTCGCCGCCGACATCGTCGACAAGGGCATCGTGCTCGTGGGAGGCGGATCGCTGCTCCGCAATCTGGACGTTCTGCTGCGCGAGACGACGGGTCTTCCGGTGATGTTGGCGGAGGATCCCCTCACCGCTGTCGTCATGGGGACGGGGCGCATGCTCGACGATCTGTCCCTACTCCGGGATATCGCAATACGGCCGTAGCGGGCTCGGTCCAATAAGGGATTCATGGGCGAATTCGGCCGCCGAGTACGCACCGTTATCCTGGCCACCGCGCTGGTCGCGGTGGCCTTGGTGAGCATGGTGTCCGACCGGCGTGCGCTTCTCGATGGCAGGGCCGAATTGCCCTGGGGGGTCGGCGCGTTCGTCGATGTCGCCCGCAGTCTCCAGGAGATCATCACCCTGCCCGTCGATTTCCTGGGCGATGGCTGGGACCACTATGTCGCGCTGGTGGGTGTCGGCGAGGAGAACGTTCGCCTGCGGGGACGGATCTCGGTCATGGCCGAGGAGAACCTCCAGCTGCGAGAGGCGCTGGTTGCGAGCGGACGCCTTCAGCAGATCGCCGAGATGCGCGAAGGCTTTGAGATTCCGATGCTGCCGTCAGAGCTCGTGGGAGGTGATGCCTCTCCCTGGTTCCGGTCGGTGCTTTTCGATCGAGGCCGAGTTCATGGCGTGCGTTCGGGCATGCCGGTGATCTCCGAGGACGGTCTGGTGGGCCTGGTCACCTCGGCTTCGCGCTACTCGGCTCGGTCGATGCTTCTGCTCGACCGTCAGAGCGCCGTCGATGGCACCGTGCAGCGAAGTCGTGCGCGCGGCATCGTGCGTGGTCGCGGGGTCGACGATCTCGAATTCGAGTTTGTGGTGCGGGGTGGGGACGTTCGCGTGGATGACGTGATCGTCACGTCGGGACTGGGCGGTGTGTACCCCAAGGGCCTTCGGATCGGACGGGTGACCAAGGTCTCGGACCCCGGCGCGCGCCTGATCCAGCACGCCACGATCGATCCCGCTGTCGACTTCGGTCGCCTCGAGCAGGTTTTCGTGATGCTTCGCCGCGGTCCGACGATGGAGCTGCTCTACGAGTCCGAAGAGCGAGACGAGTTGGCCGATGCGGCGCCGCCTCGTCCGACTTCATGAAAACCGGGCCCATCAGAACCGGACTGGCGATTCTGGGGATGGGCGCATTGGCGATCGTGTTCCAGGGCGCCGTGGCCGGCACCGTGTCGCCTCCCTGGTGTCCCGACCTGGGTTTCTTGGTCGTCATCGCCCTGGGGCCGCGTCTCGCCAACGGCTCCGTGGGCCTCACCCTGGCCGCCGCCCTCGGTTACCTCTCCGATCTCTTGTCGGGATCCCTGCTCGGCCAGCATGCGCTGCTGCGGATGTTGGCCTTCGGAGCGGCCCGACGGGCCGGCCGTCAGCTCGACCTGCGCGGGGTGTTGCCCCAGGCTGTGTTCGCGGGTTCCCTGAGCGGCCTCAACGGGTTGGCCTTTGCCGTGGTGACCGCCTTCTTCGTCGGATCCGGCTTCGGTTGGCCAGCTCCGACGTCGCTCCTTGCCCACGCCGTCGTCGACGCGGTCTTTGCGCCTCTGGTCGCGCTCGGCGTGGACCGGCTCCTGGCCTGGGTCGGCGAAGACGATGCGGGACGCCGCTTGATGCGTTTCGAGCCCAGGGGGAAGCTGGTGTGATCCGGGGCGGGGGTCTGCGCGGCCGACTCCGACCCGGGGTCGATTCCGCGGTCGAAGAACGCTTGCCCCTCGTCGGATTCGTGATCGTGGCGGTATTCGTCGCCTTCACGGTCCGGTTGTTCCAGCTCCAGGTCATCGAGAGCGACCGCTTGCGGCTCCGATCACAGCTCAACTCCGTGCGTACGGTCCGTCTGGAAGCTCCCCGAGGTGACGTGCTGGACCGTGAGGGGCGCGTCCTCGCGACGACCCGCCCGGCCTTCGGGATCCAGGTGATCCCCCACGATCTGCGCAATCCAGAGGTGGTCTTCTCTGCGTTGGGGCTGCTTCTCGACGAAGACCCGGAGAAGTTCCAGCAGCGGGTCGGGACGCCGACGGGACGCCAGCGTTTCGCCGTCCTGCGCCTGGCCGGGGATCTGAAGCACGACCAGATGGCGCGGGTCGAATCTCATCTCTTCGCGCTCCCAGGGATCGTCTCCGACGTGCGACCTCGTCGGTACTACGTTGGCGGTGAGCTGGCTGCTCACCTGCTGGGGCACATCGGCGAGATCGGGCGGGAACAGCTGGGGAAGGGCGAGTTCAAGGGCTACCGAGCGGGCGAGGTCATTGGGCAGTCCGGTGTGGAGGCTCTTTTCGAAAGCCATCTGCGCGGTCGTGCCGGGGGTCGGAATCAGGTAGTCGACGTCGCCGGACGCGTGATGGAGGTGCTCGACGAAGTCGAGCCCCTGCCCGGCGGGACCGTCACGCTCACCCTCGACCGCGACCTCCAGAAAGTGGCCGAAGAGGCGTTCCTTCCCACGGTGCTGGGCGGTCCGGCGAAGGTCGGCGCCGTGGTGGTCCTCGACCCCCGCAATGGAGACGTGCTGGCGCTGGTTTCCAAACCCGCCTACGACCCCAATGACTTTGCCGGGGGAATCGATCCGGCGACCTGGTCGCGACTCATCTCCGACGAGCGCGTGCCCCTCCAAAATCGGGCTCTGGCCGGACAGTATCCCCCGGGCTCGACCTACAAGGTGATCGTGGCCGCGGCGGGTCTGGAGGAGGGGGTGATCGATCCAGAGAAGCAGATCTTCTGCCCCGGTCATTTCAGGCTCGGCCGCCGGAGCTATGGCTGTTGGAAGCGCGGGGGGCATGGCGCGGTGGACCTGCATCGAGCCCTGGTGGAATCGTGTGACGTCTATTTTTATCAGGTTGGACTGGAGCTGGGCATCGAGCGCCTGGCTCGCTACGGACGGGCGTTCAGCTTCGGTCGGCGGACCGGGATCCGGGTCGGGCAGGAGGCGGCGGGCCTGGTTCCGACGCCCGAATGGAAACTGCGACGCCACGGCGAGGGCTGGCTGAAGGGCGAGACCGTGTCGGCCTCGATAGGTCAAGGCTTCAACCTCGTCACGCCGCTTCAAATGGCCGTCGCTTTCGCCGCGGTCGCCAACGGGGGCAAGCTGGTGCGGCCGCGAGTGCTCTTGAGGCGAAACAGTCGGGATGGGCCGATCGACGAAGATCTCGAGGGAGACATTCGAGGCACCCTGCCGGTGGCGTCTGAGCATCTGGCCCGGATTCGCGCGGGCCTGGAGGGCGCCGTGGGCGACCCCCACGGGACCGGCGGACGGGCGCGGATTCGCGGAATCAGCGTGGCTGGCAAGACCGGAACGGTGCAGGTCGTGTCGCTGGAGCAGACCGAAGGCACCGCGGACGAAGACATTCCCGTTCGGTTTCGCGATCACGCCTGGTTCGTGGCGTATGCCCCCAGCGATGCTCCCGAGATCGTGGTGTCGGTGCTCGTGGAACACGGGGGCCACGGCGGCAGCGCCGCCGCCCCGATCGCCCAGCGGGTGATGTCGCGGTACTTCGAAAAGCGGAGGGAGATGGAGGCCATCCAGCTCGCTGGGATTTCTGCCGAACGGGGGGGTGATCGTGCTGGGAATTGACCGGCGGCTGCTCCAGAACTTCGATTGGATGCTTCTGGCACTGGCGGCCGGACTGGTGGGCATCGGGTTGATCAATCTCGTTTCCGCCACCTCGGGAGGCCAGGCGATCTCGGAGGTGGTACGCCGTCAGTTGATGTCACTGGGGGTCGGAGCCGCCGTATTGGTGGTCGTCGTAGCGATCGACTACCGCCACTTCGAACGGATGGCGCTCCCCGTTTTCATCGCGGCGATGCTCTTGCTCGTGGCCACTCTGGTGATTGCGCCGATCACCCGCGGGAGCCAGAGCTGGCTTCTTGGCGATCGGGTCCAGCCCTCGGAATTTGCACGGGTCGCGCTCATTCTCGGCCTGGCTCGCCGCTTCCAGCGCTACCCGGCGGGTGAAATTCGTCGACTGCGCGATCTCGCGGTTCCCGCGGCCATCACGATGATTCCCGTGATGCTGATCGTCCTGCAACGGGACATGGGAGTCGCGCTGCTCACGCTTCTGACCGCGTCGACCTATCTTGCGTTCGTGCGCATTCCCTGGCGCGCATGGCTGGGCATGGTCGCGATCGCTCTCGTCGGGCTCGCGACGCTCTGGGTGTTCGTGCTTGCGCCGTATCAGCGAGATCGAATTCTCGACGTCTGGGACCCGTCGCGAGACCCTCTCGCCTCGGGATATCAGGCGAATCAGTCGCGAATCGCCGTGGGCTCGGGGGGGCTGTTGGGAGCCGGCTATGGTGAGGGCACGCAGACCCAGCTTCGCTTTCTCCCGACCCAACACACCGATTTCGCGTTCTCGGTTCTCGCCGAGGAGTGGGGGTTCGTGGGCAGTACCCTGGTACTCGGCCTGTATCTGGTGCTCCTGTTGTGGGGACTCGTGGTGGCGCGCACCTCCAAGGACAGCTTTGGTGCAATGCTCGCGGTGGGGGTGGTCGGGGCGTTGTTCTGGCCAGCGGTTCTCAATATCGGAATGGTGTTGGGCCTGGCACCGGTCATCGGAGTTCCGCTGCCGCTCTTTTCCTACGGTGGCTCAGCGCTCGTCTCCGCCCTCATCGGACTGGGTCTGCTCCTCAACGTGTCGATGCGACGCTACGTGTTCTGACGGGCTAGCATCGCCCGATGGCTGCGCCGGTCCAGAGCCGTCCGCGCCCCGCGGTGGGCGCCTTCTTCGACATGGACAAGACCCTGATCGCGGAGAACTCCGGCAGTCTCTTCATGCGATACCGCTACCAGCGTGGCGAGATCAGCGGGTTTGACCTGTTGAAGGGTCTAGGCGCCTATCTGCAATACAAGCTGGGCGTGTTGGACATTCGCAACTGGACCAAGAACATGATGCTTCAATTTCGCGGTCAGAGCGAAAAGGAGCTCGAGGAGGAAGCGGAGCGGTGGTTCGACGAGATGGTGGCTGCGACGATCTATCCAGATGCCGAGGCGCTGGTTCGCGAGCACGCATCCGCGGGGCACGTGGTGGCGATCGTATCGGGCGCGAGCAAGTTCGTGGTTCGCCCACTGGCGCGGAGACTCGGGATTTCGCACTTCCTCTACACGCGCCTCGAGGTCGAAGCGGGTCGGTTCACGGGTCGCGTGATCGAGCCCATCTGCTTCGAAGAAGGCAAGATCTATTGGCTGCAACAATTCATCGAAGAGCAGGGGATCGAGCTGGCGAAGAGCTACTTCTACACCGACTCGATCACCGACCTGCCTCTACTCGGCATCGTGGGGCACCCGGTCGCCGCCAATCCGGACCCCTTGCTCTACCGCGTCGCGGTGCGACGCCGCTGGCCGGTGCGCTTCTTTCGCGAACCTAGCTGAGCAGGTTCTTGGCCATCGTGTCGAGCTGCCCCTTGACCCCCTTCGGGGCGCCCACGATCTGCTCGATGACCTCTCCGTTCTTGAAGGCGAGCACCGTCGGTATGGAGCGGATGCCGTATCGCCCGGGCGTACTCGGGTTCGCGTCGATGTCCATTTTTACGATTTTCACGCGGTCGCCGTACTCGGCGGCGAGTTCGCTGATGATGGGTGAGATCATGCGGCAGGGGCCGCACCACTCCGCCCAGAAGTCGATGATCGCGGGCTTGTCGGACTTCAGGATTTCGGCATCGAAGGTCTGATCGCTCACTTCGCCAACTTCGGACATGACTTCTCCTCGCGGGCAACGAGATCCAAGGGTACCACCGCTCAGCCCTTTCGGATCTTTTTGTTTTTACTACGTTTTTTCATCAGATGCGGATCGATCGTTCCAAAGTGCGAACAGTGAGCGCGAAGGATCGCCCGAGCAAGGTTCGCCTGGAACACGAGGGCCGGCCTCTGCGGCCCGGAGCCAGCTTCGCCGAGTTCCTGGACGGCTTGCCCGCGCTGCTGGGCGCCGCTGATCTGCGCTTCGCCATCGATGCGGCGGCCCAGGCCTCGGCGACCGGGCGCACGATCCTCTGGGGGTTTGGCGCCCATGTGATCAAGGTGGGGCTGGCGCCGATCGTGGTTGATCTGCTGGAGCGCGGTCTGGCCGGCGGCGTGATGTTGAACGGGGCCGGCTGCGTCCACGATCTGGAGCTGGCCCTCCTCGGGCACACCAGTGAGGACGTGGCGGAGACCCTCGACGACGGCACGTTCGGTATGGCCGGGGAAACGGCCGAGCGCCTGAATCGCGCCATAGCGGAGGGCGCGCGCAAAGGCCTCGGCATGGGCGAAGCGGTGGGTCGCGAGATCGCCGAGGGGGACTATCCGCACCGGGATCGGTCGATCCTCGCCACCTCGGTTCGTCTGGGCGTGCCCGTCACGGTGGCGGTCGCCATCGGGACCGACGTTCACCATATGCACTCGGGCGCGGATGGAGCCGCCCTGGGCTCCACGAGCTTCCGCGATTTCGAGACCCTCGCGGGGCTCGTCGCGACCCTGGAGGGCGGTGTGTTTTTCAATGTGGGGTCGGCGGTGATCCTGCCGGAGGTGTTCCTGAAGGCCCTCGCGCTCTGCCGAAATCTCGGTCACGAAGTCCGCCGATTCACGACCGTGGACATGGATTTCGTCCGGCAGTATCGGCCCACGGTCAACGTGGTGGAGCGCCCGACCCGCCTCGGAGGCCGGGGCCTGTCGCTGATCGGGCATCACGAGATCATGCTGCCTTTGCTGGCGGGCGGAATTGTCGAGGCGACCGAATCGATGAAGGCCGAGTCCAGACCGTGACCGGAAGCAGACCGTGACTGGAAACAAACCGTGACGGGGCGGATCCGACTGCTCGAAGGCGACATCGCCGAGCAGGAGGTGGATGCCATCGTCAACGCGGCGAATAGCGATCTGATCCTCGGAGCGGGGGTCGCCGGTGCGATTCGCGCCCGAGGTGGGTCGTCGATCCAGGCCGAGTGCGATGCGATCGGTCCGATCGAAGTGGGGGATGCGGTAGCGACCGGTGCGGGCGAGCTCGCAGCCCGGTTTGTGATCCACGCGGCCGGGATGCCCCCGGGCGGATCGGCAACCGAGGAGAGCATCCGCGGCTGCGTTCGCCGCAGTCTCGAGTTGGCCAGGGACCGTGGTTGTCTCACGATCGCGATTCCTGCCATCGGCGCCGGAATCGGGGGCTTCTCGTCCCAGAATTGCGCCGAGATCCTGCTGGCAGAGGCCCGGGCGCATCTCGCCGGCGAGACGACCCTGGAGGAGATCCGGTTCGTCCTGTTTGGCGAGCCCACCTATCGGATCTTCGAGATGTGCCAGGACGCCGCGAAGGTTCAGGAGCAGATGGACCGCCTGCGCTCGCAGCGGCGATCGTGAGCTCCCGGAACGCGACGACTGCGCCATAGGCCGACGCGCTACTCTGGAGGGTGTCGTCGATTCAGGCCTTTCAGATAGGGGATCCCGCGTGCTCGGTCCGCTCCATCAACTGACGGCGGCGGTGTATCTGCTGGCGAGCCTCGTCGCGGGCGTGGGAATGGCCATTCCCTCGATTCGGATGGGACGCGCCGCCGTGGGCCTGATGGTCTTCGGGGTCGTCGTCCACGGCATCATGTTCTCGGTCTTGCACACGGCGGATTCGCCGCCCCCGCTGACGGACCTTCCCGCTGCCATCTCGCTCATGGCGTGGATCGGAACGATCTTCTTCCTCGCGCTCCTGCGCCGCTCCCATCTGATCCACCTGGTCGGGTTGGTGGCCTCGGTGGCGTTTCTCGGGGTCTTCTTCTCGGGTCTTCGCCTGACCGCAGCGGGTCCGGCGACCTTCGGAGGCAACGGCTCGTGGCCGCATGCTCACGTTCTGCTCGGCAGCGCCGGCATCTCGCTCCTCGGTCTCGCAGCCCTCGCCGGCCTGCTCTTCCTCGCCGAGCACCGACGCCTCAAGGCCAAGCCCCCGGTCCGTTCCCGCGTCGATCTTCCATCTCTGGAGGCTCTGGATCGGGTCAACTTTGCAACTCTGGCGGTGGGCTTCCCACTGCTGACCCTGGGCGTGATCACGGGAATGCTGTGGGTTCATGCGGTCAGTGGGCGGCTGTGGACCGCGACGGCCCATGAGACCTGGTGCCTGGTCGCGTGGGTCGTGTACGTGGTCATGGTGGTGGTTCGGTTCGGCTTCGCAGGCCAGGGGGGGCGCCGCGCCGCCGTCTCTGCCGTGGGTGGTTTCGTTTTTCTGTTCTTTTCCGTGATTGGTGTAGGGCTGATCGAATGAAGATCCTTTTGACCGGATTGAACCATCGAAGTGCGCCGGTCGAGCTGCGTGAGAGAGTGGCGGTGGAGAATCCGGCTCCGCTCCTGCGTAAACTCGTCGCGGAAGACGACGTGGACGAAGCGGTATTGCTCTCGACCTGCAATCGCGTCGAGTTGATCGTCCTCGCCCGCACGCCGGAAGCGGCGCGTCATCGGCTGCGTTCGTTCTTCCGGCGCGATCTCGGAGGCGACGAGTTCGCCGATTTCGGCGACATCGGGGATTACCTGTATGAGTTCGCCGACGCCGAAGCGGTTCGCCACGTCTTGCGTGTCGCTTCGGCGCTCGACTCGATGGTGGTCGGCGAATCTCAAATCCTGGGACAGACCAAGAACGCCTACCGGGAGGCCTTGGATTGCAAGGCTTGCGGGCCGATTCTGGGTCGCCTGTTCCAGAACGCCTTCGCCACGGCCAAACGGGTGCGCACCGAGACGCGGATCGCCGAGCGCCCCGTTTCGGTGGCGCGAGTGGCCGTCGGCCTTGCCAGACAGATCTTCGACGAATTCGCCGACAAACAGGCGTTGCTGATCGGCGCCGGTGAGATGATCGAGGCGGCGCTCACATCGCTGCGGGCTGAAGGACTGGAGTCCATCTGCGTCGCCAACCGCACGCCGGAGCGCGCGGAAGATCTCGCCAGGCGTTTTGGGGCAACGGCCCATGGCCTCGACGAGCTCGAGACCCTGCTCGCCCGGGCCGATGTGGTTCTCACGTCGATCGGTGGGGACACTCCGATTCTCACCCGCTCGCTGGTGGCGGCGGCGCTGCGGCCCCGGAGCAATCGACCGATCTTCGTGATCGATCTCGGGGTGCCCAGGAACGCGGCGCCGGAGATCGACACCCTCGACAATGTCTATCGCTACGACATCGACGATCTGGTCTCGGTCGCGGATGGGAACGCACGGGAACGAAGCCGCGACGTCGCACGGGGCGAGGCGATTGTACTCGAGCAACAGCAGCGCTTCGAAGGTTGGCTGGCCGCCCTGCGCGCGGTGCCGACGATCCGTCACTTGCGTACCCACGTGGAAGAGATCCGTCAGCGCGAAGTGCGGCGTGCGCTGGGCCGGCTCGCACTCGGGGCGGAGAACGAGGCGGCGGTCGAGTCGTTGACGCGTTCGATCGTGAACAAGATCCTGCACGCGCCGGTGTCTCGTCTGCGCCGAGAAGCCGAGCGGGACGGGGGTCTCGTCTATCTCGAGGCGGCGCGGGGACTGTTCGGTCTGGACGCCGAGGAAGGGCCCGCCGAGGTCGAGCCGAGAGACGACGTTCCGGGCTCCGAGGAAGGGCCTGCCGAGGTCGAGCCGAGAGACGACGTTCCGGGCTCCGAATGACTCGGATTCGTGTGGCCACCCGCGCCAGCGAACTGGCTCTCTGGCAGGCGCGACTGATCGCGGGACGGATCGAGCGTGAGCTCGGGGTCGAGACCGAGCTACTTCCGATGAAGACCACGGGCGATCGGCTGCGGGGCTCGCTGGCGACCGTGGGCGGAAAGGGCCTATTCGTGAAGGAGATCGAGGAGGCGCTGATCGAGGGACGGGCGGATCTCGCGGTTCACAGCGCCAAGGACCTGCCCGCGGTCATTCCGGCGGGGCTCGCCCTCGTCGCCTTTCCGGAGCGCGCGGACCCGCGGGACGCGCTGGTCGCGCGGCAACGCGGCGCCAGCATCGCCTCGCTTCCCTCCGGTGCCCGGGTGGGCACGGGCAGTGTGCGCCGCGGGGCTCAACTGCGCGCCGCTCGGCCGGATCTCGAGATCGTGCCGCTGCGAGGCAATCTACCCACGCGCTTGCGAAAGCTCGAAAGCGAGAGCTTGGACGCGATCGTTCTCGCCTGCGCGGGTCTCGACCGGCTGGATCTGGCCGACCGTATCGACGAACGGATTGCGCCCGAAAGGATGCTCCCGGCGGTGGCTCAGGGGGCACTGGCACTCGAGGCGCGTGCAGGGGATTCGCTGGCCGACGATCTGAAGTGCCTGAACGACCGGCTGACGGCGGATCGGGTGACCGCCGAGCGTGCTTTTCTGTCGGCGTTGGGGGGCGACTGCAACACACCCCTGGCGGCACTTGCCGAGGCCGGGCCCAACGGGTCGTTGGTTCTACGGGCGCTCCTGGCCGCGACGGATGGGCGGCGGATCCTTCGCCATCGGGCCGAGGCGCCGGCGACGGATGCCCAGCGGCTGGGTTCCGAGGCGGCGGCCGCGATTCGGGAGAGCGGCGGTGAGGAGCTCCTGGCCGAGATGGCGCCCCAGGGAGCCTCGTGACTGTGAAGCGGGCCCGGGGGCCGGGCAAGGTCGTTCTCGTCGGAGCCGGACCGGGAGACCCGGATCTGATCACGGTGCGCGGAGCGGCAGCCCTGCGGGAGGCGGATGCCATCGTCTACGACTCCCTGGCCGCACCGGAGCTTCTGGAACTGGCGCCTCCCGAAGCGGTGCGCATCGACGTGGGCAAAAGGGGCCACGATCCGCCGACGCATTCGATGCCCGAAACGATGGAACTGCTGATCTCCCTGGCTCGGCAGGGCAAGACCGTCGTTCGGCTCAAGGGCGGGGATCCCTTCGTATTCGGGCGCGGAGGCGAGGAGGCCTCCGCGTGCGGCGAGGCCGGTGTTTCCTTCGAGGTCGTTCCCGGCGTGTCCTCCGCGATCGGCGCTCTCGCCTACGCCGGCATCCCCGTCACCGATCGGCGTCACGCCGCTTCCTTCGCCGTCGTCACCGGCCACAAGGACCCAACGCCCGTCACGGCCGATACGCGCTGGGATGCCCTGGCCGCCGCCGTCGATACCCTGGTCATCTTGATGGGGATGCGAAACCTGGAGTCGATCGTCAAGCGCGTGCTCGCCGGGGGGCGCCCCCCCGCCACGCCGACGGCGGTGGTGATGAACGGCACGCTCCCGAGCCAACGCGTGGTCGAGGGTCGTCTGGATGAGATCGTCGCCCGGGTCGGCGAGGAGGGACTCGGCGCGCCCGCGGCCGTCGTAATCGGGGACGTCGTGCGCCTGCGCTCGGAGTTGGCGTGGTTCGAGCGGCGACCCCTGTTTGGAACCCGGGTGCTCGTCACCCGACCCCGCCCGCAAGCGAATGCACTGGTCGCGGCGCTGCGCGCGGCGGGTGCCGAGTCGGTCGTGCTGCCGATGCTGTGCCTGCTTCCGCCCCGAGTCCACGGGCCGATCGATTCCGCCCTGGGCCAACTCGGCTCCTACGACGGAGTGGTCTTCACGAGCGCCAATGCGGTCCGTTGGTTCTTCCGGCGCGCCGGCGCCCGCGGCGCCGACATGGCCGATCTCGCGGCAGCGGTCTTCTGCGTGGGGCCTCAAACCGCCGAGGTGGCACGTGAAGCGGGTCTCGTGGTGAGAGCAGTTCCCGAGCGGCGGTTCGATGCCGAGGGTTTGCTGGCGACCATCGAGAAGCAGCTTCCCCCGGCGGGACGGCGTTTCCTGCTGCCCCAAGCCGAGGGGGCACGCGAGATCCTGCTTGCGGGGCTCCTGGCCGCCGGAGCCGAGGTCGACGCCGTCGTCGCCTATCGCAGTGCGCCGCCGGACCTGGCCCCGGAGTCGATTCGCGCGCCCCTGGTCGCCGGCGAGTTCCAGGCTCTTACGTTTACCAGCCCCTCGGCGGTCGAGCACTTCCGAGCGTTGCTCGACGAACCGGCGGTCGCTGCGGCGGCGCGATGCTGGATCGCTTCGATTGGCCCTGTCACCGCAGAGGCGCTACGGGATGTGGGGCTGGCGCCCGATGTAATGCCCGAGCGCGCGGGTGCGGCCGAACTGGTGGTAGCCCTGGCCGAGCGTGTGACGCAGGGGGGGCGACCCCAGAAGAGAGGACCCGTATGAGCTTTCCCGAGACCCGGTTGCGGCGGCTGAGGCGCACCGAATCTCTTCGGCGCATGGTTCGTGAGACGCGGCTCTCCCGCGACGATCTGATCCTTCCGCTGTTCGTGGTCGAGGGCAGCGGCGTGCAGGAGCCGGTGGAGTCGATGCCGGGTGTATTCCGACGCTCCGTCGACCTTCTGGTGACCGAGGCCAAGCGCGTGCGCGACGCGGGCATTCCCGCGGTGCTTCTCTTCGGAATTCCGGCCGACAAGGACGCGAGTGGTTCGGGGGCCGACGCGCCCGAGGGAATCGTCCAGCGCGCTGTCGACGCGGTCAAGGCGGCGGAGCCCGACCTTTGCGTGATTACGGACGTGTGCCTCTGCGAGTACACCGATCACGGGCACTGCGGTCTGATCGAAGAGGGAAGTGTCGCCAACGATCCGACTCTGGAGCGGCTGGCGGCCACTGCGCTCTCCCACGCGCGTGCCGGAGCCGACATCGTGGCCCCTTCCGACATGATGGACGGCCGAGTCGCCGCGATTCGACGCGTTCTCGACGCCCACGGCTTCGAGGACGTCGCCATCCTGGCCTACGCGGCCAAGTTTGCCAGCGCCTACTACGGTCCGTTTCGGGATGCCGTCGAGAGCACGCCCCGCTTCGGGGACCGGCGCAGCTATCAGCTGGATCCGTGCAACGCTCGCGAGAGTCTTCGGGAAATGAGCCTCGACCTCGAAGAAGGCGCCGACGTACTGATGGTGAAGCCCGCGCTTCCCTACCTCGATCTGCTGGCCGCGGCGCGACGCGAGTTTCGGGTCCCCCTGGCGGCCTACCACGTGTCCGGCGAGTACGCGATGATCCGAGCCGCCGCGGAGCGTGGGTGGATCGATGGTGAACGCGCCATGGACGAGGCGTTGATCGCCATCAAACGCGCCGGGGCCGATTGGATTCTCACCTACGCGGCGATGGACGTGGCCGCGAGATTGCCGAGGTAACTGGGGTGGCGGTTCAGTACAAGGTCGTCGAAACCGGCACCGTGACCGACGATATGCTCGAATCCATCCTGAACGAATGGACGGGTCAGGGCTGGAGCCTCGATTCCATGCAGTTCGCGATGCGCGATTCTTCGAGGCGGCCCTGCATGGCCTTCATCACGTTTACGCGGGAGGCAGAGGCGGGGGCTTGAGGGCGTAGGGCAGGATCGTGCGCAGGAGGTCCACCTCGGAATCGAGGGTGCGGCTCAACCCCGAGAGCAGTCCCAGCACCCGACCCAGCAACACGATGTGGCCCGGGGCGCGCACAACCGGGTTTTCGCGAATCCAATCTGGAATTCGCGGACCCAGTTCCGCCGCCATGTCGCGACTCAAGTAGGAGCGTTCCCGGAATTCGACGGCTGCGTCGAGCACGAACCGCGCGATTTCGTTCAGTGACTCGGGACGCCCGTCGCGCGTTTCGAATCCCAATGCGAGCAATGCTTCGGCCATCGCGTCGGCATCGCCGCGAATCAATGCGCCGGCGAACGCCACCACGTTTCCGCGGAAGCGCGGTGGGAGGCGCTTGCTGAGACCGAAGTCGACGAACACCAGACGCGGATTCCCGGATTCCGTGCGTTGAACCAGGATATTTCCGGGGTGCGGGTCTGCGTGAAAGAAACCCCGAACCAGGATCTGCTCGCAGTACGCTTCCACCAGGATCTGTGCGACTTGGTGGGTATCGATGCCTTGCTCACGCAACCGCTCCACGTCGCTGATCTTGATGCCGTCGACGAAGTCCATCACGAGAACGCGACGCGTGGTAAACGGCCAATAGATCTCGGGCACGCCGATGTCGTCCCGGTCTTTGAAGAATTCCGCCACGGTCTGGGCGTTTCGGCCCTCGTTGACGAAGTCGAGCTCGAGGGGAATACAGGCGGCGAGTTCGTCGATCAGAGGCATGAGATCGAAGTCGCGCTCGACCCAGCCGACGGCCCGACACAGGAATCGCAGGTTGGCCAGGTCGCCCCGGATCAGACTCTCGATCTCCGGATACTGGATCTTCACCGCGACCTGTTGACCGCCCTTGAGTCGCGCGCGGTGGACCTGGGCCAGTGACGCCGACGCGATCGGTCGGGGCTCGAATTCTTCGAAGAGCTCGGAGAGTTTGCGACCGAGTTCGTGCTCCACGATGCTGCGCACCACACGAAAACTTCTCGGCGGTACCTTGTCCTGCAGCCGAGATAGAACCCGTACGTATTCCCGGGGAAGGACGTCCGCTCGCGACCCCAGAAATTGGCAACCCTTGAGGATCAGCCCGCGCAGCTCGACCGCCGTCTCGTAGACGGATCGGGCGCTGGACTCGTTGAACCGGGACCAGCGATCCGTCATGTCCGCCGGTCTCAGGCGCTGTGCAATGAAGCGTTGGGCCTTGGCTCCCAGATAGATCCGGCCGAAGGTCGAGCCGATCCGGCGGGCGCGGTACAGCCGCTCGGTCGCGGAGACCGAACGTCGCGGAAGCCCGCTCACCACAGCTTGGGTGGCTCCGAAGGGCAGGACCAGGCCCCGCCGAGGGGTTCGTCTTCTGGGTCGCCGCCGTCGTCCTCGTCGTCGACCCAGGGCGGGCTGTAGGCGCACTGGACCCAGCGGGGCGCGGGGAAATCGAGGACGTAGCTCGCGCCAAAACTCTGGTACGAGAAATCGGCGTCGTAGAGGAAGGGAAGACCGATACGGGGGTGGGGGATCGACTCCAGATCTTCGGTCTCGATCAGTAGCTCCAGCGTATCCGGATAGATCCGCTCGCGTTCATAATAGGACTGGAGCCCTTCGAGGATCCGGCCCGCCCGCTGTTCCCGGGTAATGAAGTAGTCCCAGCGCGAGAGGGCGTGGCCGGCCAACAGGGGCAGCGCGATCAGTCCGGCGCCGAGGGCAATGTGGCGACTGCTTTGGGCCAGCCGCGCCGCGCCGTCGCCTCGCCGCAGGAGGAATACCCCGGCGACGATCAGCCCCGAGACCAGGCCCATCGCCCAGGGGGTCGCGCCGTCGGTTCGGAAGGGAAGCAGCTGCGCCCGATCTCCGGCCCACAACAAGAGCGCCGGTGTCGCAACCGCGAAGCCGATTGCGCTCAGCGCAACGGCGACCGCGACGGCGCCCGAACGCGCCCCCGCTCGTGCCAGCCCGAAGGTCCCGAGGGCCGCCCCCGACAGGACGATGGCGACGCAGGCGGCGCCGGCCTCCAGTCCGAACACCGGGATGGCGGGCCAGGGCGAGATCGAGAATTTGAGTGAGGGGTCGGTTCCGGTGGCGTTCGATACGAGCGCGACGATTCCCACCAGGACGGGAAGGTAGACTGCGCTCCGCCATCGCCATGACAGCCGCAGCCAGCTGGCCGCGAGCCGAGGCGCCGTCACGGCGAATCCGACGCAGGTGGCGCTCAGAATGATCACCGCCGAGCCGCGCCAGTGAAAGAATCGCCAGACCGAATCCGCTTGCATCCCGTAGTAGCTGAACAGCCAGACCGCGACCGCGCAGGATGCCGCCAGGGCCGTGGCGACCGACGAATCGCCGACGATGGCGATGGCTACGGCGAGCACGACCGCGACACAACCCATTCCTACGATCGCGGGGAGGGTTTGTTCGAGGAGCGGTTCCAGCAGCGGCCAGCGAAAAAGGAATCCGCGTGGGTGAAACCAGTCGGTGGCACCGCCGGTTGGAGTCGGACCGATTCCGAAGTGGATCACCGCCCCGTAGCACAGAAGCAACGAGAGCAGGAGCCACTGCGCCACCACCGAGACCGTGGTCTCGCGCCGCTGGTGATTCACCGCTCCCGCTTCCCGTTCACTTCGATCCGGATCCCGGTTTCGGAGCGATCGTCCTTCTTTCCGAGTCGAATCTCCGCCTTTACCTCCACGGTGCGTCCCTCGAGCAGTGTGCTGAGCAGGGCAGCCGGGTCGATGTTCTCGAGATTCCGGGCGACCTCGTGGCTAAGGCGTTCGATGAATTCGGCCCGCGTGCGTTCGCTCTGTTCCACTGCGAAGTCGATCCAGTCCTTGGGAAGGGTATCGCCGAGCGCCTTTCGAATCGCCGCTTCGGTCAGGAAGAAACCCGAGAACCCGATGCCAGCCGCCCGGCGCAGCAGCTCGGGAAGCGCGGGAAGGGCTGCCTTCCCCTCGTCTTCTCCGCTCGGGTCCGATGCGATCGACGGCGTGGGCGGAGTCGTTTCTTTCCCTTGCTTACGCGCCATGGAGTAGACTGCCTTTCATGGGATGCACCCGCGTTCGCGATATCATGCAGGAGAAGGTCGTCACGATCAGCGACGGTGACACGCTGTCGACGGTCGAGGATATCATGACGCTGGGTCACGTGCGCCACATGCCCGTGGTACACGCCGGAAAGCTCGTGGGCGTGGTATCCGAACGAGACCTGTTGCGGGCGTCGCTCTCCAATCTGACGGAATTCGGCAGCGAACAGCGGCGCGCGTTTCTGACGGTCGTCGAGATCGCGCGGGTCATGTCAACGCCGCCCATCGTGATCGAGGCCGACGCGGGTGTGCAGGAGGCTGCGCGGGTCATGGCGGAGAACAAGATCGGCTGTCTGCCTGTCGTCGAGGGAGGTACGCTCGTGGGCATGCTCACAGAAACGGACCTTCTGACGTCCTTCGCAGGCCTGTGACCCGCCCGCGACTGACCAGCCCCGGCTAAGACTAGACCTCGACGCGCTTCCAGCGTCCGTTGGCGAAACGCCACGCCAGCATCGCGGCCTTGACCGCATAGTCGGCGATCAGGCAGCACCAGACCGCGGTGACGGTTCCGAAGATCGGACCGGCGATGAAGATGGCGGCACCCAGGCGAAACACGAAGAGTCCCGTCAAGATTGCGACCAGCGGGAATCGCGTGTCGCCGGCGCCGCGCAGCGCCCCTCCCAGAGCGAATTCCACGGCCATCAGGGGCTGAGCGGCGCCCAGGATATAGATAAACGTGACGGCGAGATTCGTGGTCGTTTCTCCGGCGGAGCCAAACCAACCCGCCAGACTCGGGGCGAGGGCGATGATCAGGAGTCCGACCGCTCCCATCACCAGCACGGCTCCAACGCTTGCGCGCCAACCCGAGTGAGCGGCCCGATCGGGCCGACCGGCACCGAGATTCTGACCGACCAGGATAGACGCCGCCGTGGAGAAGCCGAGGCCGGGAACGAAACAGAAGGAGAGAATGCGAACGCCGATCATGTAGGCGGAGACCGGCTCGGTGCCGAAGTTTGCCACGATTCCGAGGAAGAGCAGTAGGCCGATGTGCCACGCGGCCTGCTCAAGGGCGGTGGGAATTCCGATACGCAGAATCCGGCGACAGCGGGTGCGTGTGAGGGTGGCGAGCCAGGGTCCCCGAGGAATCACGAGGTGATTCCGGAGCCAGAGCCAACTCAGGAGTAGCATGCCCGACGTGAACGCGATGCCCGACGCCAAGGCAGACCCCTGCGGTCCCATGACCGGTGCTCCGAACTTTCCAAAGATCAACACGTAGTCTGCGACGATGTTGATCGCGTTGACCGCGATGCCGACGGCGAGGGGCGTTCGGACGTCGCCGGCGCCGCGAAGCGCCATCGAGATGGTCACGCCGACAGCGAAGGGAACGTTGAAAGCGAACAGGATTCGCAGGCACTCGCCGCCCAGGGTCGCCACCGCCGGTTCGACTCCCAGCAGCCCGACCAGACTCCGGGCCGCGGGGATGGCCAGCATGGCGACCGCGGCGATGGCGACGGCCAGCAAGACCGAGGCGTGAGTTACGGCTCCTACCTCGTTCCAATTTCCGGCGCCGGATGCGCGAGCGACCAGGGCGACGGTGCCCATGGTGACCGCCGCCATCAATCCGAACAGGAAAAAGTGAAGCTGGCTGGCGACGCCGACGGAGGCCACCGCCTGGGTGCCGAGCGATCCGACGAACACGAGATCGACGATTCCGACCAGGGCATGCAGGGCGAAAAGCGCCATGGAGGGCCAGGCGAGTTCCCAGACGCTCTGGGTCCCGGGTGCGTCCATCGGGTCGGTCCGACCCGGAGTTCTCGGGGGGCTCATGGCCCCCGTTTCCTAACACCCTGGGGGTCGCGCCGCTATGACCCCGAACACACCGTCAGGAGTTCGCGGAAGCGTCTGGGGAGAGTGTCGAGGTCGAGGGGCCGTGGCGCTCCCGCGGCGACGTCCACTCCGTTGTAGGTGTTCCAGAACAGGACGGGGTTCGACGGCAGCTCGCCGCGGCGGGACCGCTCGAGCACGGCCGCCAGGGTCGTTCCCCCCGCGCCGTGGAGGCGGCCAGAATCCGCACGACCTGGGCTACCGGGCCGGGAACGTTGGCGCCGTAGACGAGATCGGCTCCGATCACGAACTCGAGCTTGCGGGGCTTGTTTCCGCCGTAGAGAGGACACCAGCGATCGTCGCGCTTGACGTAGAGAGCGTCTCCGGGCATTCCCGGGACGGGCAGGGGCTCCACCGGTGTGGGCACCGACACTACAGAGTGGCGAAGGAATCGGCTTCGCAGACTCGGGTATGCGCGAAACAGAGCTAGCTCCGCCGCCGCCATGCTCCCTCATGGCACGCGCCGCTCTCGCTCGCAACCGCCGATCCGCTCGATTGACAATTCCCGCGGGGATCCCGTATCGTGCGACGCTGTATTCGAGTCGTCGTGGGTTGCGCGGCGGGAGCTCCGATGGGGGGCCTGTCAGGGGTCGGAATGGGTGTCATCGAGCAGCTGGAAAACGCGCCGGATGGACACCGGCGCCTCCGTCTTTCCAATCCCGCCAACTTCGATCCCGTCGGGGAATACGAGGTCCAGAACGCCGACGACGTGAATGCGGCGATCGAACGCGCGCGAAAGGCCCAGCAAGACTGGGGGGCACTGAGCTTCGATGCCCGGGGCCGAATTTTCCAGCGAGCGGCCCGGCTTCTCTGCGACATGGAAGAGGAGTTCGTCGAGGTCATCGTCTCCGAGACAGGGAAGCCCCGGATCGAGGCGTTGGCGACGGAGATCCTGACCGCGTGTGACGCACTCCAGTTCTACGCCAAGCGCGCGAAGGGCATCCTCGCCGACCGGGCGATTCCGGTTCATCTGTTGAAGACGAAAAAGCTCCGGATTTCCTATCGACCGCTTGGGGTGGTCGGCATCATCACACCCTGGAACTTCCCCTTTCTGCTGTCGCTCAATCCGACAGTACAGGCCCTGATGGCGGGCAACGCCGTGGTGCTCAAGCCCTCGGAGGTGACCCCCTTCTCCGGCCGGCTGGTGGAAAAGCTTCTCTCCGAAGCCGGGCTGCCCGAGGGCGTCTTCAACCTGCTTCTCGGCGACGGCGAGACCGGGGCGGCTCTCGCCGATGGTGAGGTCGACAAAATCTCATTCACCGGAAGTGTACGCACCGGGCGCAAGGTGGCCGAGGCGTGCGCGAGGAGGCTCATCCCCTGCACGCTCGAACTCGGGGGCAAGGATCCGATGATCGTGTGCGCCGATGCCGATCTGGGACGAGCGGCTCGGGGGGCGGTCTTCGGTGCCTTCAGCAACTCGGGGCAGGTGTGCACCTCGATCGAGCGAGTGTACGTGGTCGAGGCTGTCGCCGACGAGTTCACGGCGAAGGTCGTCGAGGAGACGGCGGAGCTGCGCCAGGGAGTGACCGGGGAGTTCGAGGTCGGATCGATCATCTGGCCCCAACAGCTCGAGGTGATCGAGTCCCATGTGCGCGAGGCGGTGGAAAAGGGAGCCCGGGTCCTGGCCGGCGGTCAGAGGAATCCCCACTACGAGGGCTGTTTCTACGAGCCAACGGTTCTCATCGACGTCGATCACGGGATGCAGGTCATGCGCGAGGAGACGTTCGGCCCCGTGCTTCCCATCATGCGGGTGAGGGACGAGGACGAGGCGGTGCGTCTGGCGAACGACTCGCGTTACGGCTTGAACGCGAGCGTCTGGACGCGAAACAAACGCCGCGGCGTCGAGTTGGCCCGGGCGATCCGGTCCGGATCCGCAGTCGTCAACGACTGCATGATCACGTACGGCGTAACCGAGTCGCCATTCGGGGGCGTGAAGGACAGCGGAATCGGACAGGTCAATGGGGAAATCGGGCTTCGGAGTTATTGCCACGCCCAGTCGATTGTGATCGATCGTTTCGGCGGGAAATCAGAAATTCTCTGGTACCCGTATACTGCTCGAAAGAGACAGATGATCAAGCGTATGATGAATCTCGTCTGGGGAACCTGGCTCGGGCGCTGGCTTTCCTAGCAGGAGGCGGTGCGCGACGGGAGCGCGGAGAACGGAATGATCTCGACGATATTGCTAGCGACAGATGGATCTGAGGCGGCTGCTGTCGCCGAACGCTTCGGTGTGAGTCTGGCGGCTCGGCTGAAAGCCCGGTTGCTGGGCCTTTCCGTCGCCGAGGATCGTTATGCCCGGGGAGTCCAGGAGGACGGGCTGGGCGTTGCACCTCCGACCCAGGAGCCTCTCGCGGGTTATCTCAAGAATCGCGCGGAAGCGGCGTGTCGGCGTGTGAGTGAACTCGCTCGCTCCGAGGGGCTGGATGCGTCGTGTGAGTCGTCTCAGGGGATTGCCGACGACCGAATCGTCGCCCGGGGCCAGCAGGCAGATCTGATCGTGCTCGGACGGGATGGGCAACACGCAAACTTCCGCACCGGCCTGATCGGTTCCACCGTCGACGGCGTGATGCGGAAAACCGCCAAGTCGGCGCTGGTTGTGCCCGGAGGCGGTCACTTGTCCGGGCCGCTGGTATTGGCCTTCGACGGTTCGCCGGGGTCGCGCATCGCCGCGAAGCTGGCGGTCCAGCTCGCCACCCGACTCGGTGAGCCGATTCATGTGTTCGTCGACTCGAAGGACAAGGGACGCGCCGTGGCGCGCTTCGACGAGGTCCGGGGCGTCGTGGGGTCGTTGCCCGTGCCGGTCCGCGAGATTTCGTCGACCCTCGGTCGTCCCGACGTAAAGCTCATCGACTCCGCCCGGGAGATCCGCGCCGGACTGATCGTGATGGGGGCCTACGGCCGCAACCGCATTACGGAGTATTTCCTCGGCAGCAATTCCGCGGCGGTGGTGCGGACGTCTCCGATCGCCGTTCTCGTCGCACGCTAAACGCGGTGGCCGGGCCGCTCCCCGACGAGCACTGATGGACCTTTCCCGGGTGCCGCTAGCGGAGCTGCGCGCCCGCTGCGGAGCTGCCAAAAGCGACCGCGATGTGCGCCGACTGATCGCGGCCCTGCGCAGCGACCGACGCCGAGGTGCGCGGGCGCTGGCGATTCTTCTGGAAGGGCGCTTGCGCCGGCAGCGAATCGAGGCACGTCGCATGGCGCGACTCTTTGCTCGGCGTCGGCGATTGTTTGCCGCCGGAGCACGTTGGGTGGCCGGAGTCGACGAAGTCGGCGTGGGTCCGCTCGCGGGGCCGGTGGTGGCGGCCGCTGTGGTATTGCCCGAGTGCATCGATTTGCCCGGTCTCGACGATTCGAAACGTCTCTCGTCCGCGGTCCGCGAGCGACTGGCGGCGGAGATTCGCCGGCAGGCCGTGGCGGTGGCCATCGGCGAGGTCTCCCGGGCCGAGATCGATCGCCTCAACATTCTGCGCGCCAGCCTCGAGGCCATGCGCCGTGCGGTCCTGGATCTTCCGGTGGTACCGGATCATGTTCTGGTCGATGCGCGCACGATCCCGGGCCTGCGGATGCGCCAGACAGGTCTGGTCGGAGGCGACGCCATCGACGGATCGATCGCCGCGGCGTCGATCGTGGCGAAGGTCCACCGCGATGCCATCATGCGGCGGTTGCACCGACGCTATCCGGACTACGGGTTCGGTCACCACATGGGCTATCCGACTCGTGAGCACCTGGCGGCCCTGCGTCGCTTCGGAGCCACCCCGGCGCACCGGCGTTCATTTGGTCCCGTCGCACAGACCATCGGAAACGGACGTTGAACGTGCCCCGCATCGCCGGGCCCGAGGATTTTCGGGTCGATGAAGTTCTGCCCTATGCACCGACTGGCGAGGGCGCGCATACCTTCGTCCGGGTCGAAAAACGGCTCCGCACAACGGAAGACGTGGCGCGAGCGCTTGCCCGCGCGGAGGGTGTCGCGGCTCGCGACGTCGGGTATGCCGGGCGAAAAGACCGCGTCGCGGTGGCCACCCAGTGGTTCTCGGTGCCGGACCTCGCGCCGGATCGCGCCCTCGGCCTGTCGCTCCCCGGAGTGCGGGTGCTCGAGGCCGTGCGCCATCCGCACAAGCTGCGGACGGGGCACGTGCGCGAGAACCGCTTCCGCATCGTTCTTCGGGACGTCGATCGAAAGGTCGCGGAACAGGTGGAAGTGCGCCTGGAGCGCGCGGCGCAAATCGGACTGCCCAACCGCTTCGGAAGCCAGCGGTTCGGTCGCGATGGCCAGAACGTCGAGCGTGGTCGGGCGCTGTTGGCCGGGAAAGGGGGCGGGGGCGATCGACGCCGCGCCCGCTTCCTGATCTCCGCCCTCCAAGCCGCCGTGTTCAACGATGTGCTCGCGGCCCGATCGCCGGATTGGAGTCGGGTGGAAAGTGGTGACGTTGCCGTCGTTCACGCCTCGGGCGGGTTGTTTCGGGTCGATGATGTCGAGGCCGAGACGCCGCGGGCACTGGCGTTCGAGATCAGCCCCACCGGGCCCATCTTCGGGACCCGCGTGATCGAGCCCGGGGACGACGCGGCCCGGCGTGAGAGGGCGATTCTCAGCAGCTATGGGATCGACCTCGGCAGTTTGCGGGTGCCGGGCATTCGACTTCGTGGCGCGAGGCGCTCGCTGCGCGTTCGACCCAGCGCTGTGAGCACGCGCGGCTTCGAGACCGGCATCGAGTTGCGGTTTTCGCTGCCGCCCGGATGCTACGCGACGGTGTTACTCGAGGAGCTGTTTCTCCCCGATTCAGATGACAACCGTCGGCGCGCCCGGGTATGCTAACGGGCCACGGAGGTACCATGAACATCGCCAACGACGTCACCGCATTGATCGGTCGCACTCCGCTCGTCCGACTCAACCGAGTCACGGCCGGTGTCAAACCTCAGATCGTGGGAAAACTCGAGAGCCACAATCCGGCCAACAGCGTGAAGGATCGAATCGGCCTCGCCATGATCGAGAGCGCCGAGCGGGAGGGCCTGATCACTGCCGGCAAGACCATCATCGTCGAGCCGACCAGCGGCAACACCGGAATCGCACTGGCCTTCGTGGCTGCGGTCAAGGGCTACCAGTGCATATTGACCATGCCCGAGTCGATGAGCCCGGAACGCCGCGCGGTTCTTCGCGCGTTCGGCGCCAAGCTCGTCCTCACGGATTCCGCCAAGGGAATGCCCGGCGCGATCGATCGCGCCTACCAGATTGTCGACCAGCTCCCCAATGCGTTCATTCCCCAACAGTTTCGAAATCCCGCCAATCCCGAAGTGCATCGAACGACGACCGCCGAGGAGATCTGGACCGATACCGACGGTCAGGTGGATGCAGTGATCTCCGGCGTGGGCACCGGCGGTACCGTGACCGGCATCGCCCAGGCGCTCAAGGAACGCAAGCCCTCATTCCGGGCGATTGCGGTGGAGCCCGAAGACAGTCCGGTGCTCTCCGGCGGTCAGCCTGGCAAGCACCCGATCCAGGGCATCGGAGCGGGCTTCGTTCCCGACATACTGGACCAGGATCTGCTCGACGGGATCATCAAGGTGAGCAGTGACGAATCTCTCGAAATGGCCCGGCGCCTGGCGAAAGAAGAAGGCCTGCTGTGCGGGATCTCCTCGGGCGCCGCGGTGAGCGCCGCCCTCCAATACGCCCGCGGAGACGGAAGCGATCTGGGTCTGATCGTCGTCATCATTCCCAGTTTTGGCGAGCGCTATATCCAGACCAAGCTCTTCGACCCCTACCGCTACGAAGGCAGCGACGAGATCGGCTGATCCAAAGCCGTATCGAAGTCGAAACGCCGGGGTTCGAAGAACCCCCAGAAATGGCGTACAGTCGGGCCGGTCGCTAGGGGAGGGGCAGTGGGCGACAACCTGGAAACACGGATTCGATTGATCGTCGCCGATCAACTGGGCGTCGAGCTGCGCGAAGTCACCTCCGACGCGAACATTGTCGAAGATTTGAGTGCCGATTCGCTGGACGTCGTCGAGCTCGTGATGGCCATCGAGGAAGCCTTCGATATCGAAGTTTCCGATGAGGACGTGGAGCGCATGCGCACGATCAGCGACATGGAGCGCTACGTCAACGAGCACACCGCGTAACTCACCGGTCGGGGAATCAACGAGCCGGGCGCGTTCCGGGCAGAATGCCGGCCCGGATTCCCAACGCTACCGTGGCGATCGACGCGACCGCCGCCATCCACAACCGCGACTGGAGCGCCTCCTTTGCCGCCTGCTTGGCGATCTCTTGCTGCTCGGGACCCGGCGGGACGGTATTGGCCACTTCGATCAGCGCCGGCGCGGCCAGCATGAGTGCGTAGAGCATGAAGAAAGCGGCGAGGTAGAAGATTCCGATCGTGAATCGCGGCTGAAATGCCGGCCGGGGCGATCGAGTGGGTCTCTGGGGGGGGGTCGCCGACATCGCGGGGACAAGCTACGCAGGTGGCCAGACGGGGTCAACCGGTCCAGAACGGGTTACCCTCGGCCGCCGACGTGTCCGAGCAAGTGCCGCTCCCCTCGCCGTCCCGCGCCGTTCTCGTCGACGGCACCAATTCCCTGTACCGGGCCTTCTTTGCCATCCCGGGTTTGCGCGCCCCCGACGGTGCCCCCACCAACGCCGCCTACGGCTTCGTCAACATGTTGCTCAAGGTCATGCGCGAGGAGCGGCCCGACTACGTGGCCGTGGTGTTCGACGCACGCGGAAAAACCTTCCGGCATCGCATGTACCCGGATTACAAAGCGACCCGCGATGCGCAGCCGGAGGATCTTTCCACCCAGATTCCCATGGTGCGTGAGCTCCTCGAAGCGTATCGGATTCCGCTCATCGAGATCGAGGACTTCGAGGCCGACGATGTCATCGCGACCCTCGTGGCCGCGGCGCCCGCCGATTGCCAGGTGGCCATTGTCTCGACGGACAAAGATTTGATGCAGCTCGTCGATGCCCGCGTCAGTCTGCTCGACGGCATGAAAGACCGGCGCTACGGGCCCGCCGAGGTCGAGGCGCGATTCGGAGTCCCTCCCGATCGGGTTCTCGATATGCGGGCGCTGGTCGGCGATCCGAGCGACAACATTCCCGGAGTGAAGGGGATCGGGGAAAAGGGCGCGGCCCAGCTGATTCGAGAATGGAACGACCTCGAGAACCTGATCGAACACCGCGAGGAGATCGCATCGAAACGCGCTCGCAACGCTATCGCGTCTCAGCTGGAGGAAGCGCGCTTGTCGAAGCGCCTCGCTACGCTTCGCGCGGACGTACCCCTGCCCCTCGACTTCGAAGACCTACGCAGTCGAGAACCCGACCGTGAGAGTCTGCGGGAGCTGTTTGCGCGTCTGGGTTTCACGCGGTTGCTGGATCAGGTGCAGGACGAGCGGCGCAGCTCCGACTCCGTCCCGGCGCGAATTCAGGTTCAGATCGTCAACGGTGCCGCCGAACTCGCCTCGCTGATGTCGGAACTTTCGCGACTTCGCGTCCTTCCGATCGGAATGGTGATGAACCGGGGTCGCCCTCTCGAGGCCGATCCCGTGGCTGTGGCCATGGCGCTCGCGCCGGACCGGGCTGCTTACATCCCCCTCGAGGGTCTGGGCGATGCAGGCCTGGGCGCGCTCGTCGAGATGCTGGGCCCCGTTCTCGGTCGGGGCGGATCGGTCCCGTGGATTGGCCGGGACACCAAGGGGATGCAGATGCTCTTCGCCGAGCAGGGCTGCGAGCTGAATGCGCCGGCTTTCGACGTCGAGATCGCGGGTTCCCTGCTGGATCCGGCGGGTCCGCGCGGCGTGGCCGGACTGGCCGCTCAACATCTCGGCGAGACGGTGCGCACCTGGGAAGATCTCGTCGGGCGCGGCGCGAAGGCGACCCCGGCTGCGGAGGTTCCCCGGGACCAGCTGGCGGAATGGTTGGCGGGGGAAGTCTGCGCCGTCGCGTCCCTGCATGCACCTCTGGCCGAGCGTCTGGCGGCCGATGATCTCGACGAACTCTTCGACGCAGTCGAGCTTCCCCTGACACGGACGTTGGCGCGCATGGAACGCGCGGGGGTGCGCATCGACGAAGCCAGGCTCGGAGAACTCTCCCGCGAATATGGAGACCAACTCGAACAACTCGAGGGAGAGATCCACGCGCTCGCCGGGGAAACCTTCCTCGTTTCGTCCCCGAAACAGCTGCAGGTCATTCTGTTCGAGAAGCTCAAACTTCCGGTCATCAAGAAGACGAAGACGGGGTATTCCACCGATGAGGATGTGCTCGAGAAACTCGCGGCCCACCACGAGCTGCCGGCGCGGATCCTCGCCTATCGGCGACTGGCAAAGCTCAAGAATACCTACGTGGACGCCCTGCCTCCCCTCGTAAACCGGAAGACCGGCCGCATTCATCCCACCTTCCATCAGCTCGGCGCGGCGACCGGCAGGCTCTCGGCGACAGATCCGAACGTTCAGAACATTCCGATCCGCACCCCCGAGGGTGTGAAGATTCGCGAAGCGTTCATTGCCGCCGAGGGGCACGGTCTGTTGTCGGCCGACTACTCCCAGGTGGAACTTCGCATTCTCGCGCACTATTCCGAAGACGAGAGCCTGATCCAGGCGTTTCGCCGGGGGGAAGACATCCACCGCCTCACGGCTGCGGAAGTGGCGGGCATCTCCCCGGACCGGGTGACGGCGGATCAACGGGCGCGAGCCAAGGCCGTGAACTTTGGAATCATCTACGGGTCATCGGCGTTTGGTCTGGCGCGACAGCTCGGAATCGCCACAGGCGAGGCGCAGGAGACGATCGACGCCTACTTCGCCCGCTATGACGGAGTCCGGCGCTTCCTCGATCGCACCGTTCAGGAAGCCCGCGAGCGGGGCTGGGTTCGGACCCTGCTCGGCCGGCGTCGGTATCTCCCCGATCTCGGGTCGCGGAATCGGGTGCTCCGAAACGCGGCCGAGCGGATGGCGGTCAATTCGGTCGTTCAGGGCACGGCGGCCGATCTGATCAAGAAGGCGATGCTAGCGGTCGACGCTGCCCTGGAAGCCGAGGCCTTCCGGGCACGGATGATCCTCCAGGTCCACGACGAATTGGTCTTCGAAGCCCCCGAATCCGAACTCGAGCGACTGACTGCGACGGTTCGTGAACGGATGGAGGGCGTCCTCTCCCTGAGGGTTCCCCTGGTGGTTGATGTGGGCACGGGCCGCAACTGGCGCGAGGCCCATTGACCCCAGCCGAGCTTCGTCTGAAGGTGCGGTGCGAGGCGAGGCGCAGCCTCGCCGTGCGGGCAGGCGGGCTTCGCCCGCCGATACCCGCAAAAAGGGAAGGCCCGAAGCCGCTAGGCGCCTCCGAGCCTCCCTGGGAAGGGGATATTTGGCTTTCTAATGGGTGAGTGGTCCGCCACCACGAAAGGTGTCACGGAAATTTTGGAAATTTCCGTTCCTACGCCAAAACGAGCACAGTCCCTTCCCCGTGGGGAATCCCTAGGCCGGCGCGAACAGGTTCAGGCTGAAGCGCTTGCGCGAATCGAGCCATCCCCGCTCCGCGCGCATCCCGGCGCTGGCGGCCAACTCTTTGATTTCACTCTGGGAATACTTGACGGCGTGCTCGAGGTGAATGAACTCCCCAACGGCGAGATCGATCTCGAGGTCGAGGGCGTCCACGACGACGCGCTGGTGCCGCAGGCTCACCAGTCCGATCTCCATGCGACCCTCGGCTTCGTCGTAGACCGCTCGATGACGGAATTGCTCGAGATCGAAATGCCCTCCGAGGTCGCGATTGATCCGATCGAGCAGGTTCACGGTGAATTTCGCGGTGATCCCCTGGGCATCGTCGTAGGCTTTTTCCAGCGTTTCGCGGTCCTTCCGCAGATCGATTCCGATGAGGAGGCGATCGGCGGGGGCCATGGCCGAGCGCACGTTGCCCAGCAGTTTCGCTGCGTCCGCGCGTTCGTAGTTTCCCGCGTTCGATCCGAGCCAGGCAATGAGCTTCGATCGATCGGTCTCTGCGCCCACGTGGCGCAGCCCCGCGTTGTATTCGCTGGCGATGGCGCGGATCTCGAGGGCATCGTAGCGGTCGATCAGATCCAGTGAACTCGCCTCGAGCATGGTGCGCGAGATATCGACGGGCAGGTAGCGAAGCCCACCGTGCCGTCGAAGCAGGGCCTCGATCAGGAGGCGCGTCTTCGAAGAGCTCCCGCTGCCCAGTTCGGCCAATGTGATCGGTGATGGAAAGATGTTGGCGATTTCTTCGGATCGGTCCGCGAGGATCTCGTGTTCCGCTCGCGTGACGTAGTACTCCGGAGTTCCACAAATTTGCTCGAATAGCTGGGATCCCCGCTCATCGTAGAGGAAGCGGCAGGGAATCCTCTTGGACGGGCCGGTGAGCCCGCGTTCCACTTCTTCGCCGAAGGAGGTTTCCCGGTCGGGCTCGAGTTCGATGAGGGAAAAGCGGGGTTGCGGGGGGGCCACATTCACCTCGTTTGGGGGGGGCGAGAATGCAACGCCTCGACTTCCGGTGCAACCGCGAGGGCCGCCGGCGTCGCACCCGTGGGGGGTATCTGCCATGCTTCTGGCTGTGCGAAGCCGTGAGGAACGACTCGTCGTCGGCTTGGCCGCCCTGGCAGCGATACGTGTCTTCCTGTTCGCGGCGGCGTTCCCCTTCTTCTCTCCCATTGATGAACATCGGCACGTCGACATGGCCATCAAGTATTCGCGGGGCTATCTGCCTCGACCGGATACCGAGGCCTACGAGGCCGAAACCGCGACCTTTCTCGGGATGTACGGAACCCCCGAGTACCACATGCGTCCCTGGCAGCGCGACGACGGTGCCGCGCCACCCGCCTGGAAGCGAAACCGCGGCGCGATGCTCGCGAAGATCGAGGACAGTCGGGATTTTCTGGAGAGACGTCGCAATCTGGAGGCCCACCAGCCGCCCGTCCACTACGCCCTGAGCGGAGCCTGGTACAACCTGGGCGGGTGGATCGGGCTCGAGGGCGGGCGCCTACTGTATTGGCTGCGCGGTCTGAACGTTCTGGTGATGTTCACTCTCGTGCTCACCGCCCACAGATTCCTGCGGGAGGTGTTTCCCGCGAATGCCTTGGTTCGCCTGGGCGTTCCCATCCTGCTCACGGTGTTTCCCCAGGACGCCTTCTACTACGTGACCCAGGACGCGCTGTCGCCGCTGTTGTTCACCGGCGGATTCTTCACCGTGTTGCGACTCGCCCGCCGTCCGGGGTCGGGCGCGGGTGCATACGTCGCGGCGGGCCTGCTGACCTCCGCGGCGATGCTCACGAAGTACACCAACCTGGGACTGCTGGTGGTATGCGCCCTCTGCACGGCACACGCCCTGGTTCATCGGCCGGAGGCACGCGCCCTCCGTGGCGAAGCCCGCCGCTGGCTGTGGCTCTGGCTGATGATTCTGACTCCCCTCGCCATGTGGCTGGTTCGCAACCATTTTGTCCTCGGCGATTGGTTGGGTACCTCGTTCAAGCTCAATGGCATGGGCTGGGGAACCAAGCCATTCGCCGAACTCTGGGACCATCCCCTCCTGACACCGTCGGGGATGGCGGTCTTCATCTCCGACCTGATCCCGCGCTTCTGGCGCGGGCAGCTGGCGTGGTATCGGACCACGCTCTCCTGGTCGGGAGCGGACCTCTTCTACACCGCTTCGACCGGGGTGTTCCTGCTCGGAGCGGCCTCCGGGCTCTGGCGCCGGAACGGGGGTGCGGAGCGGCTGCTCGAGGGCATGAGTTGGGTCGCGCTGTTGTCTTCGGTGGCGTGCCTGGCGGGACTCTCCCTTTTGTTCGTTTACGGAGAGAAGACGGATCCTTCCGCGGCCAGACCCTACTTTTCCCATGGCCGGCTCATCTCCGGCGTCATGGTTCCCGCTCTGGTCCTCTACCTGCGAGGTATCCAGGTGGCGACTTCAAGGCTCCCCGCGCGCGCCGCGACCGCTGCCGCCTGGGCCTGCGTCGGCCTCGTCGTAGGCGTCGTCGTGATTTCGGAGGTCGCGATGTCCCGCGAAGTCTTTCTCAGCGGTTACAACTGGTATCACCTACCCTGACGGGCTTCATGCCCGAGAGGAAATTAACGGCGCCGCTTCCCTTCGTACTGGGTGGTGCGCTTCTCGTCGGCTTGAAGTTCTGGCTGGTCTTCGACGACGAGGTCGTGGCTCGCGCGATTCCCCATGACCATCAGCGCTACGCCGAGATGGCCGCGGCGCTGATTCGGGGCGAGTGGCTCGGCGACTACGATCACATGACGTTGATTCGCGAGCCCTCCTACCCGATCTGGATCGCGGCGGTGCACGCGACGGGAATCCCCATGCGCTGGGCGGCGGAGATTCTGCTGGTGGCGGCATCGGTCCTGTTCGCCATGGCGCTCCGGCGCAGCGGGCTGCCCTGGGCCCCGGCTCTCGCCTGCCTCGGCCTACTCGTTTTTCAGCCTCACAGCCTGCTGGTGAACCGCGAGCTTCTCGCCGCGGGTTTCTATCTGCCCGTGATGCTGGCCGCGATCAGCGGTCTGCTCTTGTGTGTCCGTTCCGAGCTGACGCGCTGGCGCTGGCGACATGCGGCCTGGGCGGGACTGGCCCTGGGAGTATTGTGGACGACCCGGCCCGAGAAACCCCTGGTCGCGGGGCTCCTGATTGCCGGAATGGGTTTCGACTGGGTCGCGCGCCGTGCCCGAGGTTCGTCCTGGCGAGAGGCCTCTCGGGCCTCTGGGATGCCCGTCGCGATCGGGATCCTCGGAATCGGGCTGATCACGACGATGCTTGCCGGGCTCAATGCTCGGCACTACGGACTGTTTCGCACCTCGGATCTTTCGGCGCCGGGTTTCGCGGCGGCAAATTCCGCACTGCAGCGCATCGATCACGCTTCCCCACGGCGCTTCGTGCTCGTGCCCCGGGAAGTGCGACGCCACGCCTACGCCGTGAGCCCAGCCTTCGGCGAGCTGCGTTCGCATCTGGAGACGCAGGGTTGGGGGCGCGCCGTAAGCTGCAGGGTCGTCCAGGTCTGCGACGACTACGCTGGAGCCTGGTTCATGTGGACGATGCGCGAAGCGGCGGCGAAGGCGGGGCGGATGGGGTCGGCACCTGAAGCCGACGCATTTTTTCAGCGGATCGCCGACGAGATCGGCGCGGCCCGGGCGCGCGGCGCCCTGCCACCGGAACGAAGGGGGCTGGGCTTCCTGCATCCCTATCCGGAGACCTACCGCCGATATCTCGGCGATTCTCTCCAGCGGGTGGCGCGGCGTATGGGCATGCCCGGAGACGCCCCGGACTGGGATCTGCCCCGCGACCTGGCGGCCATTCGCGCGCCGATCAAGGAGCTCTTCGACGACGTGGCATCTCGCCGGTCGGAACTCACGTCGATGAGCCCGGTTCGTATCGAGGGCCGGGCGACCGCCGCGGGCGACCCCATTCAACGCATCTCGTTGCGTCGACCGCGGTGGCGCGGCGCGGATCGGGCGAGTGATCCCGAACTGTTCGTCGAAATCGCGTCGGTCTCGGCACATCCCCCTCGCGACCAGCTGAGCTTCCGCTTCGATGTCGAGAAACTGACGGAAGCTTTCCGGTCGGTGCCGGTAACCGTCGAATTCGTCCGGCAGTCCGGTGCGACGACGCGATTGCCACTGCCACGAGCGGGCGAATCCGTCGAGGCCGATGGGATTCTCCTGGGCGTGGACGCGGTCGTCGAGGGCGAAACGGGAAGTGCGGCCCGGCGCTGGGTGCGCCGCTGGCTGTGGAGAACTCACGCGTGGCTCATACGCGGGCTGACCCTTGCGGGTGGCGCGGCGTTGTTATTCTGCCTGTGGCCGCCGTGGCGACGGATTCTGGCGGATCCCCTGACCACCGCTCTCGTTCTGATCTTCTCCGCCGTGTCGGGCCGGGTTTTCATGCTCACGCTCGTCGACGCCTCGTCATTTCCGACCTGGAGCAGTCGCTATGTGTACCCCGTCGTCTCTCTCTACAGCTGTGGCGCCCTGATTCTGATCGTGGCGGCGCTGCGGCACTGGAAGAGCGGCGCGGGTCCGCAGAGCATCCGCGGGCCGGTCGAGGCTCTACGTGGACGGATCCATCACAAGCTCTAGGATCGATGCCTCCCCCGGAACCCCGACGCGCAGCGGGAAACCGTAGAACCCGGTGCCCCGGTGGACATAGAGACGATTGGATCCCCGGGCGAAAAGGCCGTGGTCGGGCCAGCGCGTATTTCGCAATACGGTCCAGTCGAGCCCGAAACTCACGAGTCCGAGTTGGCCGCCGTGGGTGTGGCCTGAGAGAGTGAGGTCGACTTCTCCGTCGGGTACATCTCGAAAGCCCGAGGGATCGTGGAGTAGCAACAGGCGCGGGATGCCCCTCTGCCGCGGGTTCTGACTCAGGAGAGCTCGCATCGGAGAGATCCGGTCTCGCCGGCGGTAGTGGGCTCCGAGGATCTGCACCGGCCCCACCGGGGTCGTTGCGACGGTCGCCGCATCGACCAGGAGGGCGACCCCACTGGCCGCCAACGCGTCGCGTACCTCTCGCTCGGCTTCGAGATCGTGATTGCCAAAGACCGCGAAACTGCGGCCCCGGAATGGGCGGAGCGGAGCCAATGCCTCGGCCAGGGCGCCCCGCGAGCCCTGGCCCTCCATCGTCAGAAAGTCGCCGGTGAGCAGGACCAGGTCCGGGTCGTGGCTCAGCAGCGACTCCAGCGTGCGGCGCAGGCGAGCGATCGATTGCCAAGGACCGAGGTGTGGATCGGCAATCTGGACGATGCGCAGTGGCCTCTCGCGGTGAGAGATGGGGTGGGGCCGGCGGCTGCGTTCCACGGGTACGCGCTCGAACCCTTTGGGTCCGTCCACGTCGAGGCGGATTCGCACCCACTCGGTGGCGCGTCGCAGGGACGTGATGATCGAGAGCCCGGCCAGGGTGAACGGGAACCAATCCAGCCAGTGCAGGGATTGCGCCACCGCGCCCAGGCCGACGAGGGTCAGCCCCGCCCCAAGCGGGAGCAGCAGCAGCTGCCAGAGGCCCGCCAGGAAGCCAGCGGCCAGAAAAACCTGGCCGGGAATGCTCACGGTGGCCCGATAGATGCGCGAGCGCAGTCGCGCCTGGACCAGATGGATCAAGTGCAGTCCCGCGGCGGAGACTCCGTAGGCAAAGCTCGCGTCGAGCCAGGGTCTCGCCTCCGAGCCGATCCATGCCGCGAGGCGAGCATGGCTGATCCAAGCTCCCGGAAAGGAGAACAGGAGGGTGACGAGCCCGAAGAGCGCATAGGCGCGCCCTCGCACCCGCCACGCATAGAGCGGCACCACCAGCAGGGTAAGCAGGAGCAACGCACGGAACAGGCCGCCGAGGTCCGGAACCATCACGGGAGCATAGAACACGCCCCGACATCGGCGGGGCAGCCCACCGGCAGCCTGCTGGAAGCCCCGGGTCGATTCCGGGTAGGATGAGCGCAGGCAACAGCGGAGGATCAGTGATGCCCGAGTTCTGCCAGGTCGTGCGCGACGGACGCCTGCTGACGGTGACCATGGATCGACCCGCGGTCATGAACGCATTGCATCCGCCCGCCAACATCGAGCTCGCCAAGGTGTTCGACGATTTCGCGGCGGATCCGGATCTGTGGGTCGCCATTGTCACCGGAACCGGGGATCGGGCGTTCAGCGCGGGCAACGATCTCAAGTTCCAGGCGACGGCGGGTGCTCGACTGGCGATTCCCCCGACGGGCTTCGCGGGTCTGACGTCTCGCTTCGATAACGCGAAGCCGGTAATCGCGGCGGTCAACGGCCTGGCTCTCGGAGGCGGCTTCGAGATCGCCCTGGCCTGCGACCTGATCATCGCGTCGGAGACCGCGAGTTTCGGTGTCCCCGAACCTCGGGTCGGGCTCGCCGCGCTGGCGGGCGGTATGCACCGGTTGCCGCGTCAGATTCCGCTCAAGCACGCCATGGGAATGCTTCTCACAGGCCGTCGGGTCTCGGCCCGGGAGGGGCTGACTCTGGGCTTCGTCAACGAGGTGGTCCCTCCGGCCGAACTGATGGATGCGGCGCGCCGCTGGGCCGACCAGATCCTCGAGTGCGCACCGCTCAGTGTGCGCGCGTCGAAGCAGTGTGCTCTGGAGGGCCTCGAGAAGGGCGGGCTCGAAGAGGCCATGCGGGGTCGCTACGAGACACTGAGGGAGATGCTCACCAGCCAGGACTTCATCGAAGGTCCCCGCGCCTTTGCCGAGAAGCGCAAGCCGAGGTGGCAAGGCCGCTGAGGCTAGCCCGAAGGGCGCGCAGCGGTCTCAGCGACAGCGTTCAGCCGGCGTGGAAGTCGGCCCCTGGGCCGACTTCGCACTCTTCTCTTCCGAAGCCGAGCGAAGTCGGACGGGCCTGGCGGCGTTGCGTACACTTCGCCGTTCGATGATGGGCTCCCGAAACTCGCGGCGAGGGCTTCGGATCGGCGTGGCGGCCGTGTGCGCCGGGCTGTTCGCTTACACGGTCACAGCGGCCGTGCCGCCCCTGGACAACAACGACATCTGGATCCATCTGACGACCGGTCGGCTGATCGTCGATGAACTCTCGGTTCCGCGTACCGACCGGTATTCCTTTACTGCAGCGGGCAACCGTTACGTCGCCCATGAGTGGCTGGCGGCCTCCATCTACGCGATCGCCGAGCGGGCGGCCGGCATCCCGGGTGTGGAGATCGTGGCCAAGGTGCTTCCGACCGTGGCCATCGTCGCGCTGCTCTTTTGGGGCGTCGCGGTAGCCCGGGTGCCGTGGGGTCTGGCGCTCCCGGTCCTCGTGCTCAGCCTGACGGTTCTGCGCTACCGCATTCTCGCGCGGCCCGAACTTCTGGCACTGCCGATCCTGCTGACGATGGTCGCCCTGCTGTGGCGCGATCGGGAGATCGCCCGATCGGGGGGGGAGAGTCGGGCCGTATTCTGGCTGCTGCCGCTCGAGACCCTGTGGGTGAACCTGCACGGTTCGTTTGTTCTGGGGATCGCACTGGTCGTCGTGTTTGCGCTGGCGGAAACGGTGCGACGTTTGTTGGCATCGCGCGATCGCCGTGCACACTGGGTGCGTGTCGGCGGGGTTGGAGGGGCGCTCGTCGCGGCGGCCTTTTTGGCGAGCCTGCAACCGCACGCTTTCGGGGTGGCGGCCGCGGTGACCGTCGTCGCCTTTGCGATGCTCCTGGCAGCCGACGGAATCGGGCCGCTCTTCGACAATGTCCGCGCGGCCGCATCCGATCCCCTGCGCCTGATCGGTCTGGCCGCCGGGATGCTCGTCGTCGCCGCGATCAATCCATTGGGAACCGAGATCTACACGTTTCCATTTGAATTCTCCGCCAGCGACAATGCCATCACCCGGCTCGTGAACGAATGGAAACCTCTCTTCGGGAGCCAGCATCTGGACCGGTCGCTTCATTTGATGAGCTACTGGTCCTTTCTCGGGTTCGCCTGCGCGACCCTGGCCCTCGCAGCCCGGCGGGGGCGTCTGGGGTGGCTCGAGGTGGGGCTGCTCCTCGCCTTTGGGCTGCTTCCGCTTCGCCATGTTCGCTGGATTGCCTGGTTCGCTCTCGTCGCCACGCCGCCGTTGCTGGTGATGCTGGCCGCCGCGCGGCATCCGGCCCCAAGCTCCGACCGAAGCGATCGGGTTGGGAGAGCTGCGGCTTGGGCGCTCGGGAGCTGCGGCCTCGTCTTCACCGGGCTGGCGATTGCGACCGCCGCAGGGACCGATCCCGATCCGTGGATTTGTCTGATCCTGGTTCTCGCGATGGCGGGACCCGCCGTGGCCCTGGGTCTCGGCGTGGGAATTCGGCTCCCGCTGCGTTGGGGTACGGCCGCGGCCGGTCTGCTGGTCCTGGTGCTCACGAGCGTGGCCTTCGTCCACGGCATTCCCGATCGGGCCGGGACGACGCCGCGTCCGTGGTCCGGTGGCGGCGTGGGCCCGGGTTTCGGCCCCTCTCGTCAGGCGGCCCCGGCGCTGGAGTTCCTGCGTCGAGCTGAGATCTCGGGGCACCTCCTCACCGAATACGAGTGGGCGGGGTTGGCGATCCACGAGCTGTGGCCGCGTGTGACGGTATTCATCGATTCGCGCAGTGAGGTCTACGGAGAAGCGCTTCTCGCCGAGTTTCGCCGCATCAAGAATCTCGAGGAATCGGCGCGTCGAGGTCTCGATCGCTACCCCGTGGATCTCGTCCTCGTTCGCGAACTGCCGTATCCGTCCGATGTCTCTCGGAATCAGGGTCTCCTGGATGTGATCGAAGCCGATCCGCGTTGGGGGCTCGTGTTCGTGGACGATCAGTCGATTCTCTACGCGCGGCGAGATCTCGACCGGGAGCTACCGATTGCGTTCGAACGTTTCGCACCGCGCCGGTTCCACCCCAACGACCCCGGGGTGGGGCATCCGAAATATCAGGAGGAGGTGCGAAGCGCGATCTCCCGGGCCCCGCACTCGGCGTTTCTGCGTTTCGTCCTCGCCGTGTCGCTCCGCGTGCAGGGACGTCCCGTCGACGCCCTCGTCGAGCTTCGTGCGGGGTGGAGAGCCAACCCCCGATTCCCGGCCGTTTCCCAACTCGCGGGTGAAATCGTCGCTTCCCGCGGCGAGGTGGAAGAAGCGCGCCGCTGGTTCCAACGCGCCCTCAGCGTGGCTCCCGACTGGGAACGGGCCCGTAAGTCGTTGAACGCCCTGGCAACGAAATGAAATGGCGCTCATTCCATCTCTCGCCCGTCAAGGCGTTGCTGCTGTTCTGGCCTTTCCTGAGCCTGCCCCGGCTCTGGTTTCTCGCGAGTGCAGAACTCCCGCCCGGCGTCGGGCCCCTGGGACAGATCGCCCTTCCACTCGCCGTGGGCTGCCTGCGCGATGGCCTGCTGGTGGCCGCGCTGATGCTTCCGATCCAGCTCTTCCGGCTCGTGGGCGGGGTGCGATGGATTCCGGTTCGGGTGAAGAAACGCACCGGAGCGGTCGTTGCCTACGTTCTGGCCCTGCTGCTCGCGGTCCTATTGGCCGAAATCGAAGCCCTTCGCTACCTGGGCTTCCACCCGACTCTCGCTCACCTGACCCTCGCCGCAGATTGGCAGCGGCTGTGGTCCTCGGTGGTCCATTCGCTGGCGCCCCTCGCCGTTTATTTCGCACTCACCGCCGTCGCCTTTCTCGCATGCGCTGCCGCTCCGGTCTTCGACGCCGCCGAACGGTTCCTGGCCACGCGGGGGGGAGCGCTGGCGACGTGCGTGGTGTTGGCGCTGGGCGTCGGCGCCGGCCGGATTCCGGCGCCCGACGCGCTCACCGCCCATGTGGCGGATAACTACATCGTGTCGCTCGTGGGGGTGCGCTCGACTCCCGTCGACGTGGACGCCGCCGCAGTTTCGCTTCCGGCGATTCTGGGCGCCGAGCCCCTGAAGCCCGCTGAGATTCAGACGCCCGAGTGGCGCTACTTCGATCGAAGCTACCCGCTGGTGAAAGCCACCGATCACCACCTGTGCCGACTCGACCAGCTAGATGCCGAGTTGTGCGACCGCGACGCCGATGCAGACGGCTATTCGCTCACGGCGGATTGCAACGACCTCGAGCCCGGCATTCACCCGGGCGCTTCAGACGTGCCCGGGAATGGGATCGACGAGGACTGTTCGGGTCTCGATGCAGATCCTCCCAATGTGATCTTCATTCACTGGGAGGGGGTGCGCGGTGTGAACGTCGGGAGCATCGGTTACGCGACCCCGGCGACGCCTCGGTTCGACGAACAGGTCCGAAGCGGGCTTCTCTTCTCGAATGCGTATGCCAACGGGACCCAGACCCGCTGGTCGCTTATTTCGGTCTACTGCTCGACCTTGCCACGGCTCTCGACCCGTTGGATCTTTCGACACAATCACGATCTCGAGTTGATGTGCCTGCCCGATATCCTGCGGCGGCGTGGCTACCACACCCTCTACGTTCATGGGGGCGCCGTCGCGTTTGCCGGCAAGGGCCCGCGAATGCAGGGCTGGTTCCAGACGATCTTCGATCGCACGAATCTGCCGATCGGGGCGATGCCGAAATTCAACTGGGGGGCGCGCGATCGCGACGTCCTTCGGTTCACCTACCAGATGCTCAAGAACCGCGAACACCCGGCTCCCTTCTTCCTCGCCCTGGCGACCCTCGCGGTTCACCATCCCTTCGGTCTGCCGGAAGAGCAGTTCGCACGGAAGCGACACTCCGACCGGTCGAATCAGATCGCAAACGTGATCCGATACAGCGACGATGTCCTCGGGGAATTCCTCGACACGTTGCTGAGCGACCCGGAGTTCGAGAACACGATCGTGCTGGTGGCCAGCGATCACGGCATCAACTGGTTCGACCCCCACCCCGAGGGGCGTCAGAGTGTCCTCTGGGAGGACCTGGTCTGGGTTCCGATGGCTCTGCTCGGCGATGCCTGGCGGGTCGATCCCGGAGTGGTGTCCGAAGTGCGTCAGCTCGCGGATATCGCTCCGACCATCCTCGATCGCCTCGGCATCGAGCTTCCGAACCCGTTCATCGGTCATTCGCTGCTTCGACGCTTCGGAGATCGCGAGGCCCGGGCGTTCTTTGCAACGGCCAACGGCGGACCCTCGGCCGGCGTTCGCGTGGATCGATTCAAGTACTTCGAGGAGTTCGTCACGGGCCGTCGTTTTCTGTTCGATCTGGTTTCCGATCGCGAAGAGAAGATCGATCTCAGCGGAGACCCCACGCAGGCCGGCCGGGTCGCGGCGATGCACGGTTGGGTGACGGACCTCTACCGGGAGAACGCGCGGCTGATCCGACAAAATCGGATCTGGACCGATCGCTACCGTCTGAATCCGGCGAGTTCGCCGTGACGCGGTCCGGGTCCACCCCGCATCGAGCCTGTGCTCGCTCGGCCTGGCTCGCTCTCGGGGCCTGGCTCGTTCTTGCGGCCTGTGGCGGTGAGGCGGTGGATCCGCGGCCAGACGTCTGGCTGGTGAGCGTGGACACGCTGCGCCCGGATCGGCTCGGCTTCTCGGGGACCGCGGGCGCGAGCACCCCACACATGGATCGGCTCGCGCGCGAAGGAGTGGTCTTCACCGACGCCCAGACCCCCATCCCGCGCACGACCCAGTCCCTGGCCTCGCTCTTCACGGCGAAGTACCCCGCCGAACACGGCGTGCTCCGGATCGGCGATTCCCTGGCGCCCGAGGAACTCACCCTGGCGGAAAGGTTTCGCGATGCCGGGTATTGGACCGGCGCCGTGAGCGCCAATTCCGTGGCGAGTCCGGCCCAGGGTCTCGGCCAGGGATTTCGGGTCTTTTCGGACGCGAAGATGCTGCGGAAACGCTACGGCGTTCGCAGCGGAGGGATCCGCGGTGCGGTGCCGGAGATCGCCATGGCCGAGGCCGTGACCCGGGAAGCCCAGTCGATGCTCGAGTCGAGCCCGATTCCGCGCCTGCTCTGGGTGCACTACATGGATCCGCACTTCATGTACAACCCACCCGCTCCCTACAACCAGGTTGTGGACTGGAGTCGCTTCCACTTCTACCGCGATCGCCTCCGTCACCGCCCGGTTCAGGCCTCGACGTTCTTCGACCTCCACGGCCTCTCGAAACGCGATCTGCCAGCGCTCTCCGCCCTATACGATGCCGAGATCAGCTACGTCGATCACTGGATCGGCCAGCTTCTGGCCTCCGTGCGTCGAGAGACGCTGGTGGTGTTCACGTCGGATCACGGAGAGAGTCTGGGGGAGCACGGCTACTACTTCGAACACGGCGATCTGGTCTATCGGGCGTCGATGGCGATTCCGCTGGTCTTCTGGTGGCCGGGGTCGGTCGCCGCCGGGGTTCGGATCGAGGCGCCGGTTTCGTTGCTCGACATTCTTCCGACCTTGTTGGGATTGTTGGATCTCTCGCCGGCCGACGCAGCCGACTTCGCCGGCGCGGATCTCAGCCCGCATCTTCGGGGGGATTCACCGGCTCCTCCCGCCGCCGAGCGCGTCCACTTCGGCATGAGCGGTGAGGCTCTGTTGGACGGCAATTCGCTTCGCGACAAAGGGTCTCCGCCGTGGACGATGGTGCGCCGCGGTCGCTGGAAGTTGATCCGGATTCCCCGGTTGCTGGGAGCTTCCCAGAATTCCGAGAATGCCCAGAATTCCCGGAATGCCCGGAGTTCCCAGAATGACGAGAGGCCCGGCGTGCCGGCTGTGCGTTTCGAGTTGTACGACGTGGAGTCCGATCCCGACGAAACCGCCAATCGCGCATCCGACGAGCCCGAGATCGTGGTCGAGCTGGCGCGCCTGTTGAATCGCTGGAGCCGCGACGCGACCGCCCGCGAGCCGACACCCGAAATGGGCCCGGAACTGGAAGCCGAGCTTCGCGCCCTGGGTTATCTGGAGTGAAAGCGGCCGTCGATCGGAGCCTGGGCCTGGCGGCGGCGCTCATTCTGGCGGTCGCGGCGGTGGCTTCGCTCTACTCGGTCTACGAGTTCGGGCAGGACCGCTTCTTTACGGTCGACGAATACCAGTTTGGCCACGCGACCTGGCTGGTCTCGGAGGGCGAAAGGCCGTACCTCGATTTCTACGAGCACCATTTTCCGCTCAGCTATGTCCTGCACGCCCCGGTGCTGTGGCTCGACGGCAGCTTCTCCGAAAGGATCCTCCGATTGAGGAAGGTTCCGTTCGTCTATCTGGCCCTGCTGAGCGGCGTGCTGGTCGCCGCCGGCTACGCCGTGACGCGGAATCGCTTCGTCGCCCTGCTCTCGGCGTTCGTACCGATGACCCTCGGCTTTGGCCTGATGTCGGCCATCGACTACCGCGCGGACAGTTTTTCGGCCTGCTTGTTTCTGGCGTGCCTCGCCCTGCTGGAGGCCAATCTAGGGGCCAATCGCCGCGACCGTGGAGACCGCGGCGAACCGGGCGGTTGGAATCGGCGCTCGGTCGCTGTGGTCTGCGGAGTCCTTTTCATGGCCGCCGTCCTCATGACCCAGAAGATGGCATTCGTGGCCGGCACGACCCTTGCGATCTGGGCGGCGTTCCATTTTTGGCGGGGCATGAAGCCGCACTCTTCGGGTTCGATGCTTCAACCCCCTGTCGTGTTCACGGGGTTTTTCTCGGCGGCGGCGGCGGGCGTCCTGGTGGTGGCCCTGGGCACCGGTGCGGTTCTGGGGCTGCTACCCGCCGCCTTCCAGGCGACGATCCTCGACGCGATCGAGCACGAGCGCGTCTATCCGACGTCGAGTTCCCTCGGTCGCTATCTGGTTCCGTTTTGGAGTGCGACGCGCATTTCGACCCTCGCGCTCCTCGTCTGCGGGGGGGTCTACGTCGCGAGCCGCCCGGGCCGCTTCTGGCGCGTTCCCATTGCCGCGGCCATGGCCGCCGCGATGCTGGCCCGGACCCAGTATCCCTACAACTACGTGCTGGTCTCCATGTTGATCGTCTTGTGCGCCGTACGGGGCTGGTCTCAGCTCGTCGAGGGCATGGCGCAGCGGTTCGCCATGGCCGGAAGGTTGCGCCCGATCCTGTATCTGTTGCCCCTGGCGGTGCTTCCGGCCCAGCACGATTTTCTGACGCGGGCGTCGAGCAACGAGCAGCAGATCAACCTGCTGCGCAAGATCGAAGCCTTCAGCGACGAGAATGACGTTGTGATCGACAACGCCGGCGGAGCGCTCTTTCGCCATCACGGCAGCTACTATTTTCACCACGGGAAGGCCCACCGACGCATGTTTTCCAGCTACTTCGAGGGACAGCTCATCGATGACTATCGACGGAGCCGCGCCCTTTTCTGGATCGCCGACTATCGGCTGGGAGACCTCCCCCGCCAGGCGCTGCTCTTCTGGCGCCGCCACTACATCAGGGCCGATCTGAACCTGTATACGCTGGGATTCGAGACGCCGGAGACTTTCGACGTGCCGGTGGAGATCGAAATCGATGTGATTCGCGCGGGGGCCTACCACGTTCACCCATTGGTTCCGGGCGCGGCGCGGGCCGAGCTCGTGGTCGATTCGCGCGAGATCGGCTCCGGGACGGTGCATCTGGAAGAGGGGCGCCATCGCGTGACCGCCTTGCCCCACTCCGCCCCCATGCTCGTGTCACTCCTGCCACCGGAAGCCTTTGAGCCCTGGGTGTACGGAACCCGCCACTACACGCGACTTTTCGAATTTGAAGTGCCTACCGCCCGGTAGGCCGCTTTGAAACATGCGGGCTAGGGGCGGCGCTGGACGTTCAGGCGCTGCACCTGCACACCGGGCTCCGGTCGGTCTCGGCCCGATCGGAGAGTCATCTGCGCCCGCTTGAAGCGAAGCTCCATGCGTTCACCCGAGACCACTCGAGCCAGGGAACGCGCCCCGACTCCGTCGGTGCGTTCCCCGGGTGCGTAGGTGTAGTGCATTCGCAAGATCTGGCCGCCGTTGAGAGGGATCTCCCAGCGGTAGAGCCGGTCGGTTCCGGTGCTGCGGAGGATGTGTTCGAGAGAGACCCGGGCATCGCCTCGCGTTTCCAGCTCGAGATGCACCTCCAGCCATTCGTCGGCCTGCAAGGTCAAGGACTGGCCGCCGTGGATCACCTGCGCTTCGCGGCTTTCCGCCAGGAAGACCGGGTCGGCCAGCAGCTGCCAGTCTCGACGTTGAGAGTCTCGACGCTGAGAGTCGCGATCCTGAAGCTTGCCCGCTGGGCGGAGGCTGCGCACGGCCAGAGCGCGGAGGATTTCGTCCCGGGAACGCCAGTCACGGGTGACGAGGCTGCGCGCAAACAGCCGGCCGTTGGGAACGCCAAGTCGCTGGCAGCTCCGGAGCGCGTCTCGACACAGAAGCAGGTCGCCATCGGGGTCGAGGGCTCCGAGGACTGCGAGGTTCGAATTGGCGAAGAACAGAAACCGCCCCGCGTCGTAGCGCCGGAATACGCTGCGCCCGAAGAAATGGGTGCCGTCTTCCGCGAGATCGAGAAAGTCGAGGATCGAGAGGGCCAGATCCACCTGGCCGAAGGGTTCGCTCACCTGCTCCTGCCATCCACCCGGTACGAGGGCGATCAGCAGTCCCCAATTCTGGAACAGGATCATGGAGCGTGGGTCGAGTCCCCGGAGGCCCATCGACTCGTCGGAGGTGAGCAGAATCAGGGTGTCTTCGGTGACCCTCCTGTCTTCGAGGGCTTTGACGAAGTCGCCGATGGCTTCGTCGAGGTACGTCAACGCTCGCAGCGCCTCGGGTTCCAGGTCTGGACGAAACGCTTTCGGCAACACGTAGGGGTGGTGCGTGCCCACGGTCAGAAGCGTCAGGAACCACGGCTTTTCGTTTGTCTGGAGGCGATCGATCATCTCGAGGGACTGCTCGAAGAACGCGCGATCGTCCAGACCCCAGGGCCCCTGGGCGTAGGCGCGGTCGAACCACTCGCGCCCGTGGACCTGTCGGAAGCCGATCGATGGCATGAACTGATCCTTGAGCATGAAGGCCAGCGGAGCCGCCTGCAGATAAGCGGTTGCGTAGCCCGCATCTTCGAGAATCTGCGGCAGACAGGTCTGCCAACCGGATTTTGCCGCGTCGCTCATCTTCGGAAGACCGGGCAGTAGATTCGGGAGCTCACCGCACAGCAGCGCATAGAGTCCGCGATTGGTCTTGCGTTGATGGGTCAGAAAGGTCGAGTAGGCGAGGTGTTTCCGGGCGATGGCATCCAGCTCGGGCATTCGCCCCTTGGGAAACGAGCGCCCGTGGTCTTGCGCCAGGCTGGGCACCACGGCTCCGGTGGCCGATTCGAGAACGACGAGCAGAACGTTGGTCTTGCGACGTCCTGTTCCGCCTCCACCGACAGGCGTTCCGCCTCCAACGACAGGGAGACGGGGCTCACCATCCAGATTTCCGGCCAGGCCCGGCACGAGGTCGAGCATCGCCGCCGGCGGGTGGACGAAGCGCGACGGCGTCGACTCCGAACGAAAGGTCGCTTCCAGCAGCAGCCCGGCGTCGTGGGGAACGAAGTGGGTTTGGCGCCAGGCGGCGGCCTCGTCATTCCAGGGCCAGGCCATCTGTGCACCCAGCAGAAGCAGGACGGCGGCGGCACTCCAGAGTGCAATTCGGAGTGGCGCGCCGCGCAATCCGAACCACGCCAGCAGCGGACAGGCCAGGCAGAGCAGCGAGAGAAGGGCAGGGCGCGAGACGACCAGGGCCGAGCCGCGCAGAAAGGTGGGATCGGCGAGGTAGCTGGCGTCGCGAACGGAAATCAGCGATCCGAGCACGCGGATGGACTCGTAGTTGGCGTATTGCAGCGCGGTCCAGGTCAGTACCAGAGCGAGGGCGACGAGCCGGGAGACTCGACTCGCGAGCACCGCGAGGGCGAGCACGAGCAGGGCGACCGTCGCATCGGATGCAAAGCCGCGAAGGTCCACGAGCGCGACCCCGTTGCCGCGGTCGACCATCGCCGCTACCCGGAAGACCGCGGGCGCGAGGACGGCCGAGGCAAAGGCGAGCGCAATGCGGAGTTGCGGAGTCGCCGGGTCGCCCTGCATGGGCGAGTTCTAGCCAATTTCGGGCGCCGCCGGGGGGTGGGCAAAGCGGGCCCCGGCGCACTGGAGTGCTAGCTTCGCCGTGCCCCCTTCTGAAATCCGAGATCCGAATTCTCAGGACAGGGAGGTCGCCTCGCCGTGAAGGACGTTGGCCTGACGCACGTGGCTCTGCCGGTGACCGATCTGGACGCGGCCATCGAATTCTACGCCAAGTACGCCGGAATGCAGACGGTCCATCGCCGCCCCGGCGTAGTCTGGATCAGCGACCGGACGCGACCCTTCGTCGTCGTGCTGATGGAGACACCGGAAGTCGACCACCCCCTGCTGCCCTTCGCCCACCTGGGCGTGGCCTGCCACAGCCGCGAGGAGGTCGACCGTCTCTGCGAGCTGGCGCGGAGCGAGGAGTGCCTGATCGATGGTCCCATGGACTACGGAGATCCGGTCGGGTACTGGGCGTTTGTTCGCGATCCCGATGGCCACACGCTGGAAGTTTCTTTCGGTCAGGAGGTCGGTCTCGCCGTTGGACCCCACTCCGAGGTGGCACCCTAGTGCGAGGTGGCAACCTAGTGGCCGATCATCCCGACATCGATCTCCTCGACGGAACCTTCTATGCGAAGGATCCACATCCGCATTTCACCTGGATGCGGGAGAACGCGCCGATCTACTGGGACGAACGCAACCAGCTCTGGGGCATCACGCTCCACGAAGATCTGATGGCGTTCTCGAAGAACCCGAGCACTTTCTGCAGTCGCTTCTCGTCACGTCCGGACTCGCCACCGATTCCGTCGATGATCAACCTCGACGATCCGGATCACAAGAGGCGGCGCAATCTGGTGAACCGGGGTTTCACGCCGCGTCGAGTGGAAGATCACGAGCCCAAGATCCGTCGCATCTGCAACGAGTTGATCGACGCGGTCCTGCCCAGGGGAACCTGCGATTTCGTGAAGGATATTGCCGCGCCGCTTCCGATGATCATCATCGGAGACTTGCTGGGGGTCGAGCCCGGGGATCGAGACATGCTGCTGCGCTGGTCCGACGACCTGATTCTGGGTACTTCGGCGACGGCGACCCCCGAGGCGGCGGCTGCCGCGGCGAAAGCCGCCCAGGAGTACGCCGAGTACGCCGGGCGCGTGATCGCAGACCGCCGCTCCAAGCCCCCGCAGGAGGATCTGATGAGCGTGCTGGTGCACGCCGAGATCGAGGGCGAGAGGCTCGACGACCAGGCGCTCCTGATGGAATCGCTTTTGATTCTGGTGGGTGGCGACGAGACCACTCGCCACGTCATCAGCGGCGGGATGCACCAGCTGATCCAGAATCCCGACCAGCGTCAGAAGCTCATCGACGATCCGTCGAAAATCGCGATCGGGGTCGAGGAGATGCTGCGCTGGGTCACGCCGATCCAGAACATGAATCGGACACTGACCGCCGATGTCGAGGCCCGCGGCCAGAAGCTTCGCGAAGGCGACAAGGTGCTGTTGCTCTACGTCTCTGGAAACCGGGACGAACGGGTCTTTCGCGACCCCTTCCGCTTCGACGTAGAGCGCAGACCGAACGACCACGTCGCCTTCGGCGGCTACGGAGCCCACTTCTGTTTGGGCGCGCCCCTGGCCCGACTGGAGCTGCGCGTCATGTTCGAAGAGTTGATGCGCCGACTGCCCGAACTCGCGCTGGCCAACGACGATCCGCTGCCCATGCGTCCGTCGAACTTCATCGTCGGCATCGAAGAGATGCCCGTCGTCTTCAAGGCATGACGTCGCAGCTCCCAGTCCAGAGAGTCGAAAGGACCGAGAGAGTCGCAAGAGCCGAGAGAGTCACGCGCTGTGCCCTCGGACTTCTGCTGTTCGCGGCCCTGGTGCTGCGCCTGCGCGTGGCCTGGGCTGGTCTGCATACGCTGATTCTTGACGTCACATCGGACGACGCCTACTACTACTTCCAGATCGCCCGGAACCTCGCGGAGGGCAGCGGCGCGAGCTTCGACGGTGAGACCCTCACCAACGGCTTCCATCCTCTCTGGCTCGTCGCGCTCGTGCCGCTCTACGTCGTTGGCGGCGATCCGGTCACACTCCTGCACTGGGGTCTCACGGTGTCCGCGCTCTTCGGTGTTGCGACCGTGTATCTCGTGTACGCGATTCTTTACCGGCTCAGCGACAATTCCGCGGCCGCGCTGGCCGGCGCCAGCTTTACCGCCCTGCACCCGGCACTGGTGCGTGAGAGCGTGAACGGAATGGAGACCGCCCTGGTCGTCTGCTCGATCGCCTGGGTGATCGATCGGTTCCTGCGCGTGGCGCGGGCCCCCGCACCCGCCCGCACCGCCGAGGTCGTGTGGCTCGGTGTCGCATCGGGTCTGATGATGTGGGCTCGCACCGACACGCTCTTCATTCTGCCGCCGATGGCGTTGTACCTCTTCGTCCGCGAGCGAGGGGTGCGCCGATGGCAGCTGAGCTTGGCCCTCGGCGCGCCCGCGCTCCTGATCCTGACTCCGTGGGTGGTGTGGAATCTGGTGAGCTTCGGGACGATCGTTCAGACTAGCGGTGTGGCCATCGCGGGCTTCGAGCAAGACGCCTGGATCGCGCGGGAAGGGGCGGACTGGTCGACGCTGCTGGGCCGGGCCTGGACGCTCACCTGGGAATCCTTCTTTCGGCGAATGCCGCATTTGTATTTTGTCCCCCTCGGCGCTCCCACCTGGCCCTTCTTCGTCGCTATCGGGGGGGCGGCGGCCATCGTGCTGCTGGCCCCGCTGCCGCCTCGTGGACGGACGCTCCGCCGGTTCGCCCTGCTCGCCGTGCCGTCCAGCGGCATTGTTTTCGCCCTCGTCTATCACGCGGCGGTTCGCTGGTGGATCCGAGAGTGGTACTTCGCTCCGGTGGCCCTGCTGGCGGCACTCGGCCTGGGCCTGGTCATCGCCTACCTGCACGAAGCGCTCAGGGGGCGCCGCTCGGGCCTGATCGCGCTCTACTCGCTGTTCGCCGCCGCCCTCATCGGGGGGTTCGGCCCGCACATGGCCGATCGCTGGGGGCTCCACTCGCGCCACCGGGTCAACCAGCTCGAGGCGGCGCATTGGATCGCTACCAACACCCCATCCGACGCCCGGATCGGAGCCTTCAACGCCGGCATCATCGGCTACTTCAGCCATCGAACGGTCGTGAACCTCGATGGTGTCGTGAATGCCGACGCCTATCGCGCGAAGCGGGAGAAACGCCTTTTCGAATACGCCCGCGAGATGCATCTCGACTATGTGGTCGATTTCGGCGGCGAGCTTCGAAAACTCCGTTGCGGAGCGGAGGACGGCCGCTCCTGCGAGACGGTCGCCGTCGTCGGCGAGCGGCTCGTCGATGTCCAGATTCTCGACGGGGGGTTCGCGCGGGTGACCCGTACCCTCGGCGGCGGACGCATTCACGTCCTCGCCCTGTCCCCTTCGAACCCGGGTTCCGCAGGGAGATGAGAGACCGCTGAAGGCGGTCAGGAATCCACGTATCCGAGGGCCCGCAGGGATTCGATTTCGTCGTCGCTGAGGTGGCGCAGGTCGGGCGGGGTCGCCCCTTGTCGGGCCCGGCGCAGGCGCCCGTCGAGCTCGCGGAGCAATTGGTTGCGCAACGCGGGCTGGGCATCCGCCAGGTTGTTTCTCTCGCCGGGATCGGCCTCCAGGTCGTAGAGTTCGATCTCCCCGGTCTCTTCGTCTCGGATCAATTTGTATCGCTCGCCCACGATGGCCTTCTTGAAGGCGCGCTTGACTCCGCGGGAGTTGCCAGGAGGTAGGAAGCCCACCTCGGTCAAGACGAAGTCCGGGGCGTTGCCGCCGCGGCCGCTCATCGGTCCCTCGAGGGACGGCTCGTGGAAGCTGAGGCCCTCGTGGTCGATACTCAGCAGATCCAGCAGGGTCGGAGTGATCGAGACCAACGAGACCCGGTCGGGCACGACGCGCGGTTTGCCGCGGTAGCCCGGTGCGGAAATGATCAGCGGAACCCGGATCAATTCCTGGTAGAGGGTTCGGGTGTGTCCGAGCCAGCCATGATCCCGGAACTCCTCGCCGTGGTCCGAAGTGATCACGATGATCGTCGAATCGTACGCACCCACTTCGCGAAGGGCTTCCAACAGACGCCCGATGCCGGCGTCGGTGAAGAAGATCTCCTCGTCGTAGAGATCCAGCAGGAAGTCGATTTCTGCCTCGGAGAGTTCTTTCAACAGATTGCGCAGCTGATGGATGTTCTGGCGTCCGTCGAGACGTCCGACGCGAGGTGGAGCGAAACCGGCCGCCGGGTGCCGCTTGTAGTTGAAGTGCGGGTCGAAGTAGTGAACGAACAGAAAGAATGGTGCATCGGTCCGTGCAAAGTCCCGGACCATTTCGATGGCCTGGTCGGTCACGCCACCGGTGGAAACGTGATCGTGTCCCCCGGCCTCCGAACCCCGATACTGGTCGTAGCCCTGGGCGAATCCCCGCCCGAGCCGGCTTCGGATCAGGTGATTGCTGACCACGCCTCCGGTTCGAAAACCTCGCTCCCGGAGGATCTCCGCGAGGGTGTGCACGTCTTTCGACATGCCGGTCATCGCCGTCATGACGCCGTGTCCGCTGGGATAGAGGCCGGTGATGAGGGAAGCCACCGAGGGCATCGTCCAGGGCGCCGAGGCGTAGGCGTACTCGAAGCGGACGCCCTCGGCCGCGAGGGCGTCCATCACCGGCGAAGTGTCCCGATCGTGTCCGTAGGCGCCGACCCGGTCCCAACGCAGCGTATCGACGACGATCAGCACCGCGTTTCGCGGTGTCGGGCCGCCGCAGCCCGAAATCAGCGCGACGCCGAGGGCGAGCCTCGCCAGGAACCGAGCGCGCCGCGACCCGGGAATCCCCGGCGTGCCGCGGCAATTCGGCAAGTGCGCCAGCGCCGGAAGGCGCTTCGATGCCCGAGGCAGCGCGGTCGTCACAGCCGCTCGATCACGGCCTCGGTGAAACGGCGGGTCGTCGCCCGTCCGCCGATGTCTCGGGTGAGCATCTCCTCGTCGCCGCGATCCAATACCGCATCGTACGCGGTCTTGATGCGCTTGGCGGCGGTCGTTTCGCCCAGATGGTTGAGCATCATGACACCGCTCATGATCAGCGCCAGGGGATTGGCGAGTCCCCGACCCGCCAGGTCCGGGGCGCTTCCGTGAACCGCCTCGAACACGGCGCGGTCCTCGCCGATGTTCGATCCGGGGACCACGCCCAGTCCGCCGACGAGCCCGGCGCAGAGGTCGCTCACGATGTCTCCGTAGAGATTCTCGAGGAGCAGCACGTCGAACTGCGACGGATCCCGCACGATCTGCATGCAGCCGTTGTCGACGATCAGCTCTTCGTACTCGATTTGCGGAGCGATTTCGTCGTGCAGCTTCCGGGCGCATTCGAGAAACAGACCGTCGGACAGCTTCATGATGTTGGCTTTGTGAAAGACCGTAACCTTTCGCCGCTTCCGATCTCGGGCGTACTGGAAGGCGAAGCGGGCGATGCGCTCGCAAGCGACGCGGGTTGCGATTTTGAGGCTCTCGACGACACCGGGTACGACCTCGTGCTCCAATCCCGAGTAGAGGCCCTCGGTGTTCTCGCGGATGACGACCAGGTCGACGTCCTCGTAGCGGGTGCGGATGCCGCGCATCGATCGGACGGGTCGCACGGCCGCATACAGGCAGAAGCGCCGGCGGAGCTGGACGTTCACGCTGGTGAAGCCGTGACCCACCGGAGTGGTGACCGGTCCCTTGAGGGCGACACCGTGGCGCTCGATGGCCTCCACGGTCTGGGCTGGCAGCGCGGAGCCGTATTTTTCAGCGGCCGCGGCTCCGGCCGGAAGGGACTCCCATACGATGCCCGGAAGCGCGGCATCGATGACCTGCTGCGCCGCTTCGGTCACCTCGGGTCCAATCCCGTCTCCCGGAATCACACAGATCGTTCGCGACATGTCCCCCCCCACCGAGTCCGGGGGGCAAGATAGGTCAAGACCGGTTCAGTACGAGAGCGAACGAATCGGAGCCAGAGTAGGGATTCGGGCGGGAATCGTGGCCGGCTGCGGGTGATCTGTGGGAGGGGCCTGCCGGAGGTGGTCGAAGACCGTGGCGAGGCGACCCTGGTTGCTGTAGCCGCTCAGCACGCAACGTCGATAGCCGGCGACCGCCACGCGCTGTCGCTCGGGTTCGTGGCTCAGGTAGTAGCGGCACTTGGCCAGAAGCTGATCGAAGGAGTCGAAGAACTCGGCTTCGCGACCCTCCTCGTACATTCGCTGATGCTCGCTGGTGCGCTCGGCCAGAAGGAAGGCCCCCATGGCGGGGATCTCCGCACTGCGTGTCGTCTGTCGGTCGCGATTCGCCTTGCACAGAAACCCCAGATTGATCCGGGTGGCGTTCACGGCGCGGGCGTAATCGTCGCGGTCGAGATATTCGTCGCGGATCGTCAGCAGGGGATGCGACTTCTTGAAGCGATTCCAGCCGGGCCCGCGCACGGTCACCGGCACGCCGGCTTCGGCCAGCCGGTAGACCCTCTCGGCCCGGTCTCCCTCGAAGCTCCCCACAAATCCGACGGCGGCCTCGAATTGCATCCGTTCCGTCGGAGTGAGTGCCAGGGGCCGGTGGACGGCCGGGTCGTAGGCGTTGTCGATGAACAGAACGTCGCGTGCCCCCAGTGCCCGCAGTTCGGACACGTTGTAGGACTTGGTGGTCACGTGCAGGTCGTAGAAGGGAATCGATGCCCGCCAGCGGCGCGACTGATTCAGGGGGTTGAACTGGTCGTCCGGGCTGTAGTGAACGAAGTGCGCGTTCGGCATCCGCTCGCGCATCCGATTGAGGGTTCGCATTCGGAGCGGGAGGCCCTTGTCGATCCAGACCACGTCGAAGCGGGTCTTGCGGGTCAGGTGCAGCAGCCGCGAGTTGGCGAAGTAGATGTCCGGGTGGCGCTTGATGCGATGCGCAACCCGCAGGAACGGGTAAACCGGGTCCGTGGGACGAGGAATCCCCGAGCGAAGCGGGTGAACCGAGTGGCCGAGGTCGGCCAGGGCCCGAGCTCGCTGGAGGCAGGTGCCGTCCCAGGGGCCCACATAGAGAATGGACAGGGCTGAGCCGACTCCGGGGGGCCCCTTTGCCTTGAC
>JAZFUU010000057.1:0-6157 GCA_036447375.1 Myxococcota bacterium
CTGGGGGAAGGCGATCTCGAGACATTCCGAACGCTCGAAACGCTTCTCGAATCGATGCAGGCCTGGGACGGACTCAGCGACGTCTATCACGAGGAGGTCAAGGTCCTCGAACAGCGGGAGCCCGAGCGACGCGGCGCGATCTGGCGGCGCATCGCGGAGATCGAGGGTCAGCACAAGAACTCCCCCGACGCCGCGCTCGAGGCGCTTCGGCAGGTCGATGCCGTCGATCCTCTGTCTTGCGAGCTCTTGCACGCGCGGGCCGAGCTCGAACTCTCTCTGGGGGACAACGAGGCGTACGTCGAGACCCGGGCGCGTTGGTGCGACGATCCGAACTCGAGCTCTGCGGCGGCCGATCATCGGGCGCTGGCGCAGCGGCTCGACGACCTCGGTCGAGTGTCGGACGCGGCAGCGCGAATCGAACGGGCCGTGTCCTTCGACGCCGCCGACGCAGAAGTGTGGGTTCTGGCCGCGCAGCTTCGCGAGAAGAACGACGATCACACCGGAGCGAGTCAGGCCTACGTGCGGGCCGCAGAAGCATCCGGTGGCGACGAGGCGGCCGTGTGCCTCGGTCGGGCCGCGGCGCTCCTCGAAGGCACGGAACGCGCGGAGGCGTGCGATCTGCTCGATCGGGCCATCGATCTGAGCCGACGACCGAACCTCGCGTTGCACGCCCGGCGCGTCGCTGTCGCCGACGCGCTCGGCCGTCACGCCGACGTGTTGACGTCCGCTCTGTGTATCCAGGAGGCGGCACCGACCCAAGCCGATGTTCCGGAGCGGGACGAGCTTCTGAGATGCTTCGCGGCCGGCGCGCGCAGTTCACAGACCCTCGAACGGTCGGAAGATGCGGCTCGACTCTGGGGATCCGTTCTCGAGCTCGAGTCCGATCACGAGGAGGCTCTGGTCGGGAGCGCGGCCTCGTGGCTCCGTCTCGAGAGCTGGGCACCGGCGCGCGAGGCGCTCGAGAATCTGCTCGACCTGCCCGGTCGCGACGGGGAGCGCGCACAGAACCTGTGTGAGTTGGGGATCGTGTTGGAACGTCTGCACCTCCCCTCCGAAGCCGCGGACCGGTATCGATTGGCGCTGGATCTCGACCCTTCGCGCGAGGTCGCCAGCGAGGGGTGGACCCGGGCGCTCCGGGATGCGGAGCGGTTGGACGAGTGTTTCGATGCGTTGCTCGATCGCGCCGACCATCCCGGTTGCGAAGCGCTGCGTGCGGATCGATTGCTTCAGGCGGCGGAGATTGCGATCGAACTGGACCGTTCCCAGGAAGCGCTGCAACACCTTTGCTCGGTTCGCGAAGCGCGACCCGAAGATCCCCGCGCCTGGCTTCGAGGGGTCGAGCTCCTCGCGGGTACGGGAGACGAGGAGGCTGCGGAAGCGGTGGCCAGCGAGGGCCTGGAACGACTCGAGGACCCGGAGGCTCGGGCGGAGCTGGCGTTGGGGAAAGGGCGTCGGCTCGAAGCTCGGGGGCAGACGCGCGCCGCGGCCGAAATGTATGGACTGGCGGCGGAACTCGATGCGAGCCGGGTTCCCGCCGCCCTGGGAGCGACGCGAACATTGCTCTCATTGGGGGAGCCGGAGCGGGCCTCGAAAATCCTCTCCGACTTCCTCGACGCGTCTCCCAACGACGATGCGGGCGCAGCGGCGACCGTGTGGCTCGCCGCCGGAGATCTCCGAGCGGGACCGATGAACGATGCGCCGGGGGCTGCGGAGGCGTATCGACGTGCCCTCGAATTGGCGCCCGAACTGGAAGCGGCACGGGATGCTCTGGCCGCATTGCTGGTTCGGATGCCGGATTCTCGCGACGAATCCCTATCGCTGCACGAGCAGATCCTGGCGGAGCGCCCGACCGATCTGCCATCGCTGCGAGGGCTGTTGGCCCTCGCCGAGGCCGAGGGCGACAGCGCGGGCGTGGCCAACGGACTCGCCATCTTGACCGGGCTCGGTGCCGCCAGTCCAGAGGAGCGGGAGCGTTCCGACGGTCGCCTGAAGCTGGCGGTGGATGGGGCGACCCGGTTCGAGGACGCGCTATGGGATCGAGCCCGCCGTCTTCTGGACGCCGGATCGAAGCTGCTGGTTCGGGTTCTGGATTCCGCGGCGCCGATGGAGGGAGAGCCGGAAGATTCCGCGGATCGATTCCGCCGGGCGGCGATGGACGCGGAGGCGGGCATGACCACCGCGGGTTGCGTCGCGCTGGACGACGCTGAACTCCGGGAGCTGGTGGTGGCTCTGGCGGAGCTGGCGTCCGGATCGGACGTTTCCGCCACGGATCGCGCCTGGGCCGCACCCCTCGCCGACGCCGTCGGCTCCATCGCACGTCGGCGCCTCAAACGGGGCCTGGCTTCGAACTCGCCCAGCGAGATCGCCGGCATCGACTTTTCGGCCTGGCGACGCGAGCTGCGACGAATGGCACGCGCTCGCGCGCTCGACGCGACCGAAGGTGATCTTCGCGCCGCCTTCGTAGCATTGCTCTCGGAGTGGCGTGAACGGACGGTTCGCGGACTCGATCCGGAATCCGATATGACTGCCCTCGTCGGGCATTGCCCGGCGAGTCGTGCGCTGATGCGCGATGTGGCGCTGTCCTGGGCTCGAAGTCTCTCTCTCGGCCAGTCGAGGAAAGGAGGTTCGCGTGACGCCGCCTGACGGACGATCGTCTCGTCGCTACGAGAGGACATCCGGACGAATTTCCGTCGACTACGTGGTCGATGGACACCCGCATTCGGACTACGTCATCAGCTTGAGCGCGGGGGGCGTATTCGTCGAGTCCAAGGATCCCCTGTCGCCGGGGACGCGGATCAGACTCCAGTTCCGCCTTCCGGATCGGGAGGAGCCTTTCGAGGTCGACGGGAAGGTGTCCTGGACCAACGCGAGCGACAATCCCTCAGATCCCCAGAAGCCTCCGGGCATGGGGATTCAATTCGATGCGCCCCTCGACATCGTGAAGTTGGTCGCGCTCATCTCTTCTCTCGACTGACTTCCCCGCGGATCAGAGCGCGTGGTAGCGATGGGCGACCACGGCCAGGACGCCGCTCAAGGCCCAGATTGCCGCCCAGATTCCCGTGAGAGCTCCCGGCCGACCCTGTCGGCCGATCTCGAATTGGAGAGTCCGGACCGTGAAGAGTCCGAGAAGCAGCAGCGCGGCTTGGGCCGCCAGTCGCCCATCTCGCAGCGCCCAGAGCAACGCCGGCGTTACGAACGCGATCGCGTGGCCGATCACCACCAACAGTATCGGCCAGAGGGTCATGTCGAATACGAAGGGCAGGATCACGCGGTCGACCCAGGAGGGTTGATTCGCGTCGCTCCCGGGCGCCTCACGATCCGTCATTGGCTGGCTGCGCTCCCTTGGGGTGGGCCTCTCCCGGTCCGAATCGGAGTCAGCGGAAGCCCAGTGTCTTCATATCGACGAGATTTCGGAGCGGCTCGCCCGCGACGTAGCGCGTGACGTTGTCGGCAAAGAGATCGAAGACGTCGTCCAGGTAGCGATCTATCGAGACCGAGGAGTGCGCCGACAGGTAGACCGTGGGAAGGTCCCAGAACGGGCTGTCCGGTGGCAGCGGCTCCGTCGCGAACACGTCCAGAGCGGCCGCCGCCAGCTGCCCGGTTTCGAGCGCCTCCACCAGGGCCGCCTCATCGACGAGAGAGCCCCGAGCCACGTTCACGAGGACCGTCCCCGGGCGCATCGCGGCCAGGGCCTTGGCATCGATCAGGTGGAAGGTCTCGGACGACGCGGGCGCGGCGATGACCACCGCGTCGCTTTGGCCCAGCATCTCGTGCAGCTGATCGGGTCCGAACAGGGCGTCGGCCACGTCCGATGTGGCGCCGGCCCGGTGGCTTCTCTTGAGTCCCAGCACGCGTGCGCCGAGCGCGCGCGCCCTTTCCGCCACGGCCGTGCCGATGCTTCCCAGTCCGACGATCCCCAGGGTCGATCCCGCAAAGGTGCGGCCGTAGGTGCGCACGTATTCGTGAGACCGCTGATATTGATCGGCCTCTCGAAACCGCTTCCAGATTTGCAGGAGACGACCGATCACGAACTCGGCCATCGACGATGCGCTGATCCCCGAGGCATTGGTCACGACCACGCGATCTCGTGTAACGCCCGCACTTGCGAACTGTTCCACTCCGGCGCCGAGCCCCTGGATCCAGCGCAGCCGCGGAGCGAGGTCCATCAGATTTTTCGGCGTGTGCAATGCGAAGAGAACTTCGGCACGCGCCAGAGCGAGGCGGCGCTCGTCGCGAAACTCGGCGGCACAGGCGGGGGGCTCGTCGTGGGGTTCGCCGGGCGGGACGTTCGCCCAATCGGCGCCCGCGCCGGCGGGCAGGCGAAAGGCGTCGATGCGAGGATCGATTTTCGCGAGTCGTTCGATGTGTCTCTGTGAGTGAAACCCGGGAAATCCGAGGCACACGGCGATCGGGCCGTCGGACGCGGGTGTCATACCGGGCCCTTTCGCGACGGGCGCGCGGATGCGTAAAACACTTGGGTCACTCCCGCGAATATACTGCCCGAGAGCGGCGTCTGCCGGGTTTCTGCAGAGGATCGGAGTTCAAGCGGCGGGGAATGTTAGACTGCGCGGGGTGGATCCCATCCAATGAACTTCGGATTTTCGGAAGAACAGGAGCTTCTGCGCCAGCAGGCGCGCAAGCTCTTCGACGAGCGGTGTCCCATCGACGAGGTCCGGCGCCTGGTCGAGACGCCAGAGGGCTATTCCCGGGAGCTCTGGAAGCAGCTGGCCGAACTCGGTTTCCTGGGACTGATGATTCCCGAAGAATATGGGGGGGCGGGCCTCGGCTGGGTCGACGAGGTGGTACTGCTCGAGGAGACGGGCCGCAGCCTGTTCCCGTCTCCCATGATCTCGACCCTGCTCGCCGCGTCGGTCATCGGCGACATCGGGAGCGACGAGCAGCGGCGACGTTGGCTTCCCGGCATCGCCGACGGCTCGCGAATCGGATCGCTCGCGCTTCTCGACCGCGTCGACGTCTGGTCGACCGATGGAGTCTGTTTGACCGCCCGCCGAGAGGGCGACGACTTTCTCATCGACGGCGAGAAACCCTTCGTCGTCGACGCGAATCGTGCGGACCTGCTGGTCGTGGCCTTCCGGAGCGGGCAGGATGACACGGACCTGGCCGTGGCTGTGGTCGACGGCGATGTTCCGGGTCTCGAGGTCACCGCTGTTCCCACCCTCGACCGGACCAAGTGCCTGGGAAGTCTGCGCTTCGACGGAGTCCGGATCGCCCCTCGGGATGTTCTCGGAGTTCCCGAATCCGCGGGGCCGGCGATTTCCCGGGTTCTGGATCGGGGAGCCGCGGCGGTTAGCGCGGAGATGATTGGCGCCGCCGAGGCCGCCCTGGCCTCGACAGTGTCCTACGCCAAGGACCGCATCCAGTTCGGGTCGCCGATCGGACGCTACCAGGGTGTCAAACACCCGTTGGCGGAAATGTACACCGACGTCGAGTCGTTCAAGTCGCTGCTCTACTACGCCGCCTGGGCCCTCGATCGCGCGCCGACCCGGGTGCCGCTGGCGGTTTCCGAAGCCAAGGCATTCGGCAGCCTGGCGTTTTCGCGCATCGGTATCGACGGCGTCCAGCTCCACGGTGCCGTCGGCTACACCGAGGAATACGACATTCAGCTCTACCTGAAACGATCGAAGTGGGCGCGCCCGATGTTCGGCGACGAAGACCATCACCTCGATCGCGTCGCGTCCCTCGGGGGTTACTGATGGACTTCGACTTTACGCCGGAGGAGGAGGCGTTTCGAGACGAGGTGCGGCGCTTCATCGCCGAGAACCACCCGGGCAGCGACAGCCCCGACCCCCCTGCGATGAAGCGGTGGTGCGAGAAGCTGATCGAGAAGCGATGGATCGGCTTTGCCTGGCCCGCTGAAGAAGGTGGTGGCGGAGGCACGGTGTTGCAGCAGTTCATACTCAAAGAAGAGATGTCGGCGGCGAGGGCGCCCTCGCTGGGCTTCGATTTCATGGGTCTGACCTGGGTGGGACCGGCGTTGATTCGTTGGGGAACCGACCAACAGAAGCAGCGTTTTCTGCCCGACCTGCTGAACGCGCACTCGCTCTGGTGCACGGGTTACTCGGAACCGGACTACGGCAGCGACCTCGGCTCGCTCCAGTGTCGCGCCGTGCGACAGGGCGACGAATATGTCGTCAAC
>JAZFUU010000058.1:0-2885 GCA_036447375.1 Myxococcota bacterium
CCCATCTGCCAGAAGAGCCACGACATGCACTCCGCGCGCGCAGCCGGCTCGCTGGGCAGAAAGGCGTCGAATTTCTCGGCCAGGTAGACCAGGATGGCGCCAGATTCGAACACACGGGTGGGCGGCGACGTGCTGTGGTCGACGAGGGCCGGGATCTTGGAGTTCGGATTGGCCGCGACGAAACCACTTCCGAACTGATGTCCTTCACCGATGTTGACGAAGTAGGCGTCGTACTCGGCGCCCTCCCTGCCGATCGCCAGCAGCTCTTCCAGGAGAATCGTCACCTTCACGCCATTGGGCGTGGCGAGAGAGTGGAGCTGCAGCGGATGCTCCCCGACCGGCAGTTCCTTGTCGTGGGTGGGCCCCGCGATCGGGCGGTTGATGTTGGCGAAACGCCCGCCGCTCTCGGCGTCCCATTCCCAGACTTTCGGCGGCGTATACGAAGAAGCGTCGGTCACGGGGATTCCTTTCGTTTTTTGCAATCGGGGGGTGGAAATCGGCATGGAACTCGGCCGCTGCCTAGGAGCTCGCCGGTCGTCGAAGGGCTTCTCGCCAGCTCAGACCGCAGCCGATCAGGGCGAGGAGCAACGCCAGCACCAGGCGCGGATCCCCCAGTTGGCTCCACGGATCGATGGGAAAGGCGATGGTTTTGCGCATGGCCGCGATCTTGAATTCGTGGGAGCCCGCGAAGGCCGGGTGGGTCGCGATCTCGAGCATGTCGCGCCGGCTGCGATAGCGCATTCCGGCGCCGATACTCCACTCCTCCATTCCCTCTGCGTTCATGAGGTCGATGACAGAGCTCGCCGCCTGTCCGTAGAGAACCGGGTGACACGCCCGCACGAGCAGCTCCGGAAGCATGTACTCCATGTATTTGGCCAGCACCTCGTCACTGCTCTCGCCGGGCTGGACGCCCTCGATCTGCAGCGGAGTCTCGTACATGTCGATGACATTGACCATGACGAAGTCGTCGCCGGTGTCCTGTTCCATGAACTCGCGCAGCATCTCCACCCTCTCCGGCGATGGGGGCGGCTCCCGGCTCTCGATCCGCGCCATGTAGTGCGCGATCTCATCCGCGCTGAGAGGCCCCTCGAACGAGGTGTACCAGCTGAAGAAGGTCGCATACAGCCCGACGAGAACCAGCCAGATCCATCGCGTTCGCGTCAAATACACCTCTCCGAGGCTCCGGCGGCGGTGGGCCGCTCCGTCGCGCGTGCGGGTACACTAGTCTATCCGTCTGCTTCAACCATCGGACCGGTAAAGCGACCGGACTCTGCGTCGAAGCCAGGGAGCGGCTCGCGAGTGCGGCGCGGAAAAAGGAGTACTCGCTGAACGCTTTCGAACGGGACTTCTTCACTGATCCCGAAGTCATCCGGGACCCGGCTCCCTACTACGCCGAGCTGCGCGAGCGGGGCCCGGTCGTGCGCGAGCCCCACCACGGCGTCTTCATGGTCTCCGGCCTCGAGGAGGTCCTCGCGATCTATGCGGATCTCGACTCCTTCTCGTCGGTGGTCGCACCCCTCGGCCCGTTCGTGAACCTGCCGGAATTCGCCGCGGGAGAGAGCGTTGCGGACGTCGTCGCGAGCCGCCGCCATGAGATTCCCCTGAGCGACCTGCTGCCGGCCCTCGATCCTCCCGAGCACACGCGTCATCGGGCGCTGCTCCAGAAGCTCTTCACGCCGAACCGCCTCAAGGAGAACGAGGAGTTCATGTGGACCCTGGCCGATGAGCTGATCGACGAGTTTTCCGACCGCGGCGAGGTCGAGTTCTGCGCTGCCTATGCGGGGCCGTTCACCATGCTCGTGGTCGCCGATCTGCTGGGCGTTCCGCGCGAAGACCACGATACGCTCGTGGGGTGGCTCCAGGGCGAGGGCGAGGAGAAACGGCTGCCCGGCACCACTCAGGCCAACGAGTCCGGCGCCGAGGTACTGGCGCGTCTGTATCCCTACTTCACCGGCTACATCGAGTCGCGTCGCGCCTCGCCGGGCGACGACGTCATGACTCGGCTGGCCACGGTCCGTTTCCCGGATGGGGCGCTCCCCGAGGTTGCCGACGTGGTGCGGCTCGCTGTCATCCTGTTCGCCGCCGGGCAGGAGACCACGGCGCGCCTACTCGCCACCGGAATGCACATTCTCGCCGAGCGGCCATCCCTTGCCGACGAACTCCGAGCACAGCCGGAGGCGATCCCGAACTTCACCGAGGAGTGTCTGCGCTTGGAGAGTCCCATCAAGGGCAGCTTCCGCCTGGCGCTGCGCGACATCCGAATCGCCGGCGTCGACATCGAGGCAGGATCTATCCTGATGGTGATGAACGCCGCCGCCAACCGCGACCCACGCGTCTTCGAGGACGGCGACCGCTTCGACTCAAAGCGCCCGAACGCACGCCGCAACATCGCCTTCGGTCACGGCGAGCATTTCTGTCCCGGTGCGAGTCTCGCCCGCGCCGAGGCGCGCATCAGCTTCGAGCGGCTGCTGGCACGGTTCGACGACCTGCAGCTGGCGGATCCCGGCGCGCTCTCGTACGCGCCGAGCTTCCTCATCCGCGGTCTGGACGCTCTGCCTCTGCGCTTTCGGCGGCGCTCGTAACCGGCTGCCCCCGGCGTCACGCCTGCCGAAGCTGGCTCAGCCTTGTAGGAACTGAGTGCGGGAACCTGGGCTGCTGTGATCAGCGGACGACTAGAAACCCGATCATGATCCAAGACGCCAGCCCGAGGGCCATGAGCGGCAACAGCGGCCGGTAGCTCCGAAAGATCCCCGGCTTCTCGAAATCCCCGTCAGTCCTCATTTGCGAGTCCTGCCGGATCACTACCGCTGCTGATCGCATCAGCGGGGCGCCATGGCCGCGGCGCCGACCGGGGAGCCCGTGTCCGGAAGCAGGCGAATCTCGAT
>JAZFUU010000059.1:0-3991 GCA_036447375.1 Myxococcota bacterium
CATCTCCCAGATCCGAAGCGTGTCATCTTCGAATAGAATTCGGGTGGCGACGTCGCCCAGCGGATCGTCGGCTCGCTCGTCGCGGAACTTCTCGAGTCGCTCGCGCAGCTCGGGCGTGATCTCGACGAACTCGGGGTGGGAGTGGCGCATGGAGATCTCCTGCGTGCGTGGACCCCGTGGCATCGTAGCCCAGCGGCCTACCGGTGGTAGCCTTCGCCCGGAGGTCCTCGACACGTGCACCCCATCGAGTTCTGGTTCGATTTCAGTTCGGGCTACGCTTATTTTGCGAGTCAGACCATCGATACGTTGGCGGAGCGGCATGGGCGAAGCGTTCTCTGGCGACCTTTCATGCTCGGCGTCGCGTTCAAGGCGACGGGGGCGACCGGGCTCAGCAATACGCCGCTGAAGGGAGATTACGCTCGGAGAGACTGGGCTCGGCTCTCCAGGCTGACGGGAACACCCTTCGTTCTTCCCGAGGGCCATCCGATCACGGCCCTGCCGGCCAGCCGAGCCTACTACTGGATCGAAGATGAATTTCCCGACAAGGCGCACGACTTTGCACGGCGAGCCTTTCGCGCCTATTTCGCAGAGGGAGTCGATATGACCGATCCCCTCCAGGTGGCGCGGGTCGCCGCACCTCTGGGTCTGCAAGCAGATGCCCTGAGCGAAGCCATGACCAGTCCGGCGATGAAGGAGCGCGTGAAGGCCATGAGCGCCGAAGCGCTGGCCAAGGGTGTGTTTGGCTCCCCGTTCTTCATCGCGGACGGAGAGCCGTTCTGGGGTTGGGATCGGTTGCCCATGTTGGAAGAGTGGCTCGAGAAGAGCGGGTGGTGATAGATGCCTGGCATCTCGTTCCGCAGATCGAGAGGGCAGATGGTAGGATGGGCAATTCGAATCACAGGGGAGGTCCCATGTCGGAAGCCGCACTCAAACGAATCGAGCGAGCGCTGGGAAAGCTCACGGAACAACAGGACGCGATCTGCGAGAAGCTCGCGAGCCTGGAGCAGCGCGTGGGTCAGACGAACGGCGGGCCGACGGCGAGCTCTCGGGAAGTGATCGCTTTCCTCGACCAGTTCCGGGCCGGCGAGGCACTGGGCGAAGCATCCCTGGGCGCCTGGATCGAAGTTTCGGATACGGCCTGCGTCCGGGGCGCGCTGCGGACGATTCAGATGCGCGAGGGATCCCACGCCCGTCTCCTCGAGCAGCGCATCAAGGAGCTCGGCGGCTCGCCCGAGGCGGAGGTGCCCGAAGCGATTCACAGCCAGGCCATGGAGCAGGCCGCTTCTCGGGAACGGAGCGACGCTCAGAAGTTGCAGGAATTTCTGGCGCGTTTTCCCGACTGCGATCAGGCCTTGAAGCCCATCTACGACATGGCGGATCGCCTCGATCACGATCCGGAGACCCAGTCGCTCTTGCGGACCATCGCTCAGGACGAGCGCTCGACCCTCGAATGTCTGGGGGAGACCTGTCGCCAGCTCAACGGGTAGCGGGTCCCGAACCCGTGCGGTCGTAGGGGCTCAGGCGACGGCGTTCTCGGCGCGCAGGGCCCGAATTTCATCGTCGTTGTAGCCGGCCTCGCCCAACACCTCGTCGGTGTGCTGTCCCAGACGCGGGGGCAGGCGTCGGAGATTGGTGGGGGTGTCCCGAAAGCGCACCGGGTTGCGAAGCAGTCGCATGCGGCCGGCTTGCTCGTCCTCGACTTCGAAGATCGTGCGGTTGGCCTTCACCTGAGGGTCTTCCATGAACTCCCGGATTCCGTTCACCGGGGCCACAGGCGCTCCGAAGCGGCGCGCTCGTTCGAGAAGTTCGGCCGTCGGCCATTTTTCGATCTCGCCTTCGAGGATCGCGAACAGATCCTTGGCATTGGCGATGCGTGTCAGCAGATTCACACAGCGTGGGTCATCCATCAGGTCATCGCGGCCCACCGCGCGACAGATCCCACGGAACTGGTCGTCCTCGATGATCATCATCACCACGTGGCCGTCGGCGGTCTTCCAGGTGCGATGGATGTCGGCGGAGGTCGGCATGCCGGGCGGAGCCTTTTCGACGGGGAGGAAGACTTCGGGGCCCAGGACGTCGGGCAGCGCGAAGGCGGCGTAGGCGTCGAGCATGGGCACTTCGACCCGTTGGCCTCGGCCTCCGTTTCGTTCGCGGCCCAGAAGGGCGGCCAGGACCGCGTAGGCCGTGGTGATGCCGGTGGTTTTGTCGGCGGCGATTCCGCGCACCAGCTTCGGATCCTGCTCGTCGCCCTGCACCTGCATGAATCCGCTGAGTCCCTGGATCACGGTGTCATAGGCCGGTAGGTCGGCGTAGGGTCCGGTGGATCCGAAGCCGTTGATGGACACGTACACGAGGCCCACGTTCTCGCGCGAGAGCGCGTCGTATCCGATGCCCAGTCGGTCGGCCACGCCGGGCCGATAGTTTTCCAGTACGACGTCGGCGGTTTGGGCCAGGCGACGCGCCACCTCGACCCCCTGCGGCAGCTTGAGGTCGACCGAGAGCGATCGTTTGTTTCGGTTGAACTGGGTGAACAGCGTGCTCAGGCCGCCGCGGATGGGAAACCCCATCATGCGCGAGGAGTCGCCCCTCAGAGCCTCGCACTTGATCACGTCGGCGCCGAGGTCGCCGAGGATCTGGGCACACAGGGGGCCCGATACGACCGATGAGAAATCGACGACCCGAAGCCCTGCCATCGGGCCGCGCGCGCTGCCTCCGATCTCGATATCCATGGTGATCTCCCATCCGATGGATCGTGACGGGATTCTCAGGTGGCCGCGGTGCCCCGGTCAAGCGGATTCGTGAAATTCCGACGTGCCGGGCGCTTTCGTCAGCTCGGGGGTAATCGGCACGGCGGCGCGTCCCCTGTATGCGCCCCACCGCTCGAGCCGGGAACTCCTCTGGCTCAATCCTCCCGGTAGGAGAAGCGCTGCTCGACGGGGCCCTGCCAGGTGCGGCCGTCGACCTCGACATGGGGGTAGACGAAGTAGTTGAGTGCGCGGTCGTGATGGTCGGGGCCGAGCTTCAGGTCACGGCCCGTCGAGAAATGGATGCGGTCGGCGGGGTGGGTCCCGTAGAAGAGCTCCCGCTTTTCCGGCTGCCGGAAGGCCTCGGAGGCGTCGATCGGGAACCAGCCGGTCTCGGGCAGGTAGAACTCCACCCAGCAGTGGTAGCCAGCGATCTCGCCGGCCTCGCGCTCCTCGGGAACCGAGAATCCGATCTCGAACCGCGCCGGAATATTCTCGCTGCGTGCCAGCGAGATGAAGAGCGCATGGAAATCGGTGCAGTTCCCGTAGCGCTCGTTGCAGGCCCAGAAGGTGTCGCCATTCCCCCAGCCGCTGCCGACCTTCTTGTATTCGACGTTGTCGACCACCCAGTCGTAGATGGCGCGGGCGATGGCGGCCTTGTCGTCGCTGTCCGCTCTGGCACGGATCTCGGCGAGGATCGGCTCCAGAATCGGGTGGTCTACGACCACTCTTTCGTTGGGACCGAGGAAGCGGCGAATGCCGTCCGCCTCGGCGCCGGCGAGTCCGTCGCTTCCGGCGGTGGCCGCGCCGCGGTGAACGCGCCGCTCAACGGTGGTCTCCACCACGACGGTCAGCGGTTGACCGTTCCCGCGTTCGACGCGGCCGTGCCAAAATCGGTTTCCGTAGCGGTCCTCGGTCTCCACAGATCCCCGGATCGAGGCCTCGATGTGTTCGGCGACGACGCGCTGGGCGGGGTTTTCGACGGCGAGGGGCACCCAGATGTGGATCGGTCCGGAGCCCGCCTCGACGGAAGCCAGCGTCACCGCGTATCGGAACGTGAAGGTGCGGACCTCGTCGGCGGCGAAGGCGGGCGCGGCCAGGATCATGCCCGCACACGCGGCGGCTCTGCGGATCATCCGGATCTCCCTCTGCGCCGCCGTGGGAACGCAGAGGAAGAGGACCTCAGCGTCTCAACGGCGACTCCACGACCCGACGGACCGTCGGGCGTTCGCGTGGTTTCAGTGTCC
>JAZFUU010000060.1:0-7813 GCA_036447375.1 Myxococcota bacterium
TCGGGGCGTCGCGTGTGGCTCGGGTTTGGCAGGGCCGAGGTCCAGGCCGGCCTGACCCGTGCGGAACGCCAGCAGAGGCTGCGGGACGCCATCGGCAAGATGCTCGAGAAGTTTCCGCCCGCGCAAGGTCGCAGCTAGCCTCCGTATCGACTGGCACCGTGGATATCAACGCCACCGAACTGCTGAAGGCGAATCCCGCACTCGTGCTCTTCCTGGTGCTCGGGTTCGGTCTGATGCTCGGCCGGATCCGCCTCGCGGGCGTGGAGATCGGGGCCGTGACGGGAGTCCTGCTGGTTGGGCTCTTCATCGGTCATCACGGACTCGACATCCCCACTTCGTCGCAGAGCCTCGGCTTCATCCTGTTCATCTATTGCGTCGGTATGCAAGCGGGGCCCGAGGTGGTGCGCGTTTTCAAGCAGGACGGTGCGCGCTACGCCGTGCTGTCGGTCGTGACGGCGGTGAGCGGGCTCGCGATCGCAACCGCGGCAAGCCAATTCTTCGATTTCGAGTTCGGGGTGGCGGCGGGTGCCCTCGCGGGTGGGCTGACCAGCACGCCGACACTCGTCGCCGCGCAGGATGCTCTGGCGCAGGGAGCCGTCGTTCCGGCCGGAATGTCCCACGACGACGTCCTCGCGAACATCTCGTCCGCGTACGCCCTGACCTACGTCTTCGGGATGGGCGGACTCGTGCTCATGATCGCGTTTCTGCCCAAAATGCTCGGGATCGACCTCGCCGCCGAAGCGGCGGAGCTCGGCCTCGGCCAGCTCGACGAGGACGAGGACGCTCCGGGAGAGCTGCCCGTCATCCGCGCCTATCGGGTCGATCACGAGGAGGTTACGCGAGTCCGCTACCGGGACCGCGACGTGACGATTCCGTTCGAGATCCAGCTGATCAAGCGGAACGGGGAGGTGTTCGCACCGGAGCCCGACACCCGGCTCGAGCTGGGCGACGTCGTCTCGGTCGTCGCGCTGCAAAGCGTGCATGCGGGCGCCTCCGATAGACTGGGCGCCGAGGTCGTCGATACCGACGTGCTGGATCGTTCGATGGAGTCGCGCAGCATCGTCATCTCGAACTCCGACATCGAGGGCAAGACGCTGCACGAGCTCGATCTCGCCCGGGCCTACCGCTGCTGGCTCACCGAAGTGAACCGCATTGGGATCGCACTCCCCCGCCGTGGGGACCTCGACCTCCACGTGGGCGATCGCTTGATGCTGACAGGCTCCCCCACGGATCTCGACGACGTTGCGAAACGGCTCGGGCACCAGGAGGCGTCGCTGCACGAGACCGATCTGCTGGCATTGGCGTTCGGAATCGCGCTCGGGATCTTCTTCGGCACCTTCACGATTACCCTCCAGTCGGCGACCGTCGGCCTCGGCACCGCCGGTGGCGTCCTGCTCGCGGGCCTGTTGTTCGGACTGATGCACTCGCGGCGGCCGACGTTCGGCCGGCTTCCCGCGGCGGCGCGCTACATCATGATGGAGCTCGGGCTGCTGCTGTTCATGGCGGACGTCGCCGTCAGCGCCGGCTCGAGCATCGTTTCGACCTTCCAGGCGGTCGGGCCCGCGTTGATCGGAACCGGCATCGCTGTGACGACCATTCCCGTGCTCATCGCATTCGGGATCGGACGTGTGGTGTTCAAGATGAACGCGGCGCTGCTGTTCGGTGCCGTCACCGGAGCGATGACGAGCACCGCGGCTCTCCAGCAGATCCGCACCCAGGCAAACAGTGCGGTGCCCGCCCTGGGCTACGTGGGGACGTATTCGTTCGCAAACGTCCTGCTCGCACTCGCGGGCGGGATCATCATGCGAGCCTGATCGAGCGAAGCCCTCCGACGGATCAGCGGGAGCCCTCCGACGGATCAGCCGAGCCCTCCGACGCCGCCCCGCGCCGCGCGATTCCGCCGGGGCGCAGGATCGAGTAGAGGGCCGGAATCACCGTCACGGCACCGATCATGTTGATCACCATGAGCACGATCAGCAACTGGGCCATCTCGGCCTGGAAGCGCAGATTGGAAAAGACCCAGAAGAAGATCCCGCCGCACACCGTCGTCGCGGTGAAGGTGACCGCGGTTCCCGTGGTGCGGATGGCCGTGCGAATCGAGGCATCGACGTCCCCGGTTCGCGCGCACTCCTGGCGGATGCGGTCGACGATGTAGATCGCGTAGTCGACGCCGATCCCCACCCCGACCGCCTGCACCGGCAGAGTGTTGATGTTGAGTCCGATGCCCCGGACGGCCATGTAGGCCAGCGACAGCAGAGTCGCCGTCGCGATCTGGAGCAGAATGATGCCTCCGCTGATCGCCGAGCGGTAGGTCAGCGAGTGCAGCACGAAGATCACCACAAAGATCAGCGAGATGTTGGCCAGGTGCCCGCGCTCGACTTCGTCGTTGACGGCCGCGAGCATCCCCATCAACCCGCCCGCGAGAACCAGTTGCGCGCCGCGGGTAAACGACTGCGTGGGCTGATAGGTGGGAACGCCGTCGGGCGAGCGCAGGTCGTGAACGATCAGCGCGTCCTCTGCCACCGCGGCGGCCCGAAGCGACAGCGCGTCGCTCTCCCACCACTCGTCGACGTCGGTCACCCCCCAGTCGGCCAGTGAGTCGGGCCAGGTAAAGACGCGCCCGTTGATGGCGTCGGCCTGGGCGTCTTCGTAGGCATACAGGGCTTCCTCGTGAAACTCATCGATCCACTCGGGAAGCCCGTCCTGTTCGACGTGGCGGACCGGGACGGTCTCGTAGCCGCCGTCGACTCGAATGGCGACGCGGAGGCTGTGCTCGCGGGTGGGGAGCAGGGGACCGAATGCGTAGTAGGCCAGGTCCTTGACGCGCTCGGCGTCGTAGAAGGGCCGTTCCGGATCGCCCCGGTTGCGGTCGAGGCGTACCGACACGACACCGAGCGGGTGGGTGTCGATGAAACGGCGGGCCACCTCCACGGCGCGGCGGATGGTCTCGCCGCGGTGGTCGCGGAAGAACGCGGTGAGCGCCGCGGCGCGTCCGTCGTCGGTGATGAGCGGCCGCAGGGTTCCGGGCGGGCTGCCCTGGCGCGCCTGGAAGATGATCACCCGGGTCAGGGTGCCGGCTGGGATCAGCGAGAAGCGAGGGTCGCCATTGTTGAGAGTCTGGCTCACGACCTTGACGAGGTTGATGAGCGACAGCGAGCGCGTGGCGCCGGCTTCCGCGCGCAGCACCCGGTCGAGCCCCTCCAGGGTCTGGAGCAGGTCGGCGTCCTCGACACCGTGGTTCCGGTCGCTGTCGGCGTAGACGACCAGAGTGTCCGCACCCCCGAAGCGGTCGCCGATCTCGCCGACGGCGACGTTGACCGGGTGGTCGGGCCAGAAGAGGGAAGTTCCCGGGCGCGACTCGCCGATCACGGAGTGGAACAGCGCCACGTAGGTGGCGACGGCAAAGATCACCAGCGTCGCCGACGCGATCACCCAGCGCCCGGTCGCGTGAGTTGCGGCGTTGCCGATCATCTCCGTGAGCCGGGAAACGAATTGGGGCGTGTGGTGTCTCGCCTCCCGGGGAGCCGGAAGCAGGCTGATCAACACCGGGTGGAGCAGCTCCACGGTGAAAACGATCGCCGCAACCCAGAAGGCTCCGAAGATCCCGAGGTCGCGCATCTGCGGAATCGTGGTGACGAGAATGACCAGCAGTCCCGCGACATCGGTGATGATTCCGAGGGTCCCCGGAACGATCAGCTCGGCCATGGCGACGATCGCCGCTTCTCGCTTTGCCTCCTCGGGGTCGTCGTAGATGGCGCGCATCCGCTCGTAGTCCTCGAAGAAGCGCTCCGCCATCTGCACCGTGTGCGACACGGCGCGCGCGGTGATGATCATGGGAATCACCAGTACCAGCGGATCGAAGGCGATCTCCATCCAGCCCGTGAAGCCGGTTCCCCAGATCACAGTGACCGTCGCGGCGACCATGGGAATGAACACGCCGTGGGCGCGGCGAAAGTACGCCCAGAGCAGGACGAAGATCACCACGGCCGCACCCACGATCGAGGCGATCATTTCCCAGGAGTGCTGCAGCACCCAGCCCACGACGATCGGCGCGCCAACGACGTGGATCTGGTTGTTGGCATCCCGTTCGCGTTCCACCGCCGCCTGAATGTGATCGAAGACCGCCCGGTAGATCCGGGTGTTCGAAAGGCGGTCGGTGACGAACTGCACGCTGACCAGCGCGGCCTTGCGGTCCACGCTCACCAGCTGGCCGAAGATCTCCGGCGCCTTCTCGAGCGTACGCCGGTGCAGGGCCTCGGCCTCGGCGGCGGTCGTCGGGATCTCCTCGACCAGGGTCTCGAATTGCGTGCCGCCCTCGGCATCCCGCTCCACGAGCTGGGTGGTGAGGTGGACCAGCGACCGGGTCTGGTCGTGGTTGACGGGGTAGGGGGGAAAGGCGAGATCGAGCTCCGCGCGGATCGCGTCGATGTTCTCGAGGCCGTCGTTCTCGTTCTCGAGTTCGTCGCGCCGGGCTTCGCGCTCCCGGGTCTGGCTGTCGAAGCCCCGGCCGTCGAGGGCGGCGGTGAGGCGCTTGAGCTTCCCCAGGGTCTCGGGGTTGAAGATCGTGCCGTCTTCGACGGTCAGCACCAGGATCACGGGCGATGCGTTGCCGAAGAAGCCCTCGAACTTGTCCTGGGCGTGGATGAACGGGTGCTCGGGGAACAGGTTCCGGGCGCTGCTCTCGATGCGAACCCGCGGGCCCGGCAGCGGTCGCCCCATCGCCGACAGCCCGGCATTGACGAGTGGGTAGAGGAAGAAGAGGGTCGCGGCGCCGAGGGCCGCGGCCATGGCGGGCGCGTGGCCGACCACCCAGCGCGCGATCCGGTCGGTTCTTCTCATGGACGGGGCGCCTTTCGATGCGGGTGTGACCCCCAGGCCTGCTAAGTAGCAGCTTCTCCGCCCTTGGCTGCGGTTGCGGGCATCCGGCGTCCCGCATACGTTCGCGGGCGAGCCGGGGTGGCGGAACGGGTAGACGCGGTGGCCTTAGGAGCCACAGTCCGAAAGGGCGTGCAGGTTCGAGTCCTGTCCCCGGCACCCTCCCTCCCATGCACCGGATTTCGCGAAGAGAAAAAACCATGACCACCCCGTCCGGTTCCAATTCGAGTCCGAGTCCGATCCGGGTTCAAACCCGGGAGGAAAGCTCTGTGGTCCGTTCGCTGGAGGTCGAGGTCGACGCCTCGCTGGTGAAGCGGGCCTTCGCGCGCAGCTACCGCGACCTGGCCAAGCAGGTGCGGGTACGTGGGTTCCGGCCGGGCAAGACCCCGCGGTCGGTGCTCGAGAAGCTCTACGGAGCCAGCGTGACCGAGCAGGTGGAACAGACCCTGGTGGCGCAGACGCTTCCGGATGCGGTGGAGCAGTCGGGTTTGCGGCCGGTGACCGAGCCCGCGATCGAAGCCTCGCGACTTCGCGAGAATGAGACGTTTCAGTACACCGCGCGGCTCGAGGTCCGGCCGGAAGTGGTGCTCCCCGAAATCCGCGGACTCTCGGGGCAGCGGCGCAAGGTGGACGTCCAGGATTCCGACGTCGACCGCGAACTCGAGAGCCTGCGCCAGCGCAACGCACCGCTTCTGGAGGAGCCGGAGGGCTGCACGGTCGATCGGGGTCACGTGCTCAGTATCGACTTCGTGGGCCGCATCGACGGAAAGCCCTTCGAGGGCGGAAGCGGCCGCGGGGTGGAGCTCGATGTCGGCTCGGAGCGATTTCTGCCGGGCTTCGAAGAGCAGCTGATCGGCGCGCGTGCCGGAGACGACCGGGAGGTGCAGATCCAGTTTCCCGATGACTATGGCAGCCCTGCGGTGGCCGGGAAACAGGGCGTCTTCAGCGTCCATGTCGGCGACATCAAGCGCCGCCACGTGCCCGATCTGGACGACGAGTTTGCGAAGGATCTGGGCGACTTCGAAACCCTGGAAGATCTTCGGGATCGGATCCGCAGCGATCTGACGACGGCGCTTCTCGACCAGGCCAATACCGGGCTTCGGAGCAGCCTGGTGGACGCGCTCATCGAACGCACCCCCTTCGAGGTGCCGCCCGGACTGGTGGCGCAGGAGCTCGAGCGCCAGCTCGGAGCCGCGCGGCGCCGGCTGGAGAATTCGATGCCCGAGGCCGGTCTCGAGTCGCAGCTCGAGCGCTGGAAGGAAGAGTGGCGGGAGCGGGCCGAGCGCGAGGTGCGCGAGCGCCTGCTGCTGGACGCCGTCGCCCAGGCCGAGGCTCTGGAAGTCGACGACAAGGCCGTCGAAGCGCGGATCGAGCAGGTGGCGGCCGGGCAGGGCACCGATGCGGCCACCCTGCGGCGCAGCGTCGGCGACGAAGACCTCGAGCGAGCCATGCGCGGCCAGTTGATGGATGAGAGGGCGCTTGATTTTCTGGTCGCTGAGGCTAAAATCGAAGAAATAACGGATAGTTAGAGCGATACCTGCATTCCAGTGAGGTCCCTGACCCCGGAAGTGACCGGGAAAAGGGATGGGGAAACCGGACAGGCGGCGGATTTCATGGAAAGTGCGCCCGGTGCGCACGTGCCGCCCTCGAGTCCTCGGATGGCCGGGGACGAATCGGTGTCCGACCTCCCCCCCGTTGTCGAAGGCACCGTGCGAGTCCGATCGTGGGGGGATTCACGCGCAGGCAAGATTCGAGAAAGTGACCGATGGGCGAGGTCCGTTACCCTTGTTCCTGGAGTGTCCGCCCAAATCGCGGACGCGGGAGTCCTCGATGCCTCTGATTCCGTACGTGATCGAACAGAACCAGCGGGGGGGCGAGCGCGCCTTCGACATCTACTCGCGCCTCCTGCGGGACCGGATCGTTTTTCTCGGGAGCCCGATCGACGACGACGTCGCGAATCTGCTGATCGCCCAGCTTCTCTTCCTGGAAGCGGAGGACCCCGACAAGGACGTTTTCCTCTACATCAACTCACCCGGAGGTGCGGTGACCTCCGGTCTCGCCGTCTACGACACCATGCAATACGTGCGCACCGACATCTCGACGATCTGCCTGGGTCAGGCCGCGTCCATGGGGGCGTTTCTGCTGGCTGCCGGAGCCCCGGGCAAGCGCATGGCGCTCCCCAACTCCCAGATCTTGATTCACCAGCCCATGGGCGGCGTGTCCGGACAGGCATCGGATATCGATATCCACGCGCGGGAAATCCTGAAAACCCGCGATCGCATGAACCGGATTCTCGCCCAACACACGGGGCGCTCGATGGAGCAGATCGCGAAGGACACCGACCGGGACTACCATCTTACGGGCGAGGAGGCCACGGAATACGGGCTGATTGACCGGGTGGTCACCCAGCGCGAGATTCCCGGTCGCGGCAACGGCACGGGCGGCAACGGTACGGACGGAGGAGGAGGCAAGCGATGAAAAAACGAGATGACGATGCGAATCTCGCCTGCTCTTTCTGTGGCAAGAGCCAGCGCGAGGTCAAGAAGCTGATCGCGGGCCCCACCGTCTATATCTGCGACGAGTGCATCGAGCTCTGCAACGACATCATCGCCGAGGAATACGGGCAGGACGAGACCGCGCCGACGGTCTCCAAGATTCCCAAGCCCCAGGAGATCAAGTCCGCGCTCGACGACTACGTGATCGGCCAGGAGCGGGCGAAGCGCATCCTCGCCGTTGCCGTGCACAACCACTATCGCCGGATCGAGAGTCAGACCGTTGTGGGTGATGTCGAGCTGCAAAAGGCGAACATCGTGATGATCGGTCCCACGGGCTCCGGCAAGACGCTGCTGGCCCAGCCACTCCACGTAGTGCTCACACACAGGCTCGCCGTCTTTGGTGCGCGGGACCGGGATCGGCTCGCCGTCGACCCACAACAACG
>JAZFUU010000061.1:0-9419 GCA_036447375.1 Myxococcota bacterium
GATGGCGGGTGGCCCTTGAGCTGGGAGCCGCCAGGTGAGGCGGCTCGGGCCGAGTGGCGAGGAAAGTGGACGCTCGACGCGCTGGTGGTGCTCGACGCCTATGGGCGGCTGTAGGTTTTAGTCGCGGCCGATCGGGGCCTCGGCCATCTGCGCGCCGAGACGGGCGATCTGGACGGCAGCCGAGCCGAAGACCAGCTCGTTCTGCTTTGCCCACAGGTAGTAACGGTGGAGCGGATAGTCGACGTCGATTCCGATCCCACCGTGCAGGTGCTGGGCGGCGTAGCCGACGAACTGGCCGCCTTCGGCCGCCCAGTACTTGGCCACCGCGACTTCTTCGGTGGCCGGCAATTCTTCGCCCAGTCGCCAGGCCGCCAGCCAGGTCGTGAGGCGCATCGCTTCCACATCGATGAAGGCGTCGGCCGCACGGGTGTGAACGGCCTGGAAACTCCCGATGGGGCGGTCGAATTGCTCGCGCGTCTTGGAATAATCGGCGGTCATGTGGAGCGCCTTGTCGGAGACGCCGAGCTGGAGGGCGCAGTGGGCGACGGTGGCTCGGTTTGTCAGCCACGCGACGGCTTCGGCTCCCTGCTCGGGTCCCACCAGGACGTCCGTCTCCGCGACGCTGGCTCCGGAGAGTTCGAGTTGCGAGTGCCGTTCGCGATTCGTGGTCTGCTGAGGAGTCAGGCGCACGCCCTCGGTCGTCGGGTCGAGCAGAAACAAGGCCACGCCGCCGTCGTCGCTGCTCGCCGGTACGAGGATGCGATCGGCGACGTGAGCCGCCGGAACACAGATCTTGACTCCGTCCAGTCGCCAGCGATCGCCGTCCCGCGCCGCTGTCGTCGTGGGCCGGGCCGGCTCCTCGCTGCCCGCCTCGTGCAACGCTCCCGTGAGGAGCGTCTCTCCCTGGGCCACGCCGGCAAGCAGGCGTCGCTTCTGTTCTTCGCTGCCAAAGCGAGAGACCGGCAGCGCGCCCAGAACGAGAGTCGGAATCGCCGGGATCGCCGCCACGACGCGGCCGACCTCTTCCAACAGCACACACAGGGTGAAGAATCCCAGGTTGCTACCGCCAAAGGATTCGGGCAGGCAGACGCCGAGCAGATTGGATCGGGCCAGTTCTGCCCAAAGTTCGCGATCGATGCCCTCGTCGCTGGATTCAATCTGATTGAGTCGGTCGTGGGTGGACAGGTCCTCGAGGATCTTCCGGGCGAGATTCTGAACCTCGGTCTGCTCCTCGGTCAGGGAGAAATCCATGGCTACTCCGTGAGTCTGAGTCCGCTCAGTTCTTGTAGTGCGGCATGCCGAGAGCTGCCATCGCGATGATGTCGCGCTGCACCTCGTTGGTTCCGCCGCCGAACGTCAGGATCAGCGTGTTGCGATACATCGATTCCACCTTGCCGCGCAGCACCGATCCGGGGGAGTCGGCCTGCAACGTGCCCAGGCTCCCGAAGATCTCGAGTAGGGCACGGTAGGCCTCCACATAGAACTCGCTGCCATACACTTTCAGAGTGGAGGCATCGGCAGGCTGGAGCTGGCTATGCTGGGCTGCCCACGCTTGCTTCCAGGTCATCAGCCGAAGCGCTTCGAGTTTGGCGTGGGTCCGCGCCAGGTTCGACTGCACCCAGGGCTGGTCGATCACCCGACGGCCGTCGGCGAGCTTGGTCTCCTGGGACCAGCTCCGTGCCTCGTCGAGCAGGCGACGGAGGGGCCCCACCGTCACGAGGGATACACGCTCGTGGTTGAGCTGTCCTGTAATGAGGGACCAGCCGTTGTTTTCACCGCCGATCAGGTTCGCGGCCGGCACCCGCACGTCTTCGTAGTACGTGGCGTTGGTCCGAACTCCCCCGATGGTGGTGATGGGCGTGATCTTGTAACCGGGTGCAGACGTCGGGACCAGAAACATCGAGATGCCGCGGTGTTTCTTGACGTCCGGGTCCGTCCTGGCGGCCAGCCAGATGTAGTCGGCGTAGTCGGCCAGACTGGTCCACATCTTTGCGCCGTTGATGACCCATTCGTCGCCGAGTTTCTCGGCCTTGGTCTTGAGGGAGGCCAGGTCGGTTCCGGCCTCGGCTTCGGAGTAGCCGATTGCGAAGTGAAGCTCGCCACGCAGAATTCGCGGAAGGAACGCCTGCTTCTGCTCGTCGGTTCCGTAACGCATGAGTGTCGGGCCGACGGTATTGAGGGTCAGGAAGGGCAGGGGAAACCCGCTTCGCTGGACCTCGTCGGTGAAAATGAAGTGATCGATGGGGCCGCGGTCCTGGCCTCCGTACTCGGTGGGCCAGCCGATGCCGAGGAGACCGTCCTTGCCCATCTGGCGCAGGGCCTTGTGGTATCCGGGGGTGCCGCCCTCGCTCCCGCGCATTTCTTCCAGGAGTTCGGGCGTGATCAACTTGGCGAAGTATTCGCGCAGCTCGTCGCGAAAGGCGTGTTGTTCGGGAGTGAGATCGAGATGCATGGGCGCCTCGGTTCCGGGGATGCTGAGCGACACCCCGCGAGTCAAGCAAGTGTCAATCTCTTCGCGCGGGCCGCAGGTGGAACGTGTTCTAGTGGCCCCAGTATGGCCTCGGCAGGCTCAGCTGTCCAGCGGATCCCTTGCCCGGCAGGATGCGACGTGTTCTAATGCGATTTCTCGAGCTTTTGTGAACCGGAAAACGGAGGATTCTGTCATGAAGATCGTGATCGACTACGACCTCTGCGAATCCAACGCCGTCTGCATGAACGTGTGTCCCGAGTGCTTTCGCGTCGAGGAAGACGACACACTCACGGTTCTGATCGAGAGTCCGCCCCAGGATCTGCGCGACAAGGTCGATGAGGCCGTGCGGCTCTGTCCTCGACAGGCGATCTCGCTCGTCGAGAGCTGATCCACCGCCAGAATGGACTTCAGCGATTCGCCCCACGAGGCGGCGTTCCGCTCCGAGGTGCGCGGATTTCTCGACCGATACGCGCCTCAGGGGATGCCCGACTATTTCGACGATCGAATCGACGTCGAGACCTTCGTGAATCAATCTGTAGCTTGGCAGAAGACGCTCCATGCCCACGGCTGGGGGGCAATCACGTGGCCCGCGGAGTACGCAGGCCGGGGGCTGGGACCCCTCGAGCAAATCATCTGGAACCAGGAGCTGACGCGAAAGGGTCTCGGCGATTCGCTGTTCCTGGTCGCGATTGGCCTGGCCGGTCCCACCATCATCAGCCACGGCGACGCGGATCAGAAGCGTCGTTTTCTCGACCCCATGCTGCGGGGCGATGCCATGTGGTGCCAGCTTTTCAGCGAGCCGGGCGCCGGTTCGGACCTCGCGTCTCTCACGACGCGTGCCGTTCGCGATGGCGACTCGTGGGTGCTGACGGGCCAGAAGACCTGGTGCTCCGGGGGCCATCACGCCCACATGGGTATTCTGCTGGCGCGGACCGATGGAACGGTGCCCAAGCACGCGGGCATCACCTATTTCCTTCTGGACATGGGCTCACCGGGGGTCGACGTGCGACCTCTGCGCGACATGGCGGGAGGGACGCATTTCAACGAAGTGTTCCTGACCGAAGTGCGCGTTCCGGACGCGAATCGCCTGGGTCCGGTGGGCGGTGGCTGGAAGGTCGCGATGACGACGCTGATGAACGAACGCATGGCCATGGGCGGCTTCGAGCGGCTGTTCTCCTTCGACGAACTGGTCGAACACGCCCGCGAGAACCGCGAGCGACTCGATCCCGCTATTCGCGACGAACTGGCCCGGCTCTACACCTGGGTGCGAACGCTCGAGCTGTTGAATGCCCGGGTGGTCACCAAACTCGGTCGCGGCGAGATGCCGATGGCCGAGAGTTCGGTCATGAAGCTCTCGATCGCGCGCATCGCCACGAAGGTGGCGGAGCTGGGAATGGATCTGCTGGGACCCGAGGCCTTGAAAAGGCGCGGCCCCTGGCAGAATCGCTTTCTGGGGGCTCCGGCCATACATATCGCGGGTGGAACCGACGAGATCCAAAAGAACGTCGCGGCCGAACGCGTACTGGGGTTGCCTCGCGACCCGCAATCGGACCGCGACGTCCCCTTCGATCAGATTCCCAGGAGCTAGCCGGTAAGCGGGTTAGAATCCCTTGAGTCGGGCGATTCGCTCGCGGTGGAATGCGCTGCCGCCAAATAGAGTTCGATTCCAGCGGGCGCGTTTGTAGTGAAGCTGGGGTTCGGCTTCCCAGGTGAATCCGACGCCTCCGTGGATCTGGACGTTCTCTGAGGCCGCTCGCACATAGGCATCGCCGCAGAAAGATCGCGCGACGCTCGCGGCCAGGGGAAGCTCATCGTTGTTCTCCGCGGCGGTCCAGTTCGCGAAGTAGGCGGCGGACTTGGCGCTTTGGACCTCGAGGAGAACCTCGGCGCATCGGTGCTTGATGGCCTGAAAGGATCCGATCGGGCGCGCGAATTGCACTCGGGTACGCGCGTACTCCACCGACGCGTCCAAGCAACGCTGCGTCCCGCCCACACTCTCGGCGGCGAGGCAGACGCTGGCCTGGTCCAGGGTTCGTTCCACGGCCGCGGCCGCCCCCCCGGGTTCGCCGAGCAATTCTCCGCGCACGCCTTCGAAGCGGAGATCCGCGATTCGTCGGGTCGGGTCGAGCGGATCGACGGGAACGGCTTCCAGACCGGGGTCGTCGCCTGCGACGGCGATCAGCGACAGTCCCTCTTCTCCGCGGGTTCCAGGGAGACGCGCCACGACTACGACGAGGTCCGCGAGCGCGCCGTCGGTCACCAGCCGCTTGACGCCGTCAAGGACGCAGTCGTCGCCGTCGCGGCGGAGCTCGAGGCTCACCGATGCAGGGCTCCAACTCCCGCCTTCGTCGAGCAGCGCCAGGGTGGCCACGGTCTCTCCGCTCGCGATTCCCGGGAGGTGCGCGGCCTTCTGTTTTTCGGAGCCCGCATTGAGAATGGCGTTGGCCCCCAGGCACACCGATGAAAAGTAGGGTGAGCACAGCAGGGCGCGGCCCGCTTCTTCGAGAACGATGCCGAGCTCGAGAAAACCAAAGCCCTGGCCACCGTAGGTCTCGGGGATGTGAACGCCCTGGAGACCGAGCTCGGCCGCCATCTGCTTCCAGACAGCGGGATCGAAGCCCTCGGGAGTTTCGGTCAGGCGGAAGACCTCCGCGGTGGGCGATCTCGCCTCCAGAAAGCGCCGCAGCGCCTCGCGGAACGCCTCCTGTTCGTCGCTGAACCCGAAGTTCATTTTATATCGAGCGCTCCCGACCCTCCCAATAGGGATCGCGCAGCTTTCGCTTGTACAGCTTGCCGTTGGGGTCGCGGGGCATGTCGTTCGTGAAGTCGATCGAGCGCGGGGTCTTGTACTTGGCGAGCTTGTCGCGGCAGAAGTCCAGAATCTCGACCGCCAGGGCTTCGCCGGAGTCGGCGTCGCCCGCGGGCTCGATCACCGCTTTTACTTCTTCGCCCCAATCCTCGTGGGGAATTCCGAAGACGGCGGCGTCAGCGATTTTTGGGTGCGTGAGCAGAACGTTCTCGATCTCGGCGGGATAGATGTTGACGCCCCCCGAGATGATCATGTCGGACTTTCGGTCACAGAGAAAGAGGTAACCCTCTTCGTTGAGGTAGCCGATGTCGCCAACGGTGAAGAAGCCCTCGCGACGGTTTTCATCGGTCTTTTTCTTGTCGCCCTTGTATTCGAAGTCCGCAGCGCCGAGTTTGATATAGACGTTCCCGGTTCCGTCGGTCGGGCAGTCCTTCCCGTCATCGTCGAGGATCCGGATTTCGGACCCGGTCCACGGCTTGCCGACGGTGCCGGGAAACTTCTTCCACTCTTCGGGACCGATGACAGTGCCGCCTCCCTCGGTGGCGGCGTAGTACTCCCAGATCGAGTCGCCCCACCACTCGAGCATCCGGAGCTTGGTTTCGACCGGACACGGGGCCGCCGCGTGCACCATGGTGCGACACGACGACACGTCGTATCGCGCTCGAACCTCCTCGGGCAGGGCGAGCAACCGGTGGAATTGCGTCGGGACCATGTGGCTGGTGGTCGCTCGGTACTTCTCGATGCGCTCGAGCATGTCCTGGGGAGTCCACTTGTCCATGAGGACCATGGGATGGCCCATGTGGAGTGAACTCGACGCGAATACAAGAACGGCCGTGTGGTAGAGAGGCGATCCGCAGATGTGGACGTTCTGGTCCTCGGGCTGGATCCCGAAGAGGCCGAGGAATCCGGTCATCAGCGTCGCTACCGTGTCGGGATCCAGGGGAGCGAGGGCGCGACGGACGCCCTTGGGCTTTCCCGTGGTTCCCGAGGTGTAGTTCATCACCTGTCCGGCGGCTCGATCTTCGGGCATCGAGTCGGGCTGGCCGGACTCGAGCTCCGAGAAGGGACGAAACCCGGGCAGGTGGCCTCCGGCGAAGCGCGCCTCGTCGGGAAGCACGAACTCCTTCGCGGCTCCACTGCAAGCGTCGCCGAAACGTTCGTGGCCGATGAATGCCTTGGCCTCGCAATCCGCGACGATGTAGGCGATCTCGGGTGCCGTGAGGTGGTGGTTGATGGGTGTCAGATACCAGCCGGCCTGGGCGACGGCCAGGTAGAGCTGAATCATCTCGGCGCCATTCGGGAGTACCGCCGCCACGCAGTCGCCCTTCTTCAGCCCGAGGGCGCGCAGTCCGTGAACGATGCGATTGCAGGCGGAGAGCATCTCCTGACGACTCCACTCCCGCCCGTTGGGGTCGACGAAGGCGAGGGCGGCGGGATCTTTCTGGGCGAAGTTCCAGAATCCGAGGTGAGACACGGGGGCTCCTCGCGGGCCAGTCGCACCGCTTTGCCAAAGCCCAACAGCGCGATGCTATAGTGGCGCCAAGTAGAACACGTTTCACTGACAGCTGCAACGGCGCGGGCAGCGGGGAGCTTCCTTGAGCGACGCAAATCCCGAACTGATCGTCGAACGCGATGGCTCGATCCTTGTCCTGACCATGAACCGGCCCCATCGCCGCAACGCGTTCGGTCCGGAAATGTTGGTTCGCATGAGCGATGCCTGGGTCGAGCTCAGTGAAGACCCCGATCTGCGCGTGGGTATCGTGACCGGCGCCGACGGAAACTTTTCTTCCGGAGCCGATCTCAAGGCGATGGCCGAGATGGGAAGCGGGTCCGCTGAATGGGCGGACCGGGTCAAGTCCGACGCCGATCTCGCGTGGCGCGCGCTGCTTCGACACTATCGCCCGACGAAGCCGTTGATCGCCGCAGTCGAGGGCTACGCGATTGCCGGGGGGACCGAGATCCTGCAGGCGATGGAGATCCGGGTGGCGGCGGAGACAGCAACTTTTGGAATCGCCGAGGTGCGACGCGGCCTCTTCCCGCTCGGGGGTTCGACCGTGCGCCTGCGCCGCCAGATTCCCTACACGGTTGCGGCGGACCTGCTTCTGACGGGCCGCTTCATCTCGGCGCGCGAGGCCAAGGATATCGGCCTGATCGGTCACGTGGTGCCCGAGGGCCAGGCCCTTGCCAAGGCCAAGGAAATCGCATGCCTGATTTCCGAGAACGGACCTCTCGCGGTGCAGGCCGTGCTCAAGTCGCTGCGCGAGACCGAGGGTCTGTCGGAGATCGACGGTCTCAAGCGGGAACTCGAGATCGGTCAGCCCATCTTCGCGACGAAGGATGCGGCCGAAGGGCCGCGGGCGTTCACCGAGAAGCGAAAGCCGAACTTCACCGGCGAATAGGATCGTGTTCTATTTCTAGCGCGGCTCGTCGCCGACGATCCACATGGAAAAATACTGGGAGCCGCCCCCGTAGGCGTGACCGAGGGCCTTGCGGGCGCCGTCGACCTGGTGCTCCCCAGCCATTCCCCGCACCTGGTTCGCGGCCTCGGCGAAGCGAAGCATGCCCGAGGCGCCGATGGGGTTGGAGGAGAGAACCCCCCCGGACATGTTGACAGGCAGATCGCCGTCCAGAGCGGTGACGCCGTCGTAGGTCATGCGCCAACCCTCTCCCTCGGGTGCGAAGCCCAGATTCTCCATCCACATGGGCTCGAACCAGCTGAAGGGAACATAGATCTCAGCGCAGTCGATCTCTCGGCGCGGATCCGAGATGCCCGCCTTCGCGTAGAGATCCGCGGCGCAATCCTTGCCGGCCTGGGGATTGACCTGGTCGCGGCCCGCAAACTGAGTGGGCTCGGTTCGCATCGAAGTTGCGTGGACCCAGGCAGGCCGGGCGGCGCGCTTGGCAACGGACTCATCGGCGATCACGAGAGCACACGCGCCGTCCGAGGACGGGCAGGTTTCGAGATACCGAATCGGATCCCACAGCATCGGCGAATCGGCGATCTGGTCGAAGTCGATCTCCGGAAACTTGAGGTGCGCGTAGGGATTCTTCAGCGCGTTGATTCGATCCTTGAGCGCGACGCGAATCCCTGTGTCCTCCGGTGCGCCCGAGCGTCGCATGTACGACCGGATGAGGGGCGCGAAGAATCCGCCGGCCCCGGCGACCAGCGCCTGCTGGAAGGGCATCCGAATCGACAGCGCCCACATGGCGTTGCTCTCGGATTGTTTCTCGTAGGCAACGGTGAGTACGCGCTGGTGCACCCCGGCTTCCACCAGACTGGCCGCCACGATGGCGGTGGAGCCGCCGACGCTGCCTGCGGTGTGAACCCGCAGCATGGGCTTTCCGGTGCCGCCGAGGGCCTCGGCCAGGAAGAGTTCTGGCATCATCACGCCCTCGAACAGGTCCGGAGCCTTGCCGATGACGATGGCGTCGATGTCCTTCCAGGTGAGCTCCGCGTCCTCCAACGCACGCAGCGCCGCCTCGCGCACGAGCCCGACCTGAGAGACATCGATGCGCTTGGTCTCGTGCCGGGTCTGACCGACGCCGATCACTGCACATCGCTCCGCCATCACTTTCCCTCCAGGATGCAGACGAGATTCTGCTGCAGGCAATGCCCCTGGGTTGCGTGCGCCAGGGCGCGCCGCGCATTGCCCGACCAGATCTGGCGCGACGCTTCTCCGATGCGCGCCAGGCCGGCCGCCATCATGGGGTTCGCAGCCAGGGCCCCACCCGAAGGATTGATCCGGACCCCGTCGCCGAGCTCGAGGGCTCGTCGCAGGATCAATTCCTGGTGGGTAAACGGCGCGTGAAGCTCGGCGACGTCGAGACGCGCGGGATCCGCATGGGTCTTCTGGGCGGCCAGGGTGACCGAGGGAGCGCGGGTGAGATTTCGGATGCCCGGCTGATGGGGCTCCATGCGATGGTCGATCGCGCGAATCCAGGCGGGGTTCCGGTGAACTCGCCGCGCCACGGGGTCGGCGGCGATGACGATCGCCACCGCACCGTCCGAGATCGGGGGGCAGTCGTGCTTCCGGAGCGGAGATACCAGGTACGGCTCCGCGAGCAACTTCTCGACCTCGAAGTCGCCCTTGAGCTGTGCCTCCGGGTTCGACTTGGCGTCGCGCCGGCTTCGTACCGCGA
>JAZFUU010000062.1:0-6110 GCA_036447375.1 Myxococcota bacterium
AATTCGAGGGAGAACGTGCCGTTCCAGTCCAAGGTCGAGGCCGGAGCCGATCCCGCCGCGAGCAGGAGTGCCCAAGGTGCAAACACGCGCAGCAGCCGCAGTCTCAACATGGGAGCGATCCTCTGTCCAGCGGGGTGGGCCCGCGCCCTCCACCATACCCCAGTACCGTCTTCGCGATGCATCTTTGCGCAACACCAGAAGGGCTACGGGCCCAGTCGATCACGCAGGCTTTGGGCCGACTGGCGCCACGGCTCCTTCTCGTCCCCTTCGGCGGCGAGCGCCCGAACGATTGCCCGGCGTGCGGCTGCCGGTCGGTCCAGTCGGGCAAGGGCCTCGGCGCGGAGGTAGTGGAGATGCCCGGTCAGGTCCGGCGAGGCGACTTCGAGCGCCGTCCCCGCGACGGCGAGAACGCGGGAAGCGTCGCCTCGAGCCATGAGTACGGTAGCCAGCGTGTCTTGCAGATGGGGTTCGCCGCCGCTCACCTCGGTCGCGTGTTCGGAAAGAGCCAGAGCCCGGTCGAGATCACGCCCCAACTGGGCGAGGTTCCACGCGACCGCGTTTTCGACGAGGGGTGAATCCGGGGCCAGAACCAGCGCCTCCTCCCGCTCCACCAGGGCCGACTCGAGGTCGCCCGCGATTTCCAGACAGTCGCCCAGCGCCAACGCCAGCCGGGGCTCATCGGGATGCGCTTCGCGGGCTTCGGACAGCCGAACGCTTGCCGCTTCAACGTAGCCCCCCTGTAACTCCGCCCGGGCCAGCCGTAGCGCCGGCGCCGGCCCGCTGACGGCCGCCGGTGGAACGGAGGCGATCAGAGCCAAGGCCTCCCCGCGGCGACCCTGGCCCATGCGCAGCGCCGCGAGTCGCCATACGGGCTCGGCTTGTCGCAGGTTCGTGGCGCGCGCGCGCTCGTAGACGGTCTCTGCCGCCGCTGGACGTCCCTGCCCCTCGAGCACTCGCCCGATCCCCGTCCACGCGCCCGAGGCCGAGGCATCGATTTGAACCGCCTTCTCGAAAGCCAACTGAGCCTCGGAAAGTTCTTGCTCCGCTTCGAGGGCTCTCCCCAGAAGGATCCAGAGATCGGAGCGTCGCGGTTCTTGCGAGAGAACGACCCGCGCAAATCGCGCGGCGGCGGCGTTGCGCCCGAGGGCGAGAGCCGCGACGGCTCGCAAGGCGTCGACGGCCATCCCTGGACCTGCCGGACCTTCCCGAGCCGGATCGTCCAGGGCATCGAGTTCCGCCAGCGCCTCGGCGGCCCGACCCTCGCCGAGAAGGGTTTCGGCCGAACGGACCGAGGCGAGCAAACCCATCGAATCCTTCGGATCCGGTCCCCCGACCTTCCCGAGTTCGGCCGCCTCGATGCCGGAATCCCGGGCCACGTACCCCAGGCTCCGGAGGCGATTCCGGTCCGACTCAGAGAGTTCCACGGCGGCCGCGGGCGGCCGCGCTCCCAGCAATCGCGAGCTCAGTGCGAGCTCGAAGGCCGCGATCCGGTCGGGCTCGTCCGCGGCGAGGTTGATCGTCTCTCCGGGGTCGGCCACGAGATCGTAGAGTTCCGGCCGCGGGGCGCGGATGAACTTGTAGCGTCCGGTTCTCAAACCGAGGAGCGGGCTCCACCCAAAATCGATCTGGGTGGCAAGAGTCTCCAGGTAGGCGATTCGTTCTTCCCCCTCGGATCCCGCGATGACCGGTCGCAGGTCTTTCCCCGACGCACCGGCCAGAGGCTCGGCGCCCACGAGCCCCAGCAGCGTGGGGGCCACGTCGATCAGGCGAACCGGAGCCTCGACCACTCGCCCAGCAGCCAGTCCCGGGCCACTCATCACAAGCGGGATCCGCTGAGTCGCGTCGTAAATGGAATAGGAGTGGGTGGGCTCCGCGTGCTCGCCAAGACTTTCGCCGTGATCGCTGGTCGCGATCACCAGCAGACCCGACGTGCCCCAACGCCGGCGGACTCCAGCCAGCAGGCGACCCAGTTCCGCGTCGGCGAACGCAATTTCGCCGTCGTAGAGACGGTTTGCGAACGCGCTCGCGAACCCCGGCGGTGGGTCATAGGAAGCGTGGGGGTCGTACAGGTGAACCCACATGAAAAAGCGAGGGGGTGCCCGATCCATCCATGCCAGGGCGGCGTCGATCACACGGTCGGCGGGTCTCTCAGCGTAACCGACGAGGCCGGAGGCGCGGCCATCCATTCGATCGTCATAGTGTTCGAAGCCCCGTGCCAGGCCGAAGCGAGGGTCCAGAACGACGGCACCCACGAAAGCCGCTGTGGCGAAACCCGCGTCGCGCATCCGTTCGGCCAGGACGGGGATCGTTTCATTCAACCGGTGGATCGAATTGTGGCGAACCCCGTGGGCTGGAGGGTCCAGAGCGGTCATCAACGACACGTGAGCCGGTAGGGTGAGGGGTGCGGGCGAGAGGGCCACCGAAAAGCGAACTCCCGCTGCCGCGATCTCATCCAACTGGGGCGTGTGGGCGCGGGCCGCGCCGTAGCAACCCACGTGATCGGCGCGCAGGGTGTCGATGGACACGAGAATCACCCGATCCGTAGGGGGCCGACCGCAACCGGGGAGCAGGAACAGGAGACCGGGCAACAGGAACAGCAATCCGGGAAGCAGTAATTCGCCGGCCGGCAACGACGAAACAAGCACCCACAGCCGCTTGAGATGGCCGACGCAGCTGCGACCGCACGATGGGCTACCGCGCCGGAATCGGGGCGAAATGGCATCGGAAAACCGTGTTTGACTCATAGACGAAACTCGCGACCCGCGTATACTTGATCGACTTTCGTACGCCTTCCGGAGGTCCCCCCCCCCTAATGTCCGTCCCCACGCCTTCGACCCGGCGCAGCGAACCCGCTGCGGCCGCGCCCTATCACATGTTCTCGCAGATTCATCCCCATGGGTTGGCTCGCCTTCTCGCCGGCTCTGCGGCGCAGGATCTTCTTCCCGCGCGCAGATTTCTCACGCGCAGATGCAGCGCCGCCACCGCAATCATCGCTGCCGTTCTTTTGGCGGGTTGCGGCGGAGACATCGAGACCCGGATGTCGGAGGTCCGCGCCTTGCAGGACGTGGGCCAGTTCACGGAATCGATCGACGAACTTCGCGAAATCCTGGCCATTTCTCCGAACCTGCCCGAAGCCAACTACCGCCTCGGAATCGCGCTGCGACAAACCGGTGAGCCCAGCCGTGCTGTCTGGGCTCTGCAAAAGGCCAGCGAGTCTCCCGACTACGCGATCGTCGCCGGCTTGATGTTGGCTTCCGTGCATTCAACCATCCAGAACCACGAGGAGGCGATCCGCGCGGCCAGTTCGGTGCTCGAGATCGATCCTGAGCGGATGGTCGCACTTCTCATCCGCGCCCAGTCGCACGTGGGAGCCATGCAACTCGATGCGGCCTGGGAAGACACCCAGCGGCTGCTCGAACTCTACCCAGACGAGTATCGGGTTCTCGCTCTCGAAGCGACCATTCTTTCCGATCTCGGCCGACTCGACGAAGCCGAAGCAGCGGCCTTTCGACTCAAGGAGATGTCCGCGGCCACCGGCGACCCCGAGCTTGAAAATCGAGGATGCTTGGCTCCCGCCTTCTTCATCGAAGACAAGCGCAAGGACCTTGAGAAGGCCGAGGACCTCTTCGAGGACTGCCTGGAGAAATTTCCCAGCGATAGTTTCGTAGTGGGTCAGGTCATGAAGTTCTTCGATCGCACCGGCAAGCGCGAGCGATCGACGGAGCTGATTCGAAAATCAGTGGAAGCCGCCCCAGAAACCCTGTCACTCCGGTTGAACCTCGCAAACCGACTGTCTACCGACGGAGACCTCGAGGCGGCTGAAGAAGTCCTGGTGGAAGCTGTGGACAGCTTCGGCTCGGCTGCCGCCTGGAATCTCCTGGCGGGGTTTTATCGCAGAACGAAGAACCCCGAGAAGGCGCTAGAAGCCATCGAAGAAGTGATCGAGCTCAGCGGCGGTGGCAACGACATGCTCCGTTTCACTCAGGCCGACATCCTGGTCGATCTCGGAGAACTCGATCGAGCCGAGGAAGTCGCAGACTCCCTGAACGAGCCGACCTACGCGCAACTGATTGGCGGCCGAATCCTGCTCGAGAAGGGCGACGCCAAAGCCGCGCTCGAAGCCTTCGACGCGGGAATTCGCCACTGGCCGAACAATGCGGGCGCGCGCTACCTCGCCGGACTCGCGGCGCGTGACCTCGGCGATTTCGACCGAGCCGTGTCGGAATTCAGAGAGGCGATCCGCGCCGATCAGGCCGCAACCGAGGCGCCGTTGGTACTGGCCAGCATTCACCTGGCGCGCGGCGAATACGCCCTGGCGGTGAACTTCGCCAACACCTACCTGAAATCGCCCACGCGACCGCAGAAGGAATACGCCTACCTCCTCGGAGCGCGGGCGCTGATCAAGAGGGGTGAGTACGAACGGGCGCGCAAGGCCGTCGATGCTCTCGAAGCCGTCGCGAAAAAGCCGCAGACGGCGGTGATCCAGCGGGCCGCGATCGACAAGGCCGAATTCGGATACGAAGCCGCCCTCGTCACGATCGAGAAGAGTGGCCTCGATCTACTCGATCCGGAGAATCTGGATCTGCTGAAGATCTGGTCCGAGTACTCGCTCTCCTCCAACGGCGCCGCGGTGCTGGTCAAGGCGCGCGAGGGCGTAAAACGTCACCCGGATTCCTCGATTCATCGCGAGTTCCTCGCGAACGTATTGGCGCGACTCGATCGACCCGACGACGCGTTGGAATCGTATCGAGAAGCCCTGGAACTCGACCCGGAGAACGCCGCGGCGATCGCCGGAATCGCGACCATCGAGGCAAAGGCCGGCGACCTGGCTCAGGGCGTGGAGGGCTTCGATCGCGCCGCCGAGCTGGTGCCGGAAGAAAAGAGCTACGCGTACTCGGCAGCGCAGCTCAGCCTGATGGCGGGCGACAAGGCCGGTGGCGAAAAACGCCTGCGCCAGATCGTGCGCGGGGACCCGGGGCATGCGGGAGCCCGCAATGATCTGGCCTGGATTCTCGCGGAACGAGGCGACGACCTCGACCTGGCCCTGTCACTGGCCGAGGAAGCGCGTCGCATCGATGCGTCGTACGACATTCTCGACACCCTCGGTTACGTACACCTGAAACGGGGTGAATCGGCGGCTGCAATCGCCGCACTCGAGTTGTCCGTCGAAAGCGGCGGCGACTCGCCCTCGATCCGATACCGGCTCGCCACCGCTCTGGACCAGGCGGGCGAGGCCGAGCGCGCGCGCGAGATGCTCCAGATCGCTCTCGACGCGGGAACCTTCCCGGAGGCGGATGCCGCCCGGCGCGACCTCGCGCGGCTCAGTCCCTAGCACCGTGGGGAAGCCCGTCGGGAGAGCCCTCTGCCTCCTCGCAGTCGTGCTCGCGTGGGGATGCGCTTCGCCCGAGGAACGGTTCGAGAAACACGTCTCGAACGCGGAGGAGTATCTCGAGCAGGAGCAGCAACTCGAGGCACTGATCGAATACCGCAGCGCGCTGAAGCTTCAGCCCCAGAACGCAGAGATCAACTTCCAGATCGCCGAGATTGCGCGTGTGCTGTTCGCCCTGGCAGACGCGGTGTTCTACTACCGGGAGACCCACCGCCTCGACCCGGAGCGGATCGACGCGGCGATGCTCGAGGCGCAGCTCCTGATGTTCAACGACCCGGAGCGGGTCAGCGAAATCATCGAGGCGGGTCTACTCAGAGCTCCCAACGATCCCCTGGTTCACCTGGCGCGTTCCCAGCAGGCCCTGACCGAGCGAGATACGAAGGAGGCGCTCAGCGCGGCACGGACCGCCATCGAACTCAATGGGAATCTGTCGAGCGCGTGGATGCAGGTGGGGCGGGTGCATCAGGCTCGCATCCGCGAGGCGCGCCTCATCGACGAAGTCGTTCCCGACACGTCGATCTTCGAGGCCGCTATTGCCGCCTTCGAAAAGGCCCACGCCCTGGATGACAGATACGTCGGCGCTCTGGTCGAACGCGCTCGTGTGTATGGTACATGGCCAGGGCACGAAGACGAGACCGAGCAGGCCTACCGCGAATCCGTCGAATTCGCAGAAAAGCAGGGGAACACGGATGCGATCGTGGCGACCGCGGATGCGGCCCGG
>JAZFUU010000063.1:0-2819 GCA_036447375.1 Myxococcota bacterium
CAGGCGCGGGATCACGTCGGCGTAGCACTCATCGCCGTTTTCACCGTAGTCGAGCATCGTCCACTCGGGCGGCGCCCAGAAAAACCAGTCTCCGCCGTCGGTGAGCGAATCACCGTAGGCTGCGATCGTCTCTGCCCTCGAGGGCGTGGAGACCAGGAGCCCCAGCGCGAGGACCCCGACGGCACAGCTCCAGTTCCCAGAAATCCATCTCATCCAGCGTGCACCCGCGTCCGACGTGACCCCCTCATTTTAGCCCGGTTCTCGACGCTCGACGAAATTTCGGATCGCCGCGGGCTCGCGCAGAAAGCCTCCGGATTCGTTCCCGGGTGAAAGCACGGCTCGAGGTAACTGGCGCTCGATCAGCTTGCGCACCGGGTCCGTGGGTTGCGGGCCTACTTGCCGATTCGTGCACTCGCATCGGGCCATCGAGGTCCGGTTGACAGCCGGCGTTCGATCCCGTGTCCTCGTCACCCGAGTGCCTCGAAATCTCAGCTCGCAGCAGGCCATCCAAATCCTCCGCCCGAGTCGCGGCCCGGCGATCGGGCCGAAGGAACTGGCGCTGATCCTCTTCCGGGGCGTCGAGATCCAGCGCCTGTTCGCGTCGGACGAGCGACGCCGCCATCCGAAGCGACGGACCGGACCCGGGCACCCGAACGTCGAGGGCTTCCTCCACTTCCGCATCGGCGGCCAGGAAACGCCGCTTCGATGGTCGGCAAAGGTGACGGGTCGTCGAGAATCGTTGATCTATCGCCTCGAGCACGCAGAACTCCTGACGAATCGGGTCCTCTACTACGGAGAGCCCGAAGGCCTCCTCGACCTCGACCTGAGCCTGATCGAATCGGACCGGGACGTCCGAGACGCTCTCGATACCGCTGAGAAGCTGACGGAACTCGCCGCCGGCCTTGCCCGAGTCCTTCCCGGCCCGGGAATTCCGGTGGCGAGCGGACTCGGCTTCCTCGGCGCCCTCCTGGCATTCGCGCGAAAGCAGAGTCGCGACGATCTCGAGCTGCAGCTCTTTGCGTCTCTGGGCGACCCGGTTCCCGCGGCCGGGTCGAAATCCGCAACGAAGAAGCGGAAAGCCAACGCCGCACTTCGAGCGGGCCCATACCGCATCACTCGGGGCCCCGAGGCGGGTGGCAGCGCGGACCTGACGATCGCGTTTTCGGTACACCGGGCGGCGCCCCGACATCCGCGACGCCGGGCCCTGGTGCTTCTGGAAGCGCTGGAACTCGACCTCGACGAACGCCTGGCCAACCACACATTTGTTTTCGAAATGGCCGTCGGCGGGGGCGCGAGACCCCGGATCTTCCGGTTCGCCGAAACACTCGAAAACAGAACCCGCGGCCCTCTCGAAAACGTATTGGCCGTTCGGGACAAGCCCCTCTACGCGGGGTTCATCGATCCGGCCGCGCCCTTCCGCATCCAGGTCGCCACCCTGCCCGACCGGGAGCACGCCCGGGGGCTACTCGGCCTGCTCGGCGAGCAGGGGAGTTTTGCGGCGTCGCTGATCGAGGAACCGGACGACAGTCGGATTCTGACACGTGCGACGAAGACCGCGGAGTCCGTCACTTCGATACTTCTCGATCTGTTGCCCGAGACCTCCTACTCACTTCGCGGCGAGGGGCTCATCGGCGGCGCGGAGTTCCCCGATGCTCCGGAGGAATTGAGGAGCACGCTGCTGCTCGCCGACGTCGAGCTCACCGGTTGGAAGCGCGCCCACGTGACCCTCTCCGGCGAGCGGGGTTCAGTGCGGGTCAACCTGCGGTTCGGACCGCTCCCGGCCCGATAGCGGCCTCCCCCCGGGGGTCCGGGTCACCCGGAACCGATCCCCGAGCGCAGGGTTTAGTATCCATGGGTAGTCGCAGATCCGACGACACCCAAAGGGGGGGAGTCCTGATGATTCGAAATCAACGGATTCCGGGGATCGCGCGTGGCGTTCTCGGGGCGGGCGCGCTGGCCCTGGTCATGGCGCTGACACTGCCGATACCCGCGGCCGCGCTGAGCATCGTCGACATCATCCAGCTCAGCCAAAACGACTACAGTGAAGAAGAGATCATCAAGCTGATCGAAGTGACGGAATCCGCCTTCGAGCTCGAGGCCGCCGACTTGCCGCGTCTCAAGGATCTCGGGGTCCGCGAAGCCGTCATTCGCGTCATGCTGGAACGCGTTCCCGCCGCGAATGTCGGCGCGGAAAGCGACGAAAACAGCGAGGGCCGACCATGAGGGCAAGGATCCTGTTTCCGCTTCTGCTGGCCCTCGCCTTCCCGGCGAGCGCGGGCGCCCTGACGGCGCCCGCTTCTCTGGAGGACATCGTTCTCCTGGCGGAGAGCGGTGTCTCGGATGAGACGATTCGCGTCTTTCTGAATTCGCGCCCGTTGAACTTCGACCTCGACGCAGATGCGATTGCCCTGCTGAAGAGCGCCGGCATCAGCGAGGAGCTCCTCCAGCACCTGCTCGACAGCGTCGGCGAGACGGCGAGCCGAACCGGCGCAGATGTCGTGGTGGTCGTCGCGGCGGATCCGTACCCCTATCACTACTACGGGAGCTACTACCTCCCGGGGGCGACCCTGCATCTGAGCCATGCCTTCCCTCATTGGGGCTTCCATTTCTCCTTCCCCTTCCCATTCCCGATCCCCGTTCCCCATCTGTCTCACACCCGTCACCGGGTGCTCCGGCATGACGATACGAGTCACCACCTGCGCCACGGCAAGACCGACCGCCGCCATCACGGCATCGACGGAAAAAACGGTCACGAGGATCGCGCGATCCACCGGCACAAGGGGCGCACCCTCACCAGCCACGCGCGAAAGGCGAAGAGC
>JAZFUU010000064.1:0-4247 GCA_036447375.1 Myxococcota bacterium
CCAGGTGAGGAAACACGCAGGAGCCGAAGCCAAAAGCATTCATCTTGATGACGATCTGTGGGGAACGCTCACTGAGTCACTATACTTGATCCACGAGCCCTCGATCGGACTCCACGCCCGCGACACCGAACGACTCGTGGATACCCTCCGCCGCATTCGCGACCGCGGAAATACCGTCGTCGTGGTGGAGCACGCGCCGGAGATCGTGGCGGCTGCGGATCACGTGATCGATCTCGGGCCCGGGGCGGGGCGGGCTGGCGGCAGTCTGGTGGTCGAGGGCTCGGTCGAGACCGTCCGCGCTCACACCGAGTCGCCCACGGGGCGTTCCCTCCGCGGTGAGTACGGCGCGGAACCCCGTCCCCGTCGGAGTGGGCGGCGGCGACTGCGCGTGGTGGGCGCCCGGGCCAACAACCTGCGCGATCTCACCGTGGAGATTCCCCTGGGCCAGCTCGTGGTGGCGACGGGCGTGTCGGGCGCCGGAAAGTCGACGCTCATGCGTTCGGTGCTGGTCGGGAATCTGCGGGGCGAACCCGACCGCGGCGTGTGCGATCGCATCGAGGGTGGGGAAGCGCTCTCCGAAATCGTTGTGATGGACGCCGCTCCCCCGGCGCGAAGTCCGCGTTCGAACCCGGCGACGGTTTCCAAGGCTTTCGATGGGATCCGCCAGCGATTCGCCGGCACTCGCGAGGCGCGGGCTCGCGGCCTGGCCGCCGGCGCATTCTCGTTCAACGTGGCGGGCGGGCGCTGCGAAGCCTGCGAAGGTGCGGGCGAAGTCATCGTCGACATGCAGTTCCTGGACGACGTCCGCATGCCCTGCGAGGTCTGCGACGGGCGCCGCTATCGGCCCGAAGTGCTCCAGGTTCGCCTGGACGGACTCTCGATCTGCGACGTGTTGGCGCAGACCGTGGACGAAGCCCTCGCCCGGTTCGCCGACGATCGGAAGATTGCGCGTCGGCTGGAGCCGCTCGCTCGGGTGGGCCTCGGTTACCTCGCCATCGGTCAGCCCCTGTCGACCCTCTCGGGCGGGGAGACCCAACGCCTGCGCATCGCCCAGGCGCTGGCGGAGGGCAGCGCCGGGTGTCTGTATTTGCTCGATGAGCCCACCACCGGACTTCACCCCGCCGACATCGACGTGCTGCTCCGCTGTCTGGATGAGATTCTCGATGCCGGAGGCAGTGTCATCGTGGTGGAGCACAATCTGGATGTGATCCGCCGCGCGGACTATGTCATCGATCTGGGACCCGAAGCCGGGCCGGGCGGCGGACAGCTGGTGGTGGCCGGACCTCCTGGGGTGATCGCTGCCCATCCCGACTCGCACACGGGCGCCGCACTGCGCGCCGTCGGGGTGGCCGTCGAATGAGCGGGTTTACCGATCGGACCGCGAGCGGTCGGCCGTTTATTCTGACGGCCTGCGTTTCGGCGGGTCACGCTGGGCGTCGCGGCGGGGCGCGAAGATCCGCTTGTCGTGGGCCCGTCGCAATTGCCGTTCCACCTTGTCGAGGAGCTGCTCCGTCGCCCGGGCCAATTCGCTGGCCGTGGCATGGGTGCCGACATCGGTGTTCTTGCCGGTTACGTGGCCGTGAGCCGTGAATCCGCGCCCATCCTCGGCCAGGGTGAATTCGAAGCGCGTGATCTCGTGAAACTCTTTCGCTAGCTCCTGACAGCGCGCCTCGACGTTCTCTCGAACCTCCTCATCCGGGGAAATATCCTTGAAGTTCGTCAACACGGTGGGGCCCTGTGCCATTGGTTTTGTTCGCCTTTTCCGATTCGAGTTGCACTGGCCGATCTCCTGCGGAAACAGGTCACGAAGCGAGCCGATCCGCTTCCAGCATGGTACGCAAGGTCGCCCGGTGGCGCCGGATCTCGCGTCGGCGATGATGGATGGTTGAGACGTGAATACGCAATCGGGAAATACGCGATCGCTTCCCGGTGTCTTCGTAGGACTGGCCGCACTGCTTGTGACGGTCGCTGCGGGATTGACCGTCCTGCGTCACGGGCCCATCGCGGCACTGCCCGCGGACGCGTCGGCAGAGCGCTTTTCTGCGGCGCGTGCCCTGGCCATCGTCGAGTCGTTGCTTGTGGAAGAGGTGCCGCACCCGGTCGGTAGCTCCGAGAACGCCCGGGTGCGCGATCGGATTCGCGCCCGCTTCGCCGAGCTCGGTATCGCGACGGAGCTTCAGCGGGCACCCGCCTGCTCTACCCATGGCGAGTGCGCCACGGCGGAGAACATCCTGGCCCGCATTCCGGGGCGCGAGGACGGGCCGGCACTACTTCTACTTGCCCACTACGACTCGGTGCCGGCGGGGCCCGGTGCCGGAGACGACGCCTCGGGGGTGGCGACGCTGCTCGAGGTGGCCCGCGCGATTCGCGCGGGGCCGACCCTACGCCACCCGGTGAATTTTCTGGTGACCGACGCCGAGGAAATCGGTCTGGTCGGCGCCGAAGCCTTCGTCCGGGCCCACACGAGTCTGCGCGAGGTGGCCGCCGTGCTCAACTACGAGTCGCGAGGAACCTCGGGTGCGAGCTTGATGTTCCAGGTGGGCTCGGCCAGCGGCGACCTCGTTCGCCTCTACGGTCGGAGTTGCCCGCGTCCACACACCGGGTCGCTGTTTACGACGGTCTACGAGCGGATGCCCAACGATACGGACTTCTCGGTCTTCATCCGCGCCGGTCTCCCGGGCCTCAATTTCGCATTCACTGGCGATGTGGTGCACTACCACAGTCCCCTCGATCGCGCGGGGCAACTCGATGCGCGCAGCGTTCAGCATCACGGAGGCTGTGCGCTGGCGCTGGCGCGTGCCGTGGCCGAAGGCGATCTACCTCCGCCGGATACCGGCCGCTGGGTCTTCTTCGACTGGGCCGGGCTCTGGCTGGTGCGCTGGCCCGAGCGGGCGACGCTCCCCGTCGCGCTGGTGCTCGTAGTGGGATGGGCGGGCTTCGCGCGCCGGTTCCTCAAGCGACGCGAATCGAGAGCGAGTTCCCTGGCGTGGGGTCTGGGTGCAGCGTTGCTGTATCCCGGGATCGCCGTGCTGGCGGGCGCCGCCCTGGTCTGGGCGTTGCAGACGGCGCGCGGGGTACCGGCGCCGTGGATGGGATACCCCGAGCCGGCGGCCGCCATGGTCTGGTGTGGCGGCCTCGCGGCGGCGAGCTGGCTCGCCCATCTTCTGGCCGGGCGCATCGGACTTGTGGAGCAATGGCTGGGTTCGGCGGGTGCGTGCGCCTTCACGGGCCTGGCCCTGGCAGCGGCGCTGCCCGGGGCGAGCTATGCCGTCGGGGTGCCAGCGGCGACCTCGTTGCTCGCGCTGGCGCTGGTGCGCGCACCCTTTCGGCCGATTCCCATGGCCGCCGCCGCCCTTGTTCCGGCTCTCGTCTCGACGCCGATGTTGCTGTCCCTGGCCCTGGTTTCCGGCGAAACCATGGGTCTCGCGGCGAGTCCTCTGATCACGGTCACTCTCGGGATCTGGTTCGCCACACTCGCGCCGCTGTTCATCGCGGCCCCGCCCGCGGCGCGGCTGGGACTGACGGCGGGATTGACTCTTGTGAGTGTCGCGTCGGGGATTCTCGCGCTCGTGGTGCCGGTCGCGAGCCCCGAGCGGCCCCGGTCTCTCGCTCTGGTTCTGCACGAGAGCGCCAGCGGCGATGCGCGCTGGCTCGCGAGCACCCGGGACGGCCCTGTCCCGCAAGAGCTGATCGACGCGGGAGGTTTTGGGGAGGAGGTTCTCCGTCCCTTCCCGTTCTTCAGCGACCGTTGGAGGAGCGCGCAGGCCCCGGCCGAGTCGACGGGTGCGCCTGCGCCGGAACTGATCGTGTTGGGGCGGAAGGCCTGGAAGCCCGAGACGTCTCGACGTCGCGTTCTTCTGCGCTTGCACTCGCCACGGGGTGCGCCGGTGCTCGGACTCGCGCTGCCGCCGACGGCCGAACCGCGCGACGTAAGAATGGGTGGAGTCGAGGTTCCCGCACTGTCGCCGCGAGCCCTCGAGCGAAGCGGCGGCTGGCATGTCTATACCTGGCACGCCGTTCCGAAGGATGGGATCGAGGTCGATCTCACGATTTCGCCCCGGGGTAGCGTCGAGGTGCTCGTGTTCGACGAGAGTTATGGCCTGCCAGCGTCAGCTTCAGCCGCAAAGCTGCGCGCCGCCCGGCCGGACTACGCGGTGGCGAAGCAACACGGCGATCGGTGGCTGCTGACCCGCACGGTCTCGCTTCCCTCGCCGCACCCCTGACCCGGCGGACGGGCCATTCGCGAT
>JAZFUU010000065.1:0-7837 GCA_036447375.1 Myxococcota bacterium
CCACGCCGGTGGCCGCGCCCTGTTTCGGTTCGATGTAGGACGGATGGTTGTGACTCTCGATCTTGAATGCGATCGCCAGTCCGTCGCCGATCGCAACCACTCCGGCGTTCTCGCCAGGACCGCAGAGCACGTGCTCGGCACGGGTCGGCAGCTGCTTCAGATATTTCTTGCTGGATTTGTAGGAGCAGTGCTCGGACCACATCACCGAGAAAATCCCGAGCTCGGGATAACTCGGCGTACGCCCCAAAATTTTGAGGATCTGCTCGTACTCCCGATCGGTGAGACCGTGTTCCCGGGCCAGAGCGAGGTCGACGGTCATCGAGGTCACGACGAAGCTCGGGCGCTCTTCATGGCGTCCCGCCTTTCACGGCGTCCCGCCCTTCACAGAGTCCAGAAGGGACTCCAGGATCACGCGCCCGTCCAGCCCACCGATCGCCGCCTCGACCGCGTGCTCCGGATGGGGCATCAGTCCGAAGACATTGCCGCGCCGGTTCGTCACCCCCGCCACCTGGGACAGCGACCCATTCGGATTCGCCTCCGCCTTGGGGCTGCCGTCGGCGTCGCAGTAGCGCAGGAGGATCTGGCCACGGCTCTCCAGCTCCGCGAACACCTCGGGAGTGGCGAAATAGGCGCCCTCGCCGTGCTTGATCGGAAGTCTCAACACGCGACCGGCTTTCGCCCGCGACGTGAAGGGCGGCAGCGACCGCTCGACCCTCACGTGAACGAAATCGCAGACGAAGTGGAGGTGGTGGTTTCGGACGAGCGCGCCCGGAAGCAGCCCCGATTCGCACAACACCTGGAACCCGTTGCAGATGCCGAGCACCGGGCCGCCGGCATCCGCGAACCGGCGGACCGCCGGCATGATCGGAGAGAACCGCGCCATGGCCCCACAGCGAAGGTAGTCACCGTAGGCGAAGCCCCCAGGACACAGGACGGCCTCGGTCCCCGGCGGAAGCTCCGACCGCTTGTGCCACACGAGCTCCGACGGAGCGCCCAATACGCTCTTGAGAGCGAAGCGCAGGTCGCGGTCGTCGCAGGAGCCCGGGAACTGAATCACCGCGAGCAAGCAGCACCTCGAACGCAGCGACGAGTCGAAAGCAGCAGCTTCGGCCGTCGCCGTTTACATGGCCGTTGACAGTCGCCGTCGAACGGGCGCTTGGCTGAGCCTCGGCCCGGGATTCGGAAAGGATTCGCCCTGAGGGTACCGGCGCGCGGCCGGGCGAACAACCGAGTAGGGATCCTTGGGACGCTGCCCAGCCCCTTGGGACACTGCAAAGCCGCCGGAGGCCGGAGCCGCGGACGGGTGGAGGCCCCACCTCAGAAGCCAAGCATGGCGCCCAGACGCCGACTCGACACCACTCCAATCCAGACCAGCAGCGCGAGGCCACTGACCCTCAAGGCGATCCGCCGCACTCGAGGCGCCCGATAGCGCAGCGCGACGTGCGTCTCGCCGGCGGGCACCGCGACGTCGATGGATCCATCCGGATGGGCCTGCCATGGAACGACCTCTCCGGATCGCTCGAGCTGCCAACCCGGAAACGCCCAGCGCGCCAACCGCAGCCGCACCGCTTCGTCCGCCGTCACCTGGAGCTCGATCCAGGTTCCGGTGTTCCGAAGCACGACGATCTCGGCGTCTCCGGACACCTCAACAACGGGCCCCTGCTGGGGCCTCTGGCGCTTCTGGCGCTTCCACGTGGCCGGGCTGGCCGCACGCGGCAAAAACTCGTCGCCCACCGTGACGGACTGGCCTCCGGAGCGGATCGATTCCGGTGCCAGCAGTTCCGGAAGCCGAGCCCGAATCTGCGGCTCGAGTGGCCGCGCCTGCCCGAGCACCGGCAGGGCATTGAAGACGCAGAGACCGAAAACCGCGAGTTCGGCGCCGATGCGGACGCGGCGGGACGACGTCGCCAGCAGCCCGGCGAAGGCCAGAGCGGCGGAAAGCGCGGTCATGAGCGCGAGAGGACCGATCATGCGCCAGGGAAACTGGAAGAAGGGCAGCAGCGGGAGGTGTTCCCAGACGACCGTGCTCGCCCGCGTCACCAGGAACCAGAAGCCGAAGCCCGCCCCAAGTCCCGCCACGAGCAGCCGGCGAAGACGGTCGTCTCGAATCCGAAACGCAGCAACGCCGGCAGCCAACCACACCGCGGGCGTCACCAGTCCCGTGGCGAAGAAGCGATCGTATCCGAAGACCTCGAGCAGGCCGGGAAACTGGTGGTGAAAGTCGAACTTGCCCACCAGCAGCTCTTCGCTCCGCACCAGTGAGGTCAGGGAGACCGCCGGAACCCAGAAGAACGCCGTCACGGCCAGCGCAAATGCGATCGCAGCGGCGAGCAGCCTCCAGGTCGCGCGAGAACGCCGGGGCGGGTGGACGACGAGCCCGGCGCCGAGGACCAGACTCATCACGACGAGGGCGGTGAGGTTGTGGGCGAGAATCGCGAGACTCAGTCCCAGCGACACCTGAACAAAAGCTCGTCGAGGCTGTGTTCCGGCTCGCAGCACTCCCTCCAGGGCCAGGGGGGCCAGGCACAGGGCAGCGAACTCCGCGCTGGCGTTGCGCAGCAGCTTGTCGCCGAGCAGATACGGATGCAGGACGTAGACGTAGACGCCCACCCGGGCCGCGGCGGCGGCCAGTCTTGGCGACGACGGTACGGGCGACGACGCCGCGCCGTCGCTCGTCGTGCACGCACGCGCGAAGAATCCGCGCGCCGTCCACACGGACAAGGCGGTGAGAAGCACCAGAGACCAGGTGGCGCCGGCGGCGACCGAATCCAGAGCCCACGACAGAGACGCGGCGACCGCACTGAAGAGGGGCGCGTAGAACAGGAAGACCGGCGAGCCGTAGCCGGCGTAGAGATTCTCGCTCCATGCGGGCGGACGTTGCCCCGCGGCCAGGGCCGACTGATATTCGGCCACCCGCACCAGCTCGTAGATCCAGTCGTGTCCGCGGGGGAACCCGTCGAGGAAAAGCGTTCCGCAGGCGATGGCGAAGGCGAGGCCGAGCAGCGCCCCGGCTGTGCCGCCTCGCAGCCACCGCGATTCCCGATCTATTTCGCAGGCCATGCCATGAATCTTGCCCAAAGGTGGGTCGAGGCGGTATATCCATTCCGAACTGTCGACATCCGGGGGATGAGAAAACCATGGGCATCGATCCGACGCTTCTGAGAGACCAGTGCGAACGAACGCTGGAACGGACCGACCTTCCGGCACTTGGCCGGCGCGAGGAGGGCAAGGTCCGGGACAATTACGTTGCTGACAAACGGCGTTATATCATCGTCACGGACCGTTTGAGCTGTTTCGACGTCGTGGTGACCACCCTGCCCTTCAAGGGGCAGGTCCTGAATCAAATGGCCAGTTTCTGGTTCGAGAAGACCCGGGACCTCGCGACCAACCATTTGATCGAAACCCCGGACCCCAACGTCTCGCTGGTGCGGGAGTGCCGTCCCCTGGCCGTGGAGTTCGTGCACCGGGCCTATCTGACGGGGTCGAGTCCCACCTCGATCTGGACCGCCTACGAGCGAGGAGATCGCGTCTACTGCGGCCATCCGCTCCCCGAGGGCCTGCACAAGCACGAAGAACTTCCCGAGCCCCTGCTGACGCCCACCACCAAGGCGCCGGCCGGCGAGCACGACGAACTCACCTCGCGCGAGGCGCTGATCGAGAACGGAACGATCGAGGCCGACCTGTATGATCGGGCCGCGACCCTGACGGGGCGACTTTTTGCCGAGGGGCGTCGCTGGGCCGAGAGTCGCGGCTTGATCCTGGTGGACACGAAATACGAGCTGGGCCTCGACGACGAGGACAAGCTCGTCGTCATCGACGAAATCCACACCCCGGACTCGTCTCGCTACTGGTACCGCGATGGATACGAACAGGCCATGACTCATGCTCGGGACCCCGAGTCCCTCGACAAGGAGTACGTGCGCCGCTGGCTGATCGAGCGGGGGTACTCGGGCTCGGGAGCCCATCCCGACATTCCCGCCGATGTGCGCAGCGAGGCGGCGCGGCGCTACATCGAAGCCTATGAGCAGGTTACCGACCGGGCCTTCGTGCCCGATCTGGAGCCGCCGTTGCCTCGCATCCGCCGCAACCTCGGACTGTAGACCCGGCGACCGGCGCGCTCGGTTCAGGAGTCAGGAATCAGAATCGGGCTCGAGAGTCACGACGCGAAAGCTCTCGATCACGGGGTTCGCCAGCAGCTTGGTGGCCAGCTCCGTCACCAGCGCCCTCGCCTGATCCTCATCGGCCGCGTCGAGATCGATCTCGAACAGCTTGCCCTGACGGATCGCCCGAATGCCGTCGTAGCCCAACGACCCGGCCGCGCGCTGGATCGCTTTGCCCTGGGGATCGAGAACATCGGGTTTGAGCATCACATGAACCAGTGCCTTCACTCTTCTCGAGCCTCCAGGGTGCGATCGAAGATGGCGTCGACGTGGCGAAGCGACTCTTCGAGGCTAAACGCACGATCGATCTCCTCCTTGGAGAGGAGCTCGGCGATACGGGGTTCCGACAGGATCCGCTCGCGGAAATCGCCGCCCCGATCCCACGTCTCCAGAGCCTGTCGCTGCACCAGGGCATAGGCGTCTTCGCGCGTCAGCCCTTTGCCGGTCAACGCCAGCAGCAGGGTACCGCTAAAGGCCAGACCTCGGGTCAGTTCCAGGTTTTCGCGCATACGGACGGGGTACACCACGAGCGTTTCCACCAGACCGGCAAAGCGGTCGAGCATGAAGTCGACGGTGGCCATGGCGTCCGGGAAGATCACCCGTTCGACGGAGGAGTTGCTGATATCGCGTTCGTGCCACAGCGCCTGGTTTTCCAGGGCTGCAACGGCATAGCCACGTATCACCCGGGCAAGGCCCGACACGTTTTCCAACCTCCACGGATTGCGCTTGTGGGGCATCGCCGACGAACCCTTCTGCCCCGACCCGAATTCTTCCTCCACCTCGCGCACCTCGGTGCGGGCCAGGTGGCGCAACTCGATTGCGAACTTGTCGAGGCTCGACGCGATCAGCGCGAGCACGCTCATCAGCGCAGCGTGGCGATCCCGCTGAACCACCTGGGTCGCCGCAGATTCGAATCCAATACCGAGGCGCCGGCAGACTTCTTCCTCGACGGCGGGTTCGAGGTGGGCGAAGGTGCCCACGGCGCCGGAAATCTTCCCGACGGACGCGTCGAGTAGCGCCCGCTCCAGGCGATCGGCGTTGCGACGCATCTCGGCATGGAATACGAGAAGCTTCAGACCAAAGGTCGTGGGCTCCGCGTGAACGCCATGGGTGCGACCCGCGCAGGCCGTGTGACGAAACTCGAGAGCACGGCGGCGCAAAACCCGACTCACGCGCTCGACACCCGCGTGAATCAAGGCGCCGGCGTCGCGTATCTGAAGGGCCAGCGCAGTGTCGAGCACGTCGCTGGAAGTCATCCCGTAGTGCAACCAACGCGCCGCCGGGCCCACCGTCTCGCTCACGGCCGTCAGGAACGCGATGACATCGTGGCGCACCTCGGCCTCGATCTCGGCCACCCGGTCCGGATCCACCGCCGCGCGGGCGCGAAGGGTCTCGGCGGCCTCGGCGGGAATCGTGCCCCGATCGGCGAGCACGTCAGAGACGACGAGCTCAACGTCGAGCCAGGTGCGGTACTTGCCCTCTTCGGACCAGATCGCCCGCATCTCGGGTCGCGAGTAACGATCGATCACTTTGCACCGATCGAGAGGAACACATACCCGAGGAGCAGGTAGTACATCACCGGGATGCCCAGCAGGGCTGAATCGATCCGGTCCAGAACTCCCCCCATTCCCGGCAGGAGCCTGCCGGCATCTTTGACACGGGCGTCGCGCTTGAGCAGCGACTCGATCAAGTCGCCCAGAATCGCCACGATGGATACCGCGACGCCGAGAACCAACGCGGCGGTCCATCCGATGAACTGGGAGTACTCCGGCCAGGCCAGGTCGAAGAGCGCCTTGGCGGCGAATCCCCCGACGGTGCCCCCGAGCACGCCCCCGATGGCACCCTCCACCGTCTTGCCCGGGCTGATGTTGGGAGCCAGCTTGTGCTTACCGTAGGCACGACCGGCGAAATACGCCCCCGCGTCACACAAGACCACGATGGTGAGCGTGAACACCATCAGAAAGACGCCCGCCTCGGGAATGATCCCCAGCCGCTCCGGGATCTCGGATCCGTAGCGCGTGGCGACGGCGTCGTGGAAGAAGCGCAACACGATCGTGTGGCTCAGCAGCCAACCGACGTAGAACACGCCGAAAAAAGTGCCCGAGATGCTCGCCATGGCTTCGGTGATCTCGGCCTTGCGCAGCTGCAGGACCATCACCGCCAGGAGTGTCACCGTCATCATGATCGTCGCGTGGTACTCGGTTCCCAGATAGGCCACCACGGGTACCGCCGCGCCGGCCGCCAGACCGAAAGCGACCTGGGGGTGCGCACCCTTGTCCTCGATCAGGGCATACATCTCGCGTTGCCCCAGTGCGGCGATCAGAATGATGGTCGCGAGATACCAGAGTCCGCCGAGGGTGATGATGTAGAGGAGACTCGGGATCAGGATCACCGCCGTGAGCAGGCGCGTGACGAGATCGCTTCTCGACTTCTTCGACTCCGGAGGCGTCGGCGTCGAGGGGCGCGGGTGAACGGGAGCCTCCGGCGATCGGTCCGATTCGGGCGAGACCGGGGTCGCTTCACTCACGTGCTCTCCACGTCCCTCTCATTGGGAAGCCGCCGTCCCGTGTGCCCGAAGCCGCCGGAGCCGCGATGGGTCGTTTCGAGACTGGGCACCTCTTCCCATGCCGCCCAGATGACGGGTGAGATGACGAGCTGGGCGATGCGATCGCCGCGCCGAATCCTGAAGGTCTTCTCACCCGTGTTCCACAGGATGACCTTCACCTCGCCCCGGTAGTCCGAGTCTATCGTACCCGGCGCGTTGGGCAGAACGATGCCGAACTCGAGGGCCAGCCCGCTACGGGGCCGGACCTGGGCCTCGGTGCCCTCGGGCAGCTCGATCGAGAGCCCCGTCGGAATCAGTGCCCGGGCGCCGGGCGCGAGGGCGACATCGGCGTCGACGGCGGCCCGGAGGTCGTAGCCGGCGGCACCGGGGGTTTCGCGCGTGGGCAGCGGGATGTCTTCGCAACCCGCCCGCCGCGTGACCCGCACGCGCACCGATGCCGCCACGATTCGGGCCTCGCGGTCTCAGCCCTCGGACTGGGCCGCGACCAGCGCCTCCTTCCGCGACAGGCGGATCCGTCCCGACGGGTCGATGTCGATGCATTTCGCCAGAACCTCGTCGCCCTCCTGGAGGACGTCGGTCACCTTTTCGACTCGACCCTCGGCCAGGTGACTGATGTGGATCAGCCCATCGGTACCGGGGAAGATCTCCACGAAGGCCCCGAAATCGGTGATCCGCTTCACCTTGCCCAGATACACGCGATCGAGTTCCGCTTCCTGGGTCAGCTCCTGCACCATAGCCTCGGCGCGCTCGATGGCGTCTCCATCGGGAGAGAAGATCGTCACCTCGCCGGTGTCTTCGATGTCGATCTTGGTGCCCGTGGTCTCCTGAATCGCACGGATCACCTTGCCGCCCGGCCCGATCACGTCGCGGATGCGATCCGGCTTGATGCGCAGAGTGAGGACGCGGGGCGCGTAGCGCGAGAGTTCGGTGCGCGGCTGGAAGCCCTCGAACTCCGATGCGGTCTCCTTCTCCATACAGTCGAGAATGTGCAGGCGTCCCGCCTTCGCCTGCTCCATCGCGTCCTCCATGACCTTCCAGTCGACGCTGTCGATCTTGATGTCCATCTGGAGCGCCGTGATTCCCTGACGCGTACCCGCCACCTTGAAGTCCA
>JAZFUU010000066.1:0-11699 GCA_036447375.1 Myxococcota bacterium
GTGAGAGGCGCGCGTGTTTGAGTCATTCGGCCGCCACGACATCGGATCAGGCCGGCTGCTGTTGCGTGATGCAGTGGATTCCGCCTCCCCCGATCGCGATCTTCCGGATGTCCAACTGGAGCACCCTGCGGCCGGCGAAGGCTTTCTCGACGACCTCGCGGGCGCGCTCGTCACCCGGCGCCTCGTACTTCGGCATGACGACGGCCCCGTTGGCCACGTAGAAGTTGATGTAGGAGAGACAGAAAACGTCGCCCCCGCGCTCGGCCTCCCAGGCGTCTTCCATCTCGACGATCTCGATCGGACGGCCCCTGGCATCTGTCGCACCGCGGAGGGCGCGCCGGTTCTCACGCAGGACCCGAGACCGCGGCTCCGCCGGATCCGTCAGGGTCTCCAGCAGGATCAACCCCGGGCGCGCGAAACAGGCCAGTCCGTCGACGTGACCGTCGGTGACATCTTCCGGCGCGAGTTCGCCCGGCAACCAGATCACCTTCGAGCCCCCGAGAGCATGGCAGAGCTCCCGCTCCGCTTCGCGCTTGCTGAGTCCCGGATTCCGATTCGAGTTGAGAACACAGGACTCGGTCGTCAGAATCGTGCCCTCTCCGTCCACGTGGATGGCCCCACCCTCGAGCCATAGAGAGGACCGATACAGCGGCCACTCGAGTCGGGCGCACACGCGCTCGGCGAGCTGGGCATCCTGCTCGTAGCGCTCGAACTTCTCTCCCCAGGCGTTGAACTTCCAGGCTGTCGCGGCGTGACGGCCGTCGTCGGACACGAGAAAGGCGGGGCCCGTATCCCTGATCCACGCGTCGTCGATCTCGAGTGGGAGGCTGCGAACGCCGGGTCCACACAGCGAAGCGGACACGGAATTCGATTCGGGCGCCGCGAGCATCGTCACGGGCTCGAACTCGGAGATCGCCCGCGCAACGCGTGCGTACGCTTCCTGTGTCTCGGGCAGGGCCTCACCCCAGAGGTCCTCGCGATCGGGCCACGCCATCCAGCAGCCCGAATGCGGCTCCCACTCGGCGGGCATGCGGAACCCCGCTTCGAGGGGCGTCTGCGTGTCGAGGTTTCGCGAAGAGCGCATCGCGGCGAGCATGAATTCGAAACGGTACCACGGTTCCGTCGAGCGAGTCATGCGGTGCTCTACGCGCGTGAGCAACCCTTCGATTTGGAACCGCATGGCGCAAGCCGACGCCCAAGTAGGCTCGCTCGGTTACTCCAGTCCGGCCTCGCGCAGAGCGTCGTTCCGGCGCGCGTCGATCTCTGGGCGCGAAACGGCGAGGTAGTTCTGCATGAGTTGTATCGAAAGATCGGGCCGGACGCGGCGGCCTTCCGCAATCGCCGCCTCCGCTTCGTCGATGCGTCCGAGCGACACGGCGCTCATAGCGATGTACAGATAGCCTGTAAAATAGGATGGTTGCGTGGCCACCAACCGCCGGCCCGCCTGAAGCGAAGCGTCGTAACGGCCCGTCTCCCAATTTGCCAAAGCCAGACTGTCGTAGATCCAGACCATGGGTCCATGGGGGTCCAGTCGCTGGGCTCGCTCGGTCGCAACGATGCAGGCCTCCGGGTCTCCGGCCAGCAGCTGGGCCCAGCCCAACCAGATCCATGCTTCGGGCATGCTCGGATTCAAGTCCACGGCCCGACGGGTCGAGTCGACTGCGTTCTCCGGGTCGCCCGCTGTCAAATAGCCCGCTCCGAGGGCGGCGTGGACGATGGGATCGCGCGGGTCGAGCTCAAACGCACGCCGCGCGATCGCAAGCCCGGCTGCCACCTCTTCTGCGGTCGCGGCGCGACCGTCGCCGGTCAGCAAAACCCAGTTTGTCATCGCGAGTCGCGCGAGTGCCGTCGCGAAGCGCGGGTCGAGCTCAAACGCGCGCTCGAAGAGCCGCCCCGCCTCGACCGAGTCGTCGTACGTATACCGGCCGGCGTGTTGAAGTCCCAGCTGATAAAGGCTCCACGCCTCAAGATTCTCGGTGCCCTGCTGTCGGGCGCGCTCCCCCTCTGCACGCGTGAGGTCGCCCACCAGCGATGCCGCGATGGTCGAACTGATCTCGTCCTGGAGCGCGAACACGTCCGCGACATCGCGGTCGTAGGTTTCAGCCCAGACGTGCTCGCCGGATGTCGCATCGATCAGCTGCGCCGTAACGCGGATTTGATTGCCGGCGCGCCGCACACTGCCTTCGACCACATAGCGAACCCCAAGCTCGTCGCTGACGCGCTTCAAGCTCACGTTACCGCCGCGGTACTGGAAGCTCGAGTTGCGCGCGATCACGGGGAACGCGCGCCAGGCCGAGAGCCGCATGATCAGGTCTTCGGCCAGACCGTCGGCGAAAAACGCCTGCTCGGGGTCGGGCGAGAGATTGTCGAAGGGCAGAACCGCGATCGCCGGTCGTCCGCCGAAGTCGGGAACAATGGCCATGTCACCCGTGGTCTGCCGCGCGTCGCCCACGTTTGACACGGCAGATGGCTTCAGCGCGTTCGACCAACCCAGGTAGCCAGCGAAAGCGCCCAGGACAGCCAAAGACGCGACGGCAATCGACAGTCCACGGCGATGCGGCCGCAGCGTTTGCCGTTGCGCCAGCGGCGTCGCCTTCTCGCTGGCCGCCGGCGCGACAAAACTCGCGACGCCTTCGAGCCCGGCCTCGCGGATCTCGAGCGGCTCGTCGAAGCCCTTCAGCACGTAGCTCCCATATGACTCCCAACGAATCGGCTGGCGAAACCGCCGGTTGTCGATCCGCTGTCGCGCGCTGGTGGCCACCGCCTCCGACATCAGCACCTGCGCGGGGTTCGCGAGACTGGCGATGCGCGCGGCGAGATCCACCGCGAGACCTTCTACGCGCGGATGCGCTCTGTCGCCATCAGGTCCCGTCCGCTCACTCACCTCGCCCATATGCATCGCGGAGCGCACGCCCGGCAGATCAGACAGCTTCGAATGCGCAAGCTGGAGCAACAGCGCAAACGTAACCGCGGTACTTGGGGCTTCGAAGGTCAGGAAGCAGCCGTCGCCGGCCCAATCGATGATGCGACCGCCGGACTCCGCGGCGAGGCGACGCACGATCGCGCGATGCTGCTCGATCAAATCGCCGACCACCTGGTCGCCGCGCTCCATCTTCAACGCGGTCGAGTCCGCCAGGTCGGTAAAGACCAGAGTGAGGATCCGCGAGCTTGCGGCCGTGTCGGTCATGCCGGGTGCAGGTTCGCAAGCAATGTTTTGCGATATTTCAATTCGAACTTGAAATTGAACTTGATACTAGACCGAGGGATTACTCGTTCGGGCTAAACATGTCGACGGCGATCTTCCAGCGGCCGTCACGCCGCTCCCAAACAACCAGGTACTTGACCGGGGTAGCGGTTCCGTCCGCTGTGGTGAGAACGCCCTTCCCGACATCGTAGGCAAGGTCGCCCGATACCTTTGCAAAAGTGGGCTCCCACTTGAGCGTGAGACCCTCTGTGTCGGCCATCGCCTGCCACGCTGCTCGAATCGCCTCGGAGCCGACCACTGGGGGTGCACCCGGCGGGAGCTGGCGCGCGTCCTCCCAGTGCAAGCCGACGATCCAATCTACGTCCTTCGCTCCAAATCGATCGGACCACTCGCGCTCCAGCGCCATGATCGCGCCAGCATCGTCGACTGATACCGCAGACTCAGCGCAACCCAGCGCGAGCATCAGCGCCACAAGGATAGTCCCGATCTCTTTGCCCTTCATCTGGATACTCCTCCGTCATGCGTCGTCACGGGTCGGGCACTCAGCTGCGTGGCACAGACCGCCAGCGGTCGCTGAGGCACCCAAGTTCAATGCCAAACGGTACCACGCCTCGATTGGAATCCGCTGTGCCATGGCGACCTTGCTCGCCGAACGCAAAGTACTGGTGTGCCGGCAATGAGGTCCCGGGCAAGGATATGGATCGACCCAGAATCTCTTACGGACGAGGAGCTTGTGGCGGCCGATCGCTTCTTTACGGGCGTCGCGTATCACGCAAAGCGTGTCGCATACGCGAACGACACGGGGCTCAATCTCTATTCTGAGGAGACCCAGGCCCAGGGTATCGCCCAACTTTTCTCGAACCGCGTTGGCCTGGCCTGGTGGGTCCTCAACAGAGACGCCGTCGCTGCAGACGCGCCGAGATTCCGAGATCGGATGGACGAACTCCTCACAAAGGACGCACTCGACGCGCCCAGCTACTACGAGCGGTTCCGAGCTGAGATAGAAAAGTGACGGCTTGGGTCGACGCACCTCGCCCTATTCTGCCTGCTCCTCTACCAGGAGCCCCTCGATGTACGAGCGGAACTCTGGCCTAAGCGCATAGGGGTTGGCATCCCACCATTCGCGAGCGCCGGGCATTGCGAGGATTGATCGCAGGCTCCGCTCTTCAGCAAGAACCACGTCCTGAGCGCCAGCGCCGAGGCTGGCTTGATAGTGCATGGTTTCAAAGACATGGAAATAGGAGAGAAGCGTCATGTCAAACTTGTGCAGATCTTCTGGGTTGAGGGAGTCTCGGTCTGCAGCGCCAGCCAGCCAGACGCGAGTGAGCTCGGAGTTCTGGATGACGGCGACGTTAACGTGGTTCATGGAGTCGTAGATCGCGTGGAACGACGCGGCCTGAGTGGTGCGCGTGTTCTGCCGAATCTGAAGAGCCAGGTAGATGAGAGTGGCCACCGTAGCGATGGCGGCAACCAATTCGCCGAGGCTTCCAAGATCCTGAATCGTCACTTCCGCCGCCCAACGGATGGGCGTTCAGCTGCGCCGAGGGCGCTGACCGTCAGCGAAGGGGCAACTGAACTCGGCGCCAGACGATACCAATTCAGTTGGAGTCACGCCCTCGGTGTCAGCTGCAACGCCATGTCAGACAGGCGGCATTCGTCCTTCGGTTTTGTTACGGACGAAGCAATCGGGCCGGGATGCGGAGCCGGTATCGCTCGCTCGGAGAGGCGTTCCAGCGGATGGCATCAGTGGTCTGGTGAATTTCGCGGATCCCGGAGCGATCGAAAACTCGGAGATAAAGATCGGGCTGCGATTCAACAATGTCTTGAAATGCCTGGCGGGTGAAGCGGATCTCGAACCGACCATCATCGTCCGTAGTGGTATATCCGACATTGTCGTCGAAGATCAGGTCGCGATCGAATGCTCGCACGATGAGATTGGCGAGTGGACGGCCCGTCTCCTCTTCTTCGATCGTACCGGCGACTCGAAAGATATCCTGATCGGATTTTCCCACCACGTCGCTCCGGCTGCCTAACTCACTATTAGGCTGCAAGCCGATACTCGGAAAGGCTGCAGCGTATGCAACATAGTAACCGAGGGCGCACTGGCGTCGCTGATGAAATTTTCTCTCTAGTCCGGGTACTTCGGAGGGTTTCGGGCTGACAGCGGTTCGCGGAAATCGCGCGGATTTCGCAGCCTATACAGCACGAGGTGAACCCGCGCTCGCTCGCTCGAAATCGGCGGGACTCCGCGAACCGCTTCGAGAGGCGTCTCGTTTCGAGGTTTCGCGAAGAGCGCATCGCGGCGAGCATCCTCTGCGCTCCACGCGATGCGTTGACGATAAGTCAGCCCCCGTCTATCCTTGACTGGCGTTAGAGGTTTTTATGTCACCGAATCATGTGAGCGCCCGCAAACTCCAGCGGCCACATGTGCGCTCGATCGACGCCGAAGCCAGAGACGTGCAGCATCAGCACGGACTCGGCTGACGACCCCAGCCCACCAGAAACACCTCGTTCGGGACGCGGCCACTCCGCTTCGACAGCATGTTGTCGCGCCGGCGCGCAATCCCTTCCGAATTCTACCCGTGCGATGCGGGGATGCAGTGCGTCCCCGCATCGCGGCATTCACAAGGACGAAAATCATGGTCTCACTACCCGAGTCGAGTTACGACGATTCCACCCCTCGAGACCTCTGGCAAAAGGACCAGAACCACTTCCTGCACCCCTGGGCCGAGTATCCGAGATTCGAAAAACACGGCTCTCTCATCATTGCCGAGGGAAAGGGTGCGTACGTCTACGACATTCACGGCAAGCGCTATCTCGACGGCATCGCGGGCCTGTGGTGCGTCAACATCGGCTACGGCAACCTGGAGATCGCTGAGACCCTGGCCGAACAGGCGCGTCGGCTCCCTTTCTTCAACGCGTTCGTCGACACGACGAACCCGCCGGCCGTCGAGCTCGCGGCGAAGCTCGCAGAACTCGCACCGGCCCCGCTGAATCACGTGTTCTACGGATGCGGCGGCTCGGATGCCATCGAGACCGCCGTTCGCACGGTCCACTTCTACTTCAAGAGACTCGGCAAGCCCCAGAAGAAGCTCCTCATCTCCCGAAGGCAGGCGTACCACGGAAGTACCTACCTCGCGATGTCGCTGAGCGAGCGGTCTGCGGACCAGGCCAGCTTCCACCTCGCCACCGACCTCGTGCACCACGTTTCGGCGCCCTATCCGTACCGACGACCCGAAGGGATGACGTTGCGAGATTTCTGCGACCATCTCGTGGCGGAACTCGAGGCGAAGATCTGCGAGTTGGGGCCCGAGAACGTGGCGGCGTTCTTCGCCGAGCCGATCCTCGGAGCCGGCGGCGTCATCGTTCCGCCGCCCGGGTACCACCGCCGCACGCAGGAGGTGTGTCGAAAATTCGGCGTCCTCTACGTCTCGGATGAGGTGGTGACCGCCTTCGGTCGGCTCGGGCACATGATGGCATCGGAGCCGATGTTCGGATTGTCGCCGGATATTCTCACCTGCGCCAAGGGCATCAGCTCCGGCTACATACCACTCAGCGCCACACTGATCTCGGACGAACTCCACGAGGTCATCCGGACGCCGAGCGAGTCCGACAACTCGTTCGGCCACGGATTCACGTACTCCGGACACGCGCTCTGCTGCGCGGTCGGCCTCAAGAACATCGAGATCATCGAACGCGACGGAATTTGTGAGCACGTGCAGGAGCTCGGCCCGTATTTCGAGACACAGCTCGCGACCCTCTCCGACCTGCCCCTGGTGGGCGACGTGCGTGGCAGCCACTTCATGCTCTGCGTGGAGACCGTGGCCGACAAGAAGACCAAGGAACTCCTGCCGGAGAGCGTGGAAATCGGCCGTCGCATCGCCGACCACTGTCAGCGACGAGGCGTCATTACGCGTCCCCTCGGACACCTCAACGTGATCTCACCGCCGCTCATCCTCACGCGAGACCAGATCGACACGGTGGTCGGTGTGCTTCGCGAGGCGATCCTCGCGACAGCCGACGACCTGGTGCGGGAGGGCCTCTGGCGCGGCCGGGATCGTTGAATTGTTCCGTGACAGCGGAATCGCCTGCGAGCGCCGGACATGGGGTCGAGCCTCGGCCCTGTGCGGCGCCTCGGCGTCAAGTCCGCGGCGACACACGTCGATTACCTAGTCAGCGAGAACCCCGCGCTGGGCGGGCGTTGCGGAGAATGACATGGATCCTCAAGCCGGCTCCGGCGGCCGCGCACTCCTGTGCGAGTTCTACCTCGGCGACGAGCTTCACAAGGGATCTGTCCTCAACCTCGACGCCACGGGCTTCTTCGTGCACACCGACGCCAACATCGAAGTCAACGCGGAGGTGGAACTGAAGCTGGCGGGCCAGCCAAACGCGGAACCGGTCTACCTGAACGCCGTGGTGAAAAGTGTCGTCGGTCCCTCGGAACGGGCCGGCGACAACGCTCGCGGGATCTGGCTTCAAGTGCTCGAACTCAGTCGGGAATACAGCGCGCTGATCGGGGCGCCCTGCCTCGACGCATCGGAACCGACAGGGATGCCGACGCGGAACGCCTCGGGAGAACGGGAGTGTCTGAGCGACCTGTCCGGCGAACCGCGCGACCGACCGCTGGGTTCCTCGGCTCCCGGCATCGATCGATCGAAGTGGGAGAACGAACCCTCGCTGTTCGAAAGGGCCGGCGAGCCGCTATGGAGCGAGACCCCCTCCGCCCCGGACACCCTCGTCATCGACGACGGCGAAGTGGACGACGTGGTGGCAATCCTGGAAGACCTGGTAGCCGACCCCGAACTGCAACCGCCCGAAGAGGCCGCGAACCTGTCGGCGTGGCTGCCCCCGAGGCGACTGCTGGTGGTAGCGGCCGAGCGCGCCCTCGCGCTGCGGCTTCCCTTGCAGCGGATGCCCGAGGGTGCCGTGGCCATCGCCGTCACCAACAGCAGTTCGAAAACGGTGGGCAACGCGATGCAACGCCTGGGCTACCGATACATCATCCGGCGCCCGGTGCACCCGCTGGCCCTGCGCGCGATGTTGCGCCAGCTCGTCCGTCCCGACGCAGGCAAGCGACGCGCACCCCGTGCGGCGTTCGGCGCCGCGGTGAGCTGGCGAATCGGTTGGCGACGAAAGCGCGGCTCGATCATCGACGTCTCAGCCGACGGCTGTATGTTGTTTTCCACGGATTGGACGGAAGTCGGCAGCCGTCTCAAGATCCGCTTTCCGGCGCAGATCGAGAGGGGGCGGGCGTTCACGGTGCGGGGTCTCGTCACGCGCTGCATGCCGGTGGCGCGAGGGCACATCGTCCTGGGCGTGAAGTTCGAGGCGATCTCAGCCCGGCTCGCGAAGCGGATCCTGGACCTGCTGGAGTCACTGGAGAGCGGCCCCCTGCGCCTGCCCCAGGCGTCGACCGCATCGATCGAAATCCTGGAGCGACGGCGCACGGACGAGCCCCGTCTCCCGCGGGAACGGCGCACGGGTCTCCGCGCCTCGGTGTGCGCGGAAATCGTCGCCCTCGATCCAGAGACCGAAACGGTCCAATTTACACTCATCGGTCGCGAGCTCTCGGTGAAGGGCATCCGCGTCGAAGCCCACCCGTCGCTGAACCTGAACCAGCCGTTGTACATGGCTCTCTACGACAGCACTGAGTCGAAACCTCTGACCCTCCACGCCGTCGTAGCGCGAGACGACGGGCCGCGCGGTTGCTGGCTCTCCTTCCGGAAGCTCGATCCCGAGGCCCGGGAGCGTGTCGCTCGAGCGGTCGACCAACCGCCGTCCGTCGAGCGCCTCGACGAGACCGAACCGGTCTGGGTCATGACCGGACAGGCCGGTCGCGATCCTTCGGACCCGTAGGATGCGCTACATGAAGCTCGGCCGGTCTCCGATGATCTGCTTTTCCAGGAGCGCCTCGAATTCTTCCTCCGAGAGGCCCAGCTCCCCGCACAGGATCTCGCGGTTGTGTTGGCCCAGGGTCGGCGGGGAAGAGCGGTGCAAACGGTCGCCCAGCGCCGAGAATCGCATGGGCAGCCCCGGATAGCGGGTCTCGCCCGTGACGGGATGTTCCAGGGTCTGATAGAAGCGACGGTGCTCGAGCTGGGGATTGGGCATCACATAGTGGGCGTTGATCACCGAGTGTGCGGGAACTCCGGCCTCGAGGAGTGCGTTCACGGCGTCCGCCTGTTTGCGGTCGGAGAGCCAGGTCTCGATTCCGGCGTCGATCGCGTCGTGACGAACCCGGCGCTCGGCAGCGGAATCGAGAGCGGTATCCCGCGCCCACTCCGGATCGCCCATCAGCGACCGGAGCGCCTTCCATTGCGCGTCCGTCGCCACGGCCAAAGCGACGTACTCGCCAGCATCGGCACATGAGTAGAGACCCTGGGGCGCGGCGTAGGGGCCCCGGTTCTGATCGCGACTCAGCAAGCGTCCGTAGGCGGACTGCTCGATGACCTGCTCGGCCGCAATGTTGAGCGCGGTTTCCACCAACGGAACCTCGACCAACTGCCCCTGTCCGGTGCGCTCGCGATCCTCGAGCGCCATCAGCAGGGCGAATACGGCGTGCATGCCTCCGATCGGATCGCAGGCGCCGCGCACCACCAGGGGTAGGTCTTCGTAGCCCGTCATCCAGGCCAGTCCACTCACCTGTTCGATCGTCATCGCGAAGCCCGTGCGATCGCGCCAGGGTCCGCCGAGGCCGAAGGCCGGCATTCGCACCATGATCGCCCGGGGATTCCACTCCCGAATCGTGTCCCAGCCCAGCCCGAAGTTCTCGAACACTCGCACCGAGTAGTTCTCGATCACGACGTCGGCACCCGCGACCAGACGCCGCAACAGGGCGCGACCCTCTTCGCTGTCGAGCTTCAGCGTCACCGCCCGCTTCCCCGGGTTGGCCCCGTGAAACACCGGCGACCGCTCCCACAGACGCTCGGCGCGAATGGCACCCGCGAAGCGCATCCCGTCGGGGCGCTGAATCGATTCGACCTTCACCACGTCCGCGCCCAGGTCCGCCAGGTACGCCGTCGCGAAGGGACCGGCCCAAAAAGCGCTGAGGTCGACCACCCGGAGTCCGTGAAGAGGCAGCGGAGAGCCCCCCTTGCCACCGCTCGCGATCCGACGCCCCTTTCCGCCGGCGGAGCCCCCGACCTCGGCCATCACCTCCCGGGTGTGCTCGCCGAGCCGCGGCGCCCGACTCGGGCTCGGAAGCGGCGTCTTCTCCAATCGATAGGGGACTCGCGGCTGCAGAAATCCCGCCGGGTTCCGGACAAAGACCTTCCGGTCGACGAAGTGGTCCATCTCTGGAAGCGTCTGCCCGTTGCCCACCGGAGCGACCGGAATCCGCCGAAGGCTGGCGAGTTCGACCATCTCGTCGACAGTGTGTTCACGCGTCCAGGAGTGGATCATTTCCCGCATCGACTCGAGCTGATCCATACGGCCCCGACCGTCGAGCAGCGATTCGTCCGCCGCTACATCGGGGCGGTCCAGCATCGCGCAGAAGTCCTTCCACTGCTGTCCGGTAATCGTGCAGAAGCCGATCCAGCCGTCTTTGGCGGGTTCGATGGATGGAATCTCGATCGCCCGGGGCAGCGGCCCGTCAACCCATTGGCCGTTCAAGTCGTGATAGATGGTCATGCAGAGCAGCATCGCCTCGAACATCGAGAGATCGACCTTCTGACCCTCTCCGGTGTTACGCGCAGACAGCCACGCGCTGATCGCCCCCACCGCAGCGAAGCTTCCCGCGATCCATTCGCCGAAGCGGCCTCCAACGGCCACCGGAGGCCGGTCGCGCAGGCCCCGGTAACCGGTCGACCCGGTGGCCGCTTGCAGGGTGAATTCGGTGGCAGGCCGATGGGCCCAGGGGCCGCTACTCCCCCAGGGCGAAATCGACACCAACGAAAGGGATGGATTGCGGGCGCAGAGCGCTTCGAACCCGAAGCCCCATGAATCGACCCGGCCCGGCTCGAAGCTCTCGATGACGAGAGCGGCGGTCGCGGCCAGATCGAGGGCGGCCTCCCGCCCCTCGGCGCTCTCGAGGTCCAGAGCGACGCTGCGCTTCGAGGCGTTCAGGTACCGAAACAGCGCGCCGTCTTCGTCCGCTGCGAGTTCGAAACCCGAGGCGGTCCAGCGCCGCAGAGGATCGCCCGCCGGGGTCTCGACCTTGATGATCTCCGCCCCGGCGTCCGCCAGCAGCTTGGTGCAATAGGGCCCTGCGATCTCCGTCGAGAAGTCGACGACCCGCAGCCCCGCCAGCGGTCCCCTCGGCGACACCGACTAGATTCGCTCGAGGATGGTCGCCGTGGCGAGGGCACCTCCGCAGCACATGGAGATGAGCGCGGTGGTCCCGTCGCGACGCTCGAGTTCGTGGAGCGCCGTGGTGATCAACCGGCTGCCGGTGGCGCCCACCGGGTGACCCAGTGCAATCGCCCCGCCATTGACGTTCACTTTGTCGGGATCGGGCTCGTGAACGCTCGCCCAGGAACACACCACCGAAGCAAAG
>JAZFUU010000067.1:0-8091 GCA_036447375.1 Myxococcota bacterium
CGTGGCGGTCATCACGGACCGCGAGACCGGCCGCGCACGCGGCTTCGCGTTCGTGGAAATGTCGGAGGCAAGCGCCGCCCAGGACGCGATCCGCGCCCTCGACGGTACCGACTTCGGTGGCCGCAGCATCAAGGTCAACGAAGCCAATGAGCGTGGCAGCCGCGGTGGCGGCGGTGGCGGTGGCGGTGGCGGCCGCTACTAAGCGGTAGCCCCACTCCGGGTACGAACGACAACGGCCTCGGGATCGAAGGATCTCGGGGCCGTTTCATCGTGTGGAGCATAGGAAGACGTCCGGCTGTGACGCCGCGTCTGGTGAAGCGACCGCTGACCGCGACGGGCGGCGCTCGACGCCGGGTAGCGCGCATCGGCCGTCGGAACGAGAAAGCCCCTCCGCGCAACTCCGCGAAGGGGCTTTCGAATGCTGGAGCACGAGACCAGATTCGAACTGGCGACCCCCACGTTGGCAACGTGGCGCTCTACCAACTGAGCTACTCGTGCTTTCGAGAAGGATTATAGCTTGTGGATCTTGTCCCGGCCGCTGGTCACCCGGTGGGTGGCGTTGCGGGTGTCGAAGGTGCGGGGAGTCTTGGCCACCACCCGGTCGTAGTCGACGCCGGCGTGGGCGGTGATGACCACGGCGATGTCGCAACTGTCGAGAGTGTCGTCGGAGAGATCCTGGCTCTTGTAGCTGGCGCCGTCCTCGAGCTGGAACTCGCCCACGTGGGGGTCGTGGTAGCTGATTTCGGCGCCCTTGGCGGCCAGGATGCGGATCACGTCGAGGGCGGGAGCCTCGCGCATATCGGACACGTCGGCCTTGTAGGCCACGCCCAGCACCAGTATCCGCGCCCCGTTTACGGCGATCCGGTCTTCGTTCAACAGAGCGGCCACCCGGTCGGCCACGTGCTCGGGCATGTGGCCGTTGATCTCGGTGGCCAGCTCGATGAAGCGGGCGGGAAAGTTCAACGACTTCATCTTCCAGGCCAGATAGGTGGGGTCTACCGGAATGCAGTGGCCGCCCAGGCCGGGTCCGGGAAGGAACTTCATGTAGCCGTAGGGTTTGGTGGCGGCCGCCTCGATCACCTCCCAGACGTCGAGGTCCAGGCGGTTGCACATCAGAGCCACTTCATTGACCAGGCCGATGTTGATGGCACGGAACGTGTTCTCGAGCAGCTTCACCATTTCGGCAACCTGGGTCGAAGACACGCTGACCACCCGATCGAAGATGCACCGAAACACCTTGGCGCACAGCTCGGCGCAGAGCGGCGTCTCACCGCCCACCACCTTGGGAATCTCCCGGAGTGTGAACTGCTGATTCCCCGGGTCGATGCGCTCGGGCGCGAAGGCCATGGAGAAATCGACCCCCACCGAGAGTCCGGTCGACTCGAGCCGGGGCGCCAACAGCTCGTGGGTCGTGCCCGGATAGGTGGTGCTTCCCAGGATCACCAGTTGGCCAGTGCGCAGGCGCTTGCGAATCTCTTCCAGCGCACTCGCCAGGTGAGAAACGTCGGGGTCCCGCGACTTGGTGAGGGGCGTGGGGACGCAGACGTTGATGACATCGCAGGCGGAGAGCTTGGCGAAATCTGTGGTGGCCTCGATCCGCTGCTCGCTCCGCATCTTCGCGAGCTCGTCGGAAGAAACGTCTTCGATGTAGGAAACACCCATCTCGAGCGACTCGACCTTGGTCCGGTCGAGGTCGAAGCCGGTCACCCGAAATCCAGCCTTGGCGAACTCCACCGCCAGGGGCAGCCCTACGTAGCCCAGGCCGATCACCCCGATGCGGGCGTCGTGCGCGTCGATTCGTTCTCCCAGCTCCTGAAGCCGGTTCACGCGCCGCCCTCGGGAGCCGGAGGCGCGGCTTCGAGACCGCGGAAATAGTCCCGGAAGTAGAGGTACCCAGACCAGAGGGTCAGCAGAGTCGCCACCGTCAGCATGCCCAGGCCGATCCGGTGAGCCGGGAGCCCCAGGGTCGGTGTGGGAAAGAGCAGCGCCGCGATGGCGGTGTTCTGGGCCACGGCCTTGATCTTGCCGAGGGTCGACGCGCCCAGCGCCTGGCCGCCCACCGAGGCGAGGCTGCGCAGGCCGGTAACCGCCAGCTCACGCCCCACGATCACCACCACCATCCAGACCGCCCAGATCGGGATCCGCTCCACCGCCACCAGTATCACCAGCGCGGTGGAAACCAGGAGCTTGTCGGCGAGAGGATCGAGGAGCTTTCCGATATGGGTGACCTGCTGACCGCGACGCGCCAGCCATCCGTCGAGGATGTCGGTCAGGGCGGCGACGATGAAGCACCCGGCGATGACCTGGCTCCCCAGACGGCTGCTATCGAAAACCGGGAGCAGGAGCAGCACCGGAACCGCCAAGGTGCGCAGAACCGTGATCGTGTTGGGGAGGTTCCAGAAGATCTCGCGTGTGGGCACCGCGCTGGAGGTGTCGGACGACCCCCCGACGCTCGGCTCATCGACGGAAATCCCCATGGTAAGACTCATAGTAGGTCAGAACCCGTTTCACGTAATCCCGTGTCTCCCGGTAGGGAGGGATCCCCCCGTACCGGTCCACGGCTGCGGGACCCGCGTTGTAGGCCGCCACGGCGAGTTTCACGTCGTCGAATCGATCGAGCATGCCCCGCAGATAGCGGACCCCGCCGTCCACGTTCTCTTCCGCACGCAACGGGTCGGTAACGCCCAGGGAGCGAGCCGTCTGCGGCATGAGCTGCATCAGGCCCTGGGCGCCCTTGCGCGACACCGCGTTGGGATCGAACGCCGATTCGGCGGCGATCACGGCCTTGATCAATGCGGGGGGCACCTCGTGGTTGCGGGCGGCGCGACCGATCAGGGCGTCGTATTCCCAGCGCTTCGGCGCTCCCGCGCCCCGAAGCGCGCTCTCGACGCTCCAAGAGAGCGGCACATAGCGGGAGTCGCGCGGGACGTCGGTGAAGTGGGTGACTCCGTTCGAGTCGACGAAGGTGAAGATCCGTGCCTGGGCTCCGGCGGGGGTCGCGCTCCACACGGCCACCAGGACGATGCTGAAGGCCCCCAGAACGGACCACCGCGGGCCCCCGCAAGCCTTCCAGCCCAGCTCCGCCCAGAGTCGCGGGATTCGGAGATCCCCCGGGGGATTTCGGTGTATCGGTCGTTCGGCCACGTGTTCGCTCTGTATCGGAGGTTTCCGACCCGCCCCTTAGGGATCCGATCGGGTCGATCGGTGTCGATCGAGGTGGGGCCACTGCTAGGCTTTTCTGATAGAAAAGAGGCAAGAATTAGAACGCCGTGTCAGACCGACATCACTACGACGTCCTCGTAATCGGCAGCGGAATCGCCGGCCTCTACTACGCGCTCCGGGTGGCCAGCCGCGGAAGCGTCGCCGTAATTACCAAGAAGCGGGCCGCCGATTCGGCCACGAACTGGGCCCAGGGCGGCATCGCGGCCGTTCTCTCGAACGAGGACAGCTTCGAGAACCACGCCAGGGACACCATCACCGCGGGGGCGGGGCTGTGCCGCGAACCCGTGGTTCGCTTCGTCGTGGAGCGGGGCCCGCGCATGATCGAAGCCTTGCGCAAGCTGGGAGCGGACTTCGATCGGGTGGGGGACGGGCGCGAATTCGACCTGGGCCGCGAGGGCGGACATTCGCACCGCCGCATCCTGCATCACCGCGACGCCACCGGTCGCGAGGTTGAGTCGGCACTCCTCCAGCGGGTGCGCTCGCATCCCAACATCTTCATGTTCGAGAATCACTGCGGGGTGGATCTGGTCACCTCCGAAAAGTTGGGAGCCGCCGGCGCGAACCGGGTTCTGGGCGCCTATGTCCTCGATTCCCAGACGGGCGAAGTGCAGCTCTTTCAGGCCCGCGTCACATTGCTGGCCACCGGTGGCGCCGGCAAGGTCTATCTCTATACGAGCAATCCGGACATCGCCTCGGGGGACGGCATGGCCATGGCCTACCGGGCCGGGGCGACCCTCGCGAACATGGAGTTCGTCCAGTTCCATCCCACCTGCCTCTACCACCCCCAGGCCAAGTCCTCGCTGATTAGCGAGGCCGTCAGGGGGGAGGGAGGCATCCTGCGCAGCCGATCCGGCGAGGCGTTCATGGAACACCATCACCCGATGAAGGACCTGGCACCCCGCGACGTCGTGGCGCGTGCGATCGATACCGAACTCAAGCGTTCCGGCGACGAATGGGTCGTGCTCGACATCACCCATCGCGACCCGGTCTTTCTTCGAGAGCGTTTTCCGAACATCGCCGCGACGTGCCTTCGATTCGGAATCGACCTCACCCGGGACCCGATTCCCGTGGTACCCGCAGCCCACTACTGTTGCGGCGGAGTGCGAACCAACCTCCGCGGTGAAACCGATCTCGGCAATCTCTTCGCCGCGGGCGAGGTCACCTGCACAGGGCTCCACGGGGCCAACCGCCTGGCGTCGAACTCGCTGCTCGAAGCGCTGGTGTTCGCCGAGGCCGCAGCCGACGAAACCATCGCTCGCCTCGACAGCGCAGAGCCGGCGGCCTGCGAGGTTCCGCCCTGGGAGTCGGGAGAAGCCACTGAGAGCGATGAGGCCGTGGTCATCTCGCACAACTGGGACGAGATCCGGCGCTTTATGTGGAACTACGTCGGCATCGTCCGCAGCGACCGTCGTCTGGCCCGGGCCCGCAATCGGATCCGGTCGCTACAGGACGAAATCCGCGAGTACTACTGGAACTTCAAGCTCACACCCGACCTGATCGAGCTGCGCAACCTGGCGACGGTCGCCGACCTCGTGATCGAGTCGGCGGGCCGGCGCCAGGAGAGTCGCGGACTGCACTACAACGTCGATCACCCGGATCGCGACGACGCCCGGTTCCAGCGCGACACGCTGATCCGCCGCTGAGTCGACTTCCCGCGCTCACTCGGGGGTGACGTAGGCAGCGTGGATGCCTCCGTCCACGAGGAACGTCGTCCCATTTACGTAGGACGCGTCCTCCGAGGCGAGAAACAGCGCCGCGCGGGCGATCTCGGCAGCTTCGGCCAGACGCCCCATCGGCACGTGGACCATACGACGCGCTCGGGCGTCGGGGTCGGCCAGCAGCGCCTCGAGCAGGGGCGTATTCACCGGCCCCGGACACAGGGCGTTGGCGCGGATTCCCTGAGCCGCGTAGGCCACGGCGATCTCGCGGGTGAGCGCGAGGACACCGCCCTTGCTGGCGGTGTAGGCGATCTGCGCCGTCGCCGCGCCCATCACGGCCACGAAGGAGGCGGTGTTGATGATCGAACCGCCGCCGGCGCGCAGCAGCGCGGGAATGCCGAACTTGCAGCCCAGGAATACGCCCTTGAGATTGACGGCCATCACCCGGTCCCAGACCGCCTCCGAGGTGTCGACCGGCAGGCCGTCTTCGTCGGGAAAAATACCGGCATTGTTGAAGAGCACGTGCAGGCCACCGTAGAGCCGCTCGGCGTCCCGGACGGCGCCCTCGACGGCATCAGCCACCGAAACGTCGGTAGCCACGAAGTGGGCGCGGCCCCCCGCCGCCTCCACCGCCTCGACGGTCTCTCGGCCGCCCTCCGCGTCGAGGTCCGCGACCACCACGTTCGCGCCCTCGCGCGCGAACAGGGCCGCGGCCTCGCGTCCGATCCCGCTCCCCGCTCCGGTGATGAGTGCGGTTCGGCCGGCGAGTCGCCCCGGGGGTGTCTGCATCGCGGGCCTTCAGATTCTCTCGAAGTATCGGGCCCGCTCTACTTCCGACACGACGCCGTCGAAAAATTCCTGTTCGGTGCGCGCGAAATGTAGAAGATGGTCGATCACGGCGTCGCCGAACGCGTCCCGGGCAAAGCGGCTCTGGTCGAGAAGGTCGATCGCCTCGCGCAAGAAGCGCGGCACCTGGGGCAATTCGCGCGCCGCGTAGGCGTCTCCGACGAAGGCGGGGCCCGGCTCGAGCTTGCGCTCGATCCCATCGAGGCCCGCGGCCAACAGCGCGGCGTAGGCCAGATAGGGGTTCGCGTCGGCGCCGGGGATGCGGCATTCGACCCGAAGCGAGGAACCCCGGCCCACGATCCGAAAGCCCGCGGTGCGGTTGTCGTAGCTCCAGGCGATGCTGGTGGGGGCGAAGGTACCGGCGAGAAACCGCTTGTAGGAGTTCACGTTCGGGGCAAAGAACCAGGTCAGCTCGCGCGCGTGGGCGAGAAGACCCCCCAGATACCAGCGGAACATCTCCGACGAGCGCACCGGCGATCCCTCGAGCGGGCTGTCTCCCGCGAACTGGGCCTCGTCCTTCGCGTTCCACAAGCTCGAGTGGATGTGCAGGCTGCTCCCCGCGAGAGTCTCGTTCCACTTGGCCATGAACGTGATCGAGGCACCGGCGGCCGCTGCGATTTCCTTGGCCGCGAGCTTGTAGACCACGTGGGCATCGGCCATCTCCAGGGCCTCCGCGTACCGGAGATTGATCTCGTGCTGTCCCGGCCCCCACTCGCCCTTGCTGAATTCCACGGGAATGCCCGATTCGTCTACCCGGCGGCGGATCTCGCCGATGATATTCTCGGCGAAGCTGCCCGAGAGGATGTGATAGTCCTCGATGTAGTGATGATGGGTCTGCAGGTCGCGGTATCCCTTGGCGCGAGCGCCGGCATAGTCGTCGCGGAACAGGAAGAACTCGAGCTCACTGCCCATCTTTGCGGTCAGGCCCATCGCCGCGACGCGATCGAGCTGTCGCTTGAGGATCGTCCGCGGCGCCACCTCGACCGGAGAGTCGTCGGATTCGCTGAGGGCATCGCAGAGAACCAGCGCACAACGATCCTGCCAGGTGGCCGCGCGCAGACTGGCGAGATCGGGCAGACAGCGCACGTCGCCATAGCCCTGGTCCCAGCTGGCGAAGGCGTATCCGGGCGTGGGATCCATCTCCATGTCGCATGCCAGCAGGTAGTTGCACACGTGCATGCCGCCGGACGCGATCTCATCCAGAAAGAAGGGGGCGTGAATCCGCTTTCCCACCAGGCGACCGTAGAGATCCGGCAGGGCCGTGACTATGGTCTCGATCGCCCCGCGCTCGACCTCGCGAGCCAGGTTCTCGAGGCTCAGTTTTCCTCGAGGCGGAGAAGACACGTCAGTCGTCGTCTTTTTCGACGTCGCGGAACAGAGACAGCTGGGGCGAGCCTTCGCTCGGCTCCCACGGAACCGGATACCGATCGGAAAAGCAGGCGTCACAGAAACCCTGCTTGAGCGAACGGGTCGCGCGGGTCAGGCCCTCCAGGGAGAGGTAGCCGAGGGAATCGGCACCCATCAATTCGCGGATCTCGTCTTCGCTGCGCTCATGGGCGATCAGCTCCGTACGGGTGGGAGTGTCGATGCCGTAGTGACAGGGACCGATGGTCGGTGGCGCGGAGATCCTCAGGTGGACCTCGCGCGCGCCGGTGTTTCGCAACATCGATACGATCTTGATCAACGTGGTCCCGCGCACGATGGAATCGTCCACCAGCACCACCCGCTTTCCCTCCAACAGCCCCCGCACGGCGTTGTGCTTCACCTTGACGCCGAAATGCCGAATCGCCTGAGCCGGCTCGATGAAGGTCCGACGCACGAAATGGTTGCGGATGATGGCCTGCTCGTAGGGGATCTCCGACTCCTCGGCAAAGCCCAGGGCCGCCGGATCGCCGGAAGCCAGGACCGGGACCACCAGATCGGCCTTCACCGGGCATTCACGGGCGAGAAGCCGGCCCAGGTCCTTGCGGAAGGAATACACGTTGTTGCGGCTCAGGTTCGAATCGGGCCTCGCGAAATAGATGTACTCGAACACACAGAAAGTCTCGCGCTCCGCCCGCTTGAAGGGCCGCAGGGTGCGAAGCCGCCCGCGTTTCACGATCGCCACCTCGCCCGGCTCGAGATCGCGCTCGAAGGTGGCGCCGATCAGGTCCAGGGCGCAGGTCTCGCTGGCGGCGACCCACGCGCCGTCGAGTCGCCCCAGACTGAGGGGCCGGAACCCGTTCGGGTCGCGGACGGCGATCATCGAGTCGGAAGTGAGCATCACCAGACTGAAGGCGCCCTTCACCCGCGACAGCGAATCGATCAGTCGCTCCACCAGCGTCTTCTCCCGCGAGCGGGCCAACAACTGAACGATGACTTCGCT
>JAZFUU010000068.1:0-7571 GCA_036447375.1 Myxococcota bacterium
GGCCGTGAGCCGTCCTTTCCGGGGGAACGATGGTTCCGGGGGAACGATGGGAGTCTATGGAAGGATTCGACTCGGTGGCTGGTAAAGAATGTAAAAGTCTTGTGATTTCGCGAGATCCCGTGTCTGCGATTCGAGCCTGAGCCGCCGGGGAATGCGCAACACCGCGGGGGGCTTCTTTGACGCCTTTCTCGGTTTTTCATACGATGCGTCTCGACCATCGCGAGTGTCAGTAGAGGAGCGGAACATGGGTGTTCTCGACGGCAAGGCTGCGGTCGTGACGGGTGCCGGGCGGGGAATCGGACGCGGGCACTGCCTGCATCTGGCCGAGAACGGCGCCTCGGTGATCGTGAACGACATCGACGCCGACGAGGCCCAGAAGGTGGTTGCGGAAATCGCCTCGAAGGGCGGCAAGGTCAGCCCGAACGTCAGCGACATCGGAACCCGAGAGGGGGCCCGCGAGCTGGTCGAGCAATGCGTGAACGAATTCGGAGCGATTCACGCCATCGTCAACAACGCGGGCAATGTTCGCGATCGCTCGTTTCTCAAGATGAGCGACGACGAGTTCGGCGACGTGCTGCGCGTGCACCTGCACGGAACCTTCATGTGCAGCCAGGAAGCGGCGCTGCGAATGCGCGATCAGGGAAGCGGTGGCTGCATCATCAACACGGTTTCCGCCGCCCACTTCGGAAATTTTGGCCAGACGAATTACGCCGGATCCAAGGGCGCAATCGCATCCATGACCTACACCTGGGCCCTCGAGCTGGCGCGCTACGGCATCCGGGTAAACGCCGTCAGCCCCGCGGCGACGACGCGCATGTCGGCCACCGCCAAGATCGGGGGCAAGGTCGTGGAGCTTCCCTTCATCGACCCGGCCCTCAACGGGCCCTTCGTCGCCTACCTGTGCAGCGACGATGCCGATTGGATCACGGGTCAGATCTTCGGAACCGGAGCCGATCGGGTGATCGTGGTCGAGCAGCCGAGATATGGCAGCGGGATGTTCAAGCCCGGCGGCTGGACACTGGAAGACCTTCAACAGCAATTCAAGAAGACGCTCGGGCCTCGCCTCGAGCCCTTTGGCTTGATGAAGCCAGCGTATCCGTTCTACGACGGCGTGAAGCCCCAGGCCAAGTAGCGGGCGGCCGGGCGAGCGGCACCGCGCGCGGAGGAAGCCGATGGAATTCAAGACGATCCTGTACGAGAAGCGGGACGGCGTGGCGACGATCACCCTCAATCGGCCGGAGCGTCACAACGCCATCACGCTGACCATGTCTCGAGAGCTGCAGCAGGCGTGGGGTCAGGTCAAGCAGGATCCCGAGGTGGTGTGCGCCATTCTCACCGGCGCCGGCGATCGCGCCCTCTGCACGGGTATCGACGTCGCCGACGTGGCCGATGGCACCAACACCACGGCAACGGGAGGAATGGACCGCGACGCGTCGCCGTGGTTTCATCTGACGGCGATCCAGAATCGCTGTTGGAAGCCGGTGATCACGGCGGTGAACGGAATGGCCTGTGGCGGTGGACTCCACTTCGTAACCGACAGCGATCTCATCGTCTGCTCCGAGACCGCCACGTTCTTCGACACTCACGTGAAGGTGGGTCTCGTGGCGGGGATCGAACCGGTGGGACTGGCGCGGCGGATGCCCCTGGAGTCGGTGCTGCGCATGGCGCTGCTGGGCGGCTCCGAGCGCATCGACGCGCATCGCGCCCGCGAGCTGGGGCTGGTGGGCGAGGTGGTCCCTGCGGCGGAGCTGATGCCCCGTGCCCGCGAGCTCGCCGCGTTGATCGGCCAGCACTCTCCCACGGCTCTCGCGCTGAGCAAACGGGCCATCTGGGAGAGCCTCGATGTCGGCCTCGACGAAGCGCTGGCCCGGACCTGGGACATCATCCGCGAACACACCGGAAGCCCGGATCTCAAGGAAGGGGCGCTGGCGTTCGTGGAGAAGCGCAAGCCGCGCTGGGCACCCTACACGGGCTGAGGACAGGGAAAGCATGAGTAGAATCGAGACCCTTCATTTCGGACCGCGGGAGTGTGTTCGCCGTCTGCAAGAGCGCAACGAGCGGACTCCCTACGAGCGGATCGGGCTGCGTCCGCTCAGTCCCACCATCGGGGCCGAGATCAGTGGAGTGGATCTCGCCGCCGTCATCGACGACAAGACGTTTTCCGAGATCGAGCGAGCCCACCTCGAATACAAGGTGATCTTCTTCCGTGATCAGGAGATCACCACGGAACAGCACCTGGCCTTCGCGAGCCGATTCGGCGAGCTGGAAGAGCACCCGTTTCTGCCGGCCAAGTCCGGCTACGAGATGATCATTCGTTTCGCCAAGGACGACGCGGTGAGGGGTGTGGAGAACATCTGGCACAGCGACGTGAGCTGGCGCGAGAGGCCTTCGCTGGGCTCGGTCCTGCGCGCGGTGGAGGTGCCCCGGGTCGGGGGCGACACGCTCTTTGCCGATATGGTCGCCGCCTACGAGGGGTTGGGCGGCAAGCTGAAGGCGCAAATCGACGGACTCATGGCGGTTCACGATTTCACCCAGAGCTTTGGCGCCGGCCTCGACCCGAAGGCCCTGGCCGAGAAGCAGAAGGAGTTCCCGGCGATGGAACATCCGGTGGTCCGCACGCATCCCGCGACCGGCGAGAAATCGATCTATGTGAATGCCGTTTTCACGAGCCACATCGTGGGCATGGATCGTCGGGAGAGCGATGGGTTGATCGATACGTTGTGTCGGCAGGCGACCATTCCGGAGTACCAGTGCCGTTTCCGCTGGGAGAAGAACAGCGTCGCGTTCTGGGACAACCGCGCCGTTCAGCACTACGCCGCTTCGGACTACTGGCCTCAGCCCCGAATCATGGAGCGCGTCACCGTCATCGGCGAGCGCCCCGCCTGAATGCGGGGGCGGTTCAAGGGGTGACGCGGCGCAGGATCACCACCGGGATTTCACGAGCCACCTTCTTTTCGTACTCCACATAGCGGGAGTTCCGCTGCTTGACCCACGACCACAGGCGGTCGCGCTCTTCGCCCTGGGCGAGGGTCGCCCGGACCCGGTGCTGCTCCCGTCCGAAATGCACCTTTGCGTCGGGGCTCTTCTCGAGATTTCGCCACCAGGCGGGATCGTGATCCTGGCCGTTGTTGGAGGCGACCACGACCCAGTCGTCGCCGTTCGGGAAGCACGCCAGCGGGATCGTGCGCTGGAGCCCGCTCTTTCTCCCCGTGGTGGTCAGCAGCAGCATGTCGAGGCCCATCATCCTCGATCCGAGGCGGCCTCCAGTACGGCGATACAGAGCGCGGTGGAACTTCGTAAACCATTCGTAATTTGCCATGAAGATTCGCTCTCGAGTTGAGGTCGTCGCCTCGCCTCAGCGCTTGACGATGACCGACGAGCCGTGGCCGAAGAGGCCCTGGTTGACGCTCAATCCCACCTTCGCGTTCTCGACCTGACGTCCGCTGGCGTCGCCCCGGAGTTGCCACGCGAGCTCGCAGACCTGCGCGATGGCCTGGGCCGGCACGGCCTCTCCGAAGCAGCCGAGACCGCCGCTCGGGTTGACGGGCACCCGGCCACCCAGGGTGGTGTCGCCGTCGTTCAGCAGGCGCTCCGCCTCACCGGGCTTGCACAGACCGATGTTCTCGTACCAGTCGAGTTCGAGAGCCGATGAAAGATCGTAGACCTCGGCGAGGTCGAGGTCCTCGGGGCCCAGGCCGGCCTGTTCGTAGGCACCCTTTGCAATCGAGTCTCTGAAAGGCGTGTCGGGGACGCCGACCCCGGCCGCCGAGTCGGTTGCGAAGTTGGGCATCTCGATCACGGTATTCGGATACTGCGGCGTCACCGTGGAGACGGCCGCGATGGTGAGCGGCCGGCTGGTGTGTTTCTTGGCGAATTCGAGGCTCGAGAGAACGATTGCAGCACCGCCGTCGCTGGTGGCGCAGATCTGCAGCAGCCGCAGCGGATCCGAGACCATCGGTGACTTGAGCACATCCTCGACGCTGAAGGCCTTCTTGTAGCGCGCGTTGGGGTTGGCCTGGCCGTGGCTACTGTTCTTGGCCTTGACCTTGGCGAAGTCCAGCTCGGTGGCGCCGTACAGCTCCATACGGCGCCGCGCGTAGAGCCCGAAGTAGACGGGATTCGTCGCGCCGAGAATCCGGAATCGCAGCCAGTCGGGGTCGTCGGGTCGTTCGCCGCCGGCGGGCGCGAAGAATCCCTTCGGTGCGGCGTCGGCGCCGACGACGAGGGCCACCTCGCAGAGTCCGGCCAGGATGTGGGCGCGCGCCGTGTTGATGGCCTGGGTTCCACTGCCGCAGGCGCCGTAGGTGCTGGCCACCTGGGCACCGGACCAGCCCAGGGCCTGGGCGAAGGTCGCTCCGGCCACGTAGCCCGGGTATCCGTTGCGGATCGTCTGGCCGCCGGCGATGAACTGGATGTCTCGCCAGTCGAGTCCCGCGTCCCGCAGGGCATCTCGGGCGGCCTTGACCCCGTACTCGACGAAGTTACGCCCCCACTTTCCCCACGGATGCATTCCGACACCCAGAATTGCGACCTCTTTCTGCATCGATCCTCTCCAGCTCCGGGGCCCTTAGGCGGCGACCGGCCTCCACTTCCAGACCATGAACTCGTTGTCGTCGTCTTCGAACAGGGTGTCCAGGACCAGCTCCATTTCGTCGCCCGCTCCGAGGTCGCCGACATCCACCCCCGCCACGACCTGTCCGAGGATCACCATCTTCTCTTCCTCGAGCTCAACGGCCGCGACGGTGTAGGGCTCGAAGGGGTCGGCTGCGACGAAAGGGGCCGGCGGCGGATAACAGTTGTTCGTGAACGACCAGAGGCGGCCGCGGCGGCTCAGCGGAACCTCCTTCAGCTCGGTTCCGTCGCAATTCGGATTCCGGCAAGCCACCGTTTCCTTGGGGAAAAAGTAGGTGTGGCAGCTGTCGCACTGCGTCCCGAGCAGTCGCGGGTCGTCGGGATCCATTCGAAACCACCCCTCGACGGCGGGAACCTGGGCTTTGGCTCGACTCATGCGCGCATCTCCGTGGTTTCCCCCAACTCTCGCCGGGTCCTGTTCTATCACAGCTACCCCAGACCCGAGGTCTCTTAAATACGATACGAATCGTCTAGAAATAGACTGCATCCATAATTTATCAACAAAATCAAACAGTTGAGAGGAGGCCTCTGACGGCGCGGCGTTCCATCTCCTTTACTGAAACGATACGTCTCGTTATTATGCGGTCGCTGCGGATCCCCGCCGGTATCGTGATCTCTCGGAGGCTGCATGGACAAGCGCATGACCGTGGCCGGCGCGGTGGCCGAGCTGCGGGACGGCATGACACTGGGCATCGGGGGATGGGGATCGCGGCGAAAACCCATGGCCCTGGTGCGCGAGATCCTCCGTTCTCCGCTGAAGGACCTGACCCTCGTGTCCTACGGCGGTCCGGATGTCGGGTTGCTGTGTGCCGCAGGCAAAGTTCGAAAGGTCGTCTACGGATTCGTGTCCCTGGACTCGATTCCGCTGGAGCCCCACTTCCGGGTGGCGCGGCAGACCGCGTCGATCGAGGCGGCCGAGCTCGACGAGGGCATGCTTCAGTGGGGCTTGTACGCGGCCGCCCTGCGACTGCCTTTTCTCCCGACTCGCTCGGGGCTCGGGACCGACGTGCTGGAGATCAATCCGGACTTCCGGCGGGTGAAGTCGCCGTATGACGACGGCGAGGAGCTGGTGGCGATGCCGGCCATCCATCTCGACGTGGCGTTCATCCACATGAACCGGGCCGACGCGCGGGGCAACGGACAGTTCCTGGGTCCCGACCCCTATTTCGACGACCTGTACTGTATGGCGGCGAAACGCCGCTTCATGTCCTGTGAGAAGATCGTGGAGACAGCGGACCTGCTGAAAGGCGGGTCGTTTCACACCCTGGCGATCAATCGGAGCATGGTGGACGGCGTGATCGAGACCCCGAACGGCGCCCACTTTACCGAGTGCTCGCCGGACTACGGTCGCGATGAAGAATTTCAGCGCCAGTACGCGGCCACCGCCCGCGATCCGGCCGCGTGGTCCGCCTTCAAGGAACGCTACCTCGACCTCCCCGACGAGCAGGCCTACCAGGAGGCGCTGAAGACATGACGTTTACACGCGCCGAGGTCTGTACGGTCGCCGTGGCCGAAGTCTTCCGCGGTGACGGCGAGGTCCTGGCCAGCGCCTTCGGCACGGTTCCGGCGTTGGCAATGCGGCTCGCGAAGCTCACCTTCGAACCCGACCTGCTGATGACCGATGGGATCGCCTCGCTGCGCGCCGACGTTCCTCCGATGCAGGGCGGTGCGGAGTCGGACGCTGTGGTCGAGGGATGGCTCCCCTTCCGCCGGGTCTTCGATCTTCTGTGGTCGGGGCGCCGCCACGTCGTCATGATCGCGAGCCAGATCGATCGCTACGGAAACCACAACTTCGCGTGCATCGGCGACTTCCGGAAGCCCAAGGCGCAGCTGCTGGGGATGCGCGGAGCGCCGGGCAACACCATCAACCACCCCACCAGCTACTGGGTTCCGAATCACAGCCCCAAGGTCTTCGTGGAATCGGTCGACGTGGTGAGCGGCGTCGGCTACGACCGCGCGTCGGCACTGGGTGATCGATCGAGGCGTTTTCACGAGATTCGCCGGGTCGTTTCGAATCTGGGCGTCTTCGACTTCGCGACACCCGACCATTCGATGCGGCTGGTTTCCGTGCATCCCGGCGTGCGCGTCGAGGACATCGTCGAGAACACCGGATTTCCGCTCGCAATCGAGGGTAAGATTCCGGAGACACGCGCTCCCAGCGATACCGAGTTGAATTTGTTGCGCGAGAAGATCGATCCCGAGGGAGCCGGCCAGAAAGAAGTGCACGTCTGAGCGAGGAGCCCCCCTTTGCGCTCTAGCCTCCACACCGTTCTCTGCGATCGGCTCGAGATCGACTACCCCATCATCCAGACGGGTATGGGATGGGTGGCGACGCCCGAACTCGTCGCGGCCGTGGCGAACGCCGGAGCTTTCGGCTTCCTCGCCGCCGCCACGATTCGACCCGAGGACATCGACGCCGAGATCGAGCGCGTCGAACAGCTCACGGACCGGCCCTTCGGCGTCAACTTCCTGATGGACGCCCCCGGCGCCGACGAGATCGCCGCTGCCGTGATCAGTCACGGTCTGAAGGCCGCGAGCTACAGCCGCGCCCCGAGCCGGAAGCTCATCGATCGTTTCAAGGAAGCGGACGTCCTCTGCATTCCCACCTGCGGTGCGGTCCGCCACGCGGAGAAGGCCCAGCAGTTTGGCGCCGATCTCATCATGGTGCAGGGGAGCGAAGGCGGTGGACACACGGGCTCGGTTCCCACGTCGCTCCTGATCTCGCAGTGCGTCGATCGCGTCGATGTCCCCGTGATTGCGGCCGGCGGCTTCTGGGACGGACGGGGTCTGGTGGCGGCCCTGGCCTTCGGCGCCGTCGGCATCGCCATGGGGACGCGCTTCCTGCTCACCCGGGAGAGCCCGGTCCCCGATGTCACGACGGACCGCTACTTGCGGGCCCAGGTCGAAGACGTACGGATCACCCGACAGATCGACGGCCT
>JAZFUU010000069.1:0-4548 GCA_036447375.1 Myxococcota bacterium
GCGGAGGACGTCGAGCGGGTCCTCCAAATCCTTCTCGACGACGTCCCACTGCCCGTAGAGTTCGAGCGCGAAGGCGTCGAAAAGCGCCAGGAAGACCTCTTCCTTGCTGTCGAAGTGCCAGTAGAGGCTGCCCTTCGAGAGCCCGGCAGCCCGGACCAGGTCGTCCATCGTCGCGGCATGAAAGCCCTTTCCGGCGAAGCAGTGAAGGGCCGCCCGCAAGATCTGTTCGCGGCGCTGAGAGCGCGGGGCGTGCCTGCGGGCGGGTGGTTTGGCGGAATGGGATCGTCTGTCAGGCATAAACTGACTAGTCAGTCTAGTCGATCGTGATCCCGATGGCCAGCCGGAGGGCGTCCACACGCGTTTTTCGCGCAAGGCGGGCACGCAGATCGACGATGTAGGGTGGGCAGCGGGGGCGGGATCCGCCCATCCGTCCGCAGGAGCGTGGCCGGATCGACCCGGCAAAGAGGAGGCAGGGGGATTTGAGCATCCTCAGGTTCTTTGGAGAGTTCCTGATCGAGAGTGGGCAGATCGACGCGGATCACCTTCGCCAGGCCCTTGAGCTGACCGGCCGTTCGAATCTCAGGCTCGGCGACCTCGCGGTCCAACAGGGATGGCTCAGCGAGGAGCAGACGGCGGAGATCAACTCACTCCAGGACTTCCGCAATCGTTCCTTTGGAGACGTCGCGATCGATCTCGCCCTCCTGAGTTCCGGTCAGGTCGAGACGCTCGTGCGCAAGCAGCAGCAGGGTCGGCTCCAGATCGGCGCCGCTCTGGTCCGCCTGGGACACCTCACCGAATCGCAGCTCGATCGCAGCCTGGACGAGTTCAAGTCCGAGCAGCCTCCGGCGGAAGTGTCTCGAAGCGGTCTCCCCGACGAGCTCGCCGAAAATCCGATCGCCGAGTGCGTACTGGAGATCCTACCCAGGTTCCTCAGGCAGGTGGCCCGAACCGAGCTGAAGATCGACCGGGGCGTGCCTTTCGACGCGGCCCGGTCGTTTCCGTACGCGAGTCGTGGCGTCATCTGCGGCGCGCCGGGCCTCGAGGTTGGCCTGGCCGGCGATGCCGGGTTCATGCAGCAGTTGCTGGCCAATGCTGCCGGATGCGACTCGAACTCGATCGACAAGGCGCTGATCGAACAGGTCGTGAGCGAGATCCTCAACATGTTGGCCTTGAACGTCGTGATGGATCTCGACGGTCGGGGTGTCGTCACCGGAGTCGAGATCCCCAGCGGGGATGTCGAGTCTGCCGAGGGAACCGCTTTCGAGATTGTTTTCCCGAACGGAGCGGGTGTGCTCATTCTCAAGAGCTGCTGAAAGCATTCCCTTCGCCAACCTCAGGCGCTCGGACGGACCTCGGCGAGGATCGAGACGCGCCCACCAATTCTCGAGTGGGGATAGTAGTCCCAGATGGCGTGGTGCTGGGTGCAGCGGTTGTCCCAGAGAGTGAGTGTCTTCGGGGCCCATTGCACGCGACACCAGAGCTTCGGCGTCGAGTCGATGTGTCGGAAGAGCAGATCGAGGACAGCGCGGCTCTCGCTCCCGGAGAGACCCACGATGCGGGTGGTAAAGCCGCTGTTCACGTAGAGCAGCTTCCGGCCGGTGTCCGGGTGCCTCACCACGACCGGGTGCTCGGCGCGGGGATATTCCTGGTCGGGCGCCGGCGTTCCCAGGCCGATCGCCCGTTGCTCGGAGTAGGGTCCGCGGCCGTCGTGGATCGCCGTCAAGCCCTCGAGGAAACGCTTCATGGGCTGGGAAAGCAGATCGTAGGCACAGTACATGTCGGCGTAGAGGGTGTCTCCGCCGCCGCACTCCGGGGTTTCGCGGAGGTAGAGCATGGAGCCCCAGAGGGGAATCTCTTCGCAGGTGACATCCGCGTGCCAGCCATCGCCTGCGGTGAACGGAGAGTCGGCGTTGGTGTGTACGGGTAGGATCTCGGGGTGGGGGATCTGCGCACCGCGCAACTGCGGGTGGATGTGAAGGCGGCCGAAACGCGATCCGAGTGCCTTGTGCTGCTCTTGCGTCAGATCCTGGTCGGGAAACACCAGCACCATCCAGTCGTGAAAGGCGCGCCGCAGCTCTTTGTCCTGCGCGTTTGATAGGGGTGCCGAGAGGTCGATGCCTCGGATTTCCGCACCGATGTGCGGCGTGAGGGTCTTGATCTCGAAGCAGTCGTAGTCGAGGTCGCGATCCGGGACCGGGACGTGGTCGGGATTGTGCTCGAGAGCCATTTCGTCTCCTCTGCGGAGCCAACGCCGAGGCGTCGTCCGTCGGATGGCCAGCATACCGCAGGGTTCTCGGACCTCCGGAGGACCATTGATTGGCTTCGAGAAGTTCAGCCCGGGAAGGCCGAGACCCCCGCGATGTAGGGGTGGCCCCAGGCAACCAGCGCGTAGGCGACGCCCCCGGCCAGCAGCGGTTTCAGTTCGGCCACGAGGGGCAGTGGCTCGGGCTTCTCCCACGCACCGTCCCGTCGGCTGATCGCCAGCATCGCGACCCCGGCCCAGAGACCGATCCCGCCGAACAGCACCAGCGATCGCAACTCGCCGTTCGCCATCAGATGGGCGAGCGCCCACACCAGGACACCCGTGAGCTGAGGGTGGCGCACGAAGCGCTTCAGGTTGGTGGGGAGGCTGGAGCCGATGAACAGGACGAGTGAGACGAACATCGCGAGATCGGCCAGCCGGGGGCCCCAGGTGGGCGGTGCGTAGGCCGGGACCGGTGGGGTCGACCGCCAGCCCAGGACCATCAGTACGATCGCCGTGATGATCGAGAGTGCGAACAGACCCTTGAAGGGGCCTTCCCCGATGCGTTGGATCCACGCAGCGCGACGCTTCGCACCGAGACTCGGGAAAAGATGAACACCGCTCCAGACCGCGAGGCCGAGAATCAATCGGACCATGCGTCCTCCGGGACACCTTTTCTCTGGGAACCGAAGTGTATCGCTCCCAAGAACTCCGTGAGACAGCGCGGCAATTGGAACGGGTCTCCCCTTGACCCGGCTGCCGGTCCCGCGGATGCTGGACGCAGATCCAGTACCCCGCATAGGAGCTTCGCATGACAGACCTCCGGACCCCGGTTCCCTTCGGCCAGACCGGTTTGCAGGTCTCGCGGCTCGGCATCGGCAGCAGCTTCACCGGCGACCCCGCCTTCATCGAGGAGGCCGTGGAGCAGGGCGTCAACTATCTCTACTGGGGCTCGATCCGCAGGCCCGCCTTCGGCCGCGCCATCAAGAACGTGGCTCGCAGAAACCGCGAGGGCGTGGTGCTGACGGTGCAGTCCTACACGCGGGTGGCCGCCTTGATGGCGCCGTCCATCGAGCTCGCCTTGCGTCGCGCCGGGGTCGAGTACTTCGACTTCCTGCTGCTGGGCATGTGGAACAAGCCTCCGGGCCAACGCCTGATCGACGCGGCCCAGCGCCTGAAGCAGCAGGGCAAGGTGCGCCACCTGATGCTGAGCACCCACAACCGCCCGTCGCTCGACGGCCATTTTCGGCGCTTCGAGGCGAAGGAGAGCCCGTTCGACGTCTTCATGCTGCGCTACAACGCCGTGCACCGAGGCGCCGAGCGCGATGTCTTCCCTCTCCTCCCGGCGACACCGGGTCCCGGCATCGTGGCCTACACCGCCACCCGCTGGGGCCACCTCGTCGATCCGAAGAAAATGCCGCCGGGCGAAACGCCGCCTCCGGCCCGCGACTGCTACCGCTTCGCGCTGAGTCATCCGGCGGTGAGCATGGTCCTGTGCGGCCCCTCCGACCGCGAGCAGATGCAGGAGGCGCTGCGCGCCCTCGACGCCGGACCCCTCGATGCCGACGAGATGGAGCGCATGCACCGCATCGGAAACCACGTTTACGGCAAGTACAAGCCCCAGTTTGGTGAAGGCGGGGACGTTGGTTGATTTGTTGAGCTAGCGATCGAGTCTTACAGGCGGGCTTCGGACGATATACTGCGCTCGTTCGGTGCGTCCGCCGAGGAGGTTTCCCGATGCGTCGACCGGCCCCCGTCCTTGCGTCGCTTGCGGCGTTGATTGCGTTCGGCTGCTCGCAGGCCCAATCGCCGCCGCCCGCTCTCGACGTGAGCTCGGAGCGGACGCTGGCGATGGGAGCGGTCGTGGGCTTCGCGACGGCGAACGGCGCCCACAACTGGCTTCAGATCCCCTACGCGCGTCCGCCGGTGGACCAGCTGCGCTGGCGAGCCCCCCAGCCGCCCGAGTCGTGGTCCGGAACACGGGAAGCGCTGGCGGTCGGCAATATCTGCGTCCAGCTCGCGAACGAGCTCGACGCACCGGACGCGAGCCCTGGCACTGCGGTCGGCAGCGAGGACTGCCTCTATCTCAACGTGCACGCGCCCCGCTTCGACCCGGATGAGGTGCCCCGCGGAGACGCCCGGCTGCCGGTGATGGTCTGGTTCCACGGCGGCGGCAACACGATCGGGAGCGGCGGTTTCTACGATGGCGGCAACCTCGCGGCCCGCCAGGACGTGGTTGTCGTCACCGTCAACTATCGACTGGGCCCGTTCGGCTGGTTCCGGCACGCGGCGCTGCGGGCGGGCAC
>JAZFUU010000070.1:0-8579 GCA_036447375.1 Myxococcota bacterium
CCACCACCCGCTGAAACCACCAGTATTCGAGGGCACTTCCCAGCTCGTGGAGGGTGGACAGGGACAACGCAGAAACGTGACGCATGCGAAGATCAGGGGGTGTCGGGTCGTAGCGCACCCAGCCGGCGTCTTCGTAGTGAATCTCGACCCACGTGTGGGCATCCGAGCGCGCCAGCTCGATGAAGCCACCGATGCGGTTCTCCTGTCCGCCGGCGAAGCCGTTGATGAGGCGTGCCGGGAGCCCGAGCTCGCGCGCCAGCACAACCATGGCCGATGCGAAATACTCGCAATGTCCAGCGCTCTCGTTCAGAAGGAACGCCTCGATCGGAGACTGGCTTCCGTCAGCCCCGAAGTCCGGCGGGGAGTCGGTGTAGCGACCGTTGCGAAGCAGGTAGGCCTCGATGGCCCGAGCGCGGTCGGCGTCGTTGAACGATTCCTCGGCAATCCGGAGGGCTAGCGCGTGCACCTTTCCGGACAGCTCCGCTCGTTGCAGATAGCGAAGGCTGCCCCGGGGAGGTCGCGTTCGGTCGCGGCGGAGCGCCTCGTCCGGCCATGCTAGGCGCCGACTGGCGATCGTGTACCGCACCCGCTGTTCGCCCTGGTCGGCCGCGTAGAGTCCGCCGCTCGCGTCGCGTTCGAGGCGGCGAATGCTTCCCTGCAGCCGATGCACCCGCCCCACTCCAAAGAGAACTCCGCCCTCGATGGGTTCGCGCACGATCCGCTGGACCAGATTGGCTTCGTCGAGATCGCGCCCGAGATCGACGCCGAGCTCCGGGCTGCCCGAAACTAGGATGCGCCCGCCGGGCGTGATCGACCAGGAGCGGCCGTCGAATCGGTCGAAGGCGAGACCCCGCCAGTAGCCCGTGCCGGGGCTCGGCGGATCACCGGAAACGGTCTCGACCCGGAGCACGATCGTGGGGTCTTGTCGGATGCGTCCGAGGGTTCCGAGTTCGACGCTCTCGGAGAATCCGGCGGTACTCAGTCCGGACGTCAGCATACTGCCTCGCACCACGCTCGAACGCAGTCGCGGTAGCGTCACGAACAGCACCAGCGCGAGCACGAGGGAAAGGCCCGAAGCCACGAGGGTTGTGCGCAGCAGTCCGGGAGTGATGGCACCGGACACCGACGCCAGCTCGCCGGCCTCGAGGGCCTCGCTGCGAAGGGTGTGCACCAGAAGAGTCCAGACCGTCGCCAGTAGCGTGAGCACCACCAGCGGGATGAAGAACACGCTGTCGGTCAGGTTGGCCGCCAGGATCACCTGGAACATCGCGAAGGTCACCAACAAGAACTCGGTCTTGCGGGGCCGGGCGTCGCAGAGCTGGAGTCCCTGGGTCAGCGCGGCGAAGTGCGCCAGCGGAATCGTGCTGGCGGAGACTCCCGACAGCGCGACTCCGATCGTCGCCGCGACGATCGCCCCGAGTCCGAGATTCAGGGGCAGCCCGCGCCGCTGCCACGCGAAGGGGCGGGTGCGTCGAAACAGCGAGACACCGATGCTGAGGATCTGTACCGCGATGGCCCAGACCGCGAGCTCGCCGGTGATCCAGAGGCACGCCCCGGCCACGCTGACGAGTAACCAGGCCGAAGCCGGCCGCGGGGCCTGAAAGCGTGCGTCGACGACGGCGGTACTCAACCGGCGCTACCGCCCTCTCGAGCCCGGTTGGAGTCCGACTCGAGCTGGGATTCGATCTCGACCGTGGCCAGGAAACCCAGGAGGCGGGCCCGGTGGCCGGCTCCGCTGTCGGGCTCGAAGTGAAGGCGGTCGGTTCGCAGCGAGACGCGGCGGCCCGCCGCCAGGCAGGCGGCGACCTGGGAAGCGGCGCCGACCACGCGGGCCTCGAAGTCGACCTCTGCATTGCGACCGGCGGTGCGAAGCCGCACCTCGTGTTCGGCACTCTGTTCGCTCTCCAATTGGCGGACTTGGAGCGCGCCACGCCGCAACGAAGCGCGCCAGTGGATGCGCCGGGCCGGGTCGCCCGGGGCGTAGTCGCGCAGGCCGGTCGCGACGGCGCCATCGGTCCTGGAGATGATTTTTCCATCGTCCAGCTGGCGCCGGCGGTGTCGTTCGCGAGCGCGGGGAAGCGTGGGCAGGGTCTGTATCGCCGGATAGACCAGAGCGTTCTGGGCGGCATCGAGTTCGAGGGACTTCGAGAAGAGCCCGAAGGGAAACCGGGTCGATACTTGAAACTTCAGAAAGTTCAGTTCGCCCCGTCGTTCGGGCCGGCAGCGGTAGCTGCGCGTGGCGCGGGCCATGGGGCCGAGGCGCAAACAGAAGACCCGGCCCACGGCTCCCTGCGCGTGGACCCAGTCCTCGATGACCACGGCGAACGCCGGCACCCGCTGCTGACGGTTCTCGATCTCCAGGATCACCCGGCTTGCGGCACCGGCCTGAAACTCCCGGGGCAGGCGCCGCCGGACACGAATCCCCCGCAATGCAGATTCCGAGAGTACCCCGGAGAGCACGAGGAACGAGAGCATCAGGGCCAGGATCAGGTAGAGCAGGTTGTTGGCGGTGTTGAGGGCCGCAAAGCCCACGCCGAAGGTGATGGCGAAGAAGTTCCAGCCGGCGCGCGTGGGCCGGAGCCGCCGCGGCGGTCGCAGCCAGCGCAGAATCCGCGCCCTGACACCCGTCGTCCGCGCCCTGAGACCCGTCGGGCTCGGCCTCGGCTTCGGGCTCGGACTCAGAGCGGGACGGGAACCTGCTCGAGGATCTCGCCAAGGATCCACGCCGTCTCCTCCGTGGAATGTTCCGAGCCGGGACACGAGCGCGGGTCCAGCGTCACTCGGTGCGCGAGCACGTCGACGGCAAGGTCGCGAATGTCATCCGGGATGCAGAAGTCTCGGCCTTCGACCAGGGCACGCGCCTGGGCGATTCGACGCAGTCCGATGGCACCTCGGGGAGAGACGCCGGTCTCCAGGGCCTCGTGCTCGCGGGTCGCGTGCACGATGCCGAGCAGATAGGCGACGAGGGAGTCATCGAACTTGACCTGCCGTGCCCAGGCCTGGAGGTTCACCAGCTCGGCCGTGCGAAGCACCGGGCCGAGATGCGGCAGCTCGCTGGTTGCGGGGTCGTCGCGAAGTACCGCGGCTTCGTCATCCGCGTCCGGGTATCCGATCCCCCGACGCAGCATGAATCGGTCGAGCTGAGACTCGGGCAGGGGATGCGCCCCATGGTGCTCGAAGGGATTCTGGGTGGCGACGACGAAGAAGGGCTGGGGCAGCGGATGGGTGACCCCGTCCACGGTCACCGACGACTCGCTCATGGCCTCGAGGAGTGCCGACTGGGCCTTGGGGCTGGCGCGGTTGATTTCGTCGGCGAGGACCACGTGGGCAAAGATCGGTCCGGGCTGGAACGTCATGGGCGCGGAGGGGTCGCGGCCATCGGGCACACACGCGCCAAGCAGGTCGCTGGGAAGGAGATCGCTCGTGAACTGAATGCGCCGAAAACTGGCGTCGAGGGAGTGGGCGAGGGCCCGGGCCAGGGTCGTCTTGCCCACGCCGGGAACGTCTTCCAGAAGCAGGTGGCCGCCGGCGATCAGCGTCTCGACGGCCCGACGCACGACCTCGGACTTCCCGCGGAGGGCCCGCTCCACGTTGCGTCGGAGGCACCCCGCCTGACTCATCGCCGTCTCGGGCGACAGCGGGGGTGTGTCGGATTTCATCGCGGCGCGGGGCTCCACGCTCGCTACTTCGGCCGGTTGTGAGATGTGCCTGAGCCTTCCGGGGAAGCCTTCAGGGGAAGATCATGGCGATAGCAGGGCCGCCCGCGGGTCCGCGGCCGTCGCCGACTCCCGCACCCGGGCCACGAAAATGCGCAAGTCGCCTGCCAAGGCGGCCAGCGCCCGGACGTAGCCGTGGACATCGGCGTTGTAGGTGCCGGCCAGGGCCAGGCAGGCGTCGTTCAGGCGCAACCTCCCGGCGATCTCGCCGACGTCGCGAGTCGGGAGGGCCAGCGCCCCGATTGCCTCGCGGGCTCGATTTTCCAGGTCCGCGCGCTCGAGATCGCGGGCGCTCCCGGGCGAACTGGATGCGTAGAGATCCTCCACCCCCTGTCGCAGCCGGAGCAGCTCGGAGCGCAGACGCCGGTTGTCCTCGATGCGCGTTCGCTCGCGCCGCGCCGCCTCCGGGCGATCCGATTCGGCGTAGAAGCGGACGCTGGCCTCCTCGCCGATGAAGCTCGCGATCCCCTCGTTGAACTCGGCATCGCTGCGGACGTAGACCGTTGCGTGGACCAGTTCGTGAAGGATCGTCTCCACGGTGGTGCCCTCGTCGCCGCGAAGCATGGGCCCGGTAATGGGGTCGTCGAACCAGCCCAGGGTCGAGTAGGCGGAGACCGCGAACTCGCAGACGTCGCGGCCCTTGGCGCGCTGCCGGTCCGCCTCGGCGCGGGCTCGTTCCCGGGAGAAGAAACCCTTGTACGGCACCCGACCGACGATCGGGAAATACCAGCCGGCAGGGTGCACCTCTCCCGGTCGCGTGACGACGATGCGGGTCACGATTCGATCTCCCGGCCAGCTCACGTAGCTCGTGTATCGTTCTCCCACGTCGAGCCCGAGGTCGCTGGCAAAGGCGCGAACCCGGGGGACCGTGGCCAGACGTTCGCGCAGCTCCGGGGGAGTCGTCGGATCCGCGAGCATCGCTTCGATGGGCTGGCGTGCGCGCAACAGCTGCGCCTGGCCGACCGCCAGGTGGGAGAGGTAACAGCCGCTGGTGCCCAAAGCGACGATGGCGAGGAGCGGAATCGCGCCGGGAAGACCGACTCGGGTGAAGGATCGTTTCGCGCGCATCGAAGTGCGGGTCGGGAGCGCGGCGACGGCCGAGCGGGTTGCGGCCGAGGCGTACGCCGCGGGAGCCCTGGGTCTCGAGGAACGCGAAGACGAAGGCGGCGTGGGCATACTCCTGCTCTTATACGCGCCGATGGCCGCGGCGCAGGCGGTTGCCGACGCTGCGCGAATCGCGGGTGATGGGTGTTCGGTGTCCGATCCGGTTCCCGTCCCTGAAGACGAGGCCGACGCGTCGGAGGTCTGGAAGCGCGGCCTCGGCGCCACGGTCGTGTCGCCACGACTGCGGATCCGCCCCTCCTTCGTGGTGGAACCGATCCTTCCCGGCCAGTCCGAATTGGTCATCGATCCCGGGCAAGCCTTCGGAATCGGCGGCCATCTCTCGACGCGTCTCGCCCTGGAGTGGGTCGACATCCTGGCGCCGGCTCTGGGGTCGGAAGCCCGCGTTCTCGACGTCGGCACCGGTACCGGTGTGCTCGCCCTGGCGGCTCTCCGACGTTCGGAACCCGGCGTGATCGCGGTGGCCCTCGACCTCGATCCCCTGGCCACGGCGGCCGCCGCCGTCCATGCCGAGATCAACGGGTTGAAGACGCGCTTGCGCGTCTTCACCGGCCCACTCGAGGCGCTGCGCGAGGCTCTGGATTTCGACCTGGTGGTGGCCAACCTGTCGGGGGCCGAGCTGCTCCCGGCTCTGCCGGGCCTGGCGGCCCGGGTGCGGCCGGGGGGGCAGGCCGTCCTGTCGGGGCTTCTCGCCGAAGAGCGCGGAGCGATCGAGACGGAGGCGGAACGCGTCGGTCTGGTGGCGACAGACTCGCGTCACGGGCGAGATGCTTCCGACGCTGACTGGATCTCCCTGATCTGCTCGCGCCAGTAGTCGAGGGTGCGCTCCAGCGTACGAGCGAGCGGAACCCGCGGCTCCCAGCCGGTTGCCCGGCGCAGCCGGGTCGCGTCGCCGACGGCGAAGTCCGCGGGTCGCATTCGCTTCGGATCGACCTCGATCGCCGGGTGCAGACCCGCCAGGGAGAGCAGGGTGTCCAGGTGCTCTCCCACGGGTGTGCCCACACCGCTGGCCACGTTGTAGACGTCGGTGGGTACGTCGCGGCGGAGCAGGCTCAGGTAGGCGTCGATCACGTCGCCGATGTCGAGGAAATCCCGGGTGGAGTTGAGATTGCCGACGCGAAGCACCGGTTCGCGGTGGTGCGCTTCGATTTCAGCCACCTGCTTGGCAAAGCTCGCGAGAACGAAATCCTCCGCCTGGCCCGGTCCGGCGTGATTGAAGGGCCGGACCCGCACCACGTCGAGACCCCGTTCGGCGTAGCCGGCAGCCAATAGATCGGCCGCCACCTTGGTGCGGGCGTAGGGCGAACGCGGCCGCAGAGGCGAGGCCTCTGTGAACGGCTTCGAGCCCGGCTCAGCGGATCCGTACCCGTCGGCCGAGCCGATCAGCAGCAGGCGCGCCGTGGGCGCGGCTGCGGCCATCGCTTTCAGGACCGCGCGCGAGCCCAGGTAGTTGACCCGGTAGGTGAGCTCTGCCGACCGCCAGGATGAGGCCACCGAACTCTGGGCCGCCAGGTGGACGATGACGTCCGGCCGGATGGCGGCGATTCGAGTGCCCAGCGCCGCGATGTCGGTGACATCCAGCTCGCGGTCGGTCGCCTCCACGTCGTAACCTTCGTCCCGAAGTCGGGGAACCAGGTGCCGACCCACGAATCCCGAGGCTCCGGTGACGAGCGCGCGCACGAAGAGCAGGCTGACAGAGCCCGGGCGTTCCGGCCAGAGGCGGAAAACGGACGCCTGAGCCGGCGTCGGCGGGGATCCGGCGGCCGGGGTATCTTCGGCCGTCAGAGGACGGGGGATTCGTGATCATCGCGATATCGGGCCTGAACGGGGCGGGGAAGGGCGAGGTCGTCCGCTACCTCGAGCGCCGGAGCTTCGCCGCGCTTTCCCTGTCCGACGTGATTCGGGACGAGCTGCGCTCCCAGGGCCTGAAGGAGACCCGCGAGCGCATGATCGAGGCCGGCACGGCACTGCGCGCTGCCAAGGGCCCGGCGGTCCTGGCCGAGCGGCTCGCCGGGTTGATGCAGTCCGACCGCAACTATGTGATCGATTCGGTCCGTCATCCCGCCGAGGTTGAGGCGCTGCGCGGATCCACCGATGCCTTTCAACTGATCTGGGTGACGGCCCGCGACGAGACGCGACTCGAGCGGATTCGGAGCCGGGGCCGGGGCGGGGATCCGACGAGTCTCGACGAGCTTCTCCGGCTGGAAAGCCGGGAACTCGGCGGCGACGACCCGGCGGCCCAGCAGCTCGAGGCCGTGCAGGCGCTTTCGGACGTCAGCATCGAGAACGACGGGGACCTCGACGCACTTCACGCCGCGATCCAGAGCGTGCTGGAGCAGGGCTTTTTTTTTGAACGCCCGAGCTGGGACGAATATTTCATGTCGATTGCGCGGGCCGTCGCATCGCGCAGCAACTGTGTGAAACGCAAGGTCGGCTGCGTGATCGCCCTGGATCGGCGCATCGTTTCGACCGGTTACAACGGCACTCCGCGCGGCACCCGCAATTGCAACGAGGGCGGTTGCCCGCGCTGCAACAGCTTCGCCGAGGCGGGCACGGCTCTGAGCGAATGCCTGTGCTCACACGGAGAAGAGAACGCCATTACCCAGGCCGCCTACCACGGGGTTTCCGTTCGGGGCGGCACGATCTTCACGAACCTTTGCCCGTGCCTCATGTGCACGAAGATGATCATCAACGCGGGTCTCGTCGAAGTCGCCTACAACGCCCACTATCCGATGGGCGACCTCTCGGTCGAACTCCTGCGCGAGGCCGGCGTCAAGGTGCGGCAGATCTAGCGGCCGCGGCCCGGCAGTGCGTAGACATCCTGGGTCTGGCGGCGGCCGCGGATCCGCACGTCGGGTCGCTTCTCGAAGCCCGCGGCGGCGGGCTGCGCTTTCTCCCAGGTCGCGCGGTCGATGACCAGCGGCGCATTCAGCTCTCGCGTCAGGCTCTGGAGCCGTGCCGCCAGGTTCGTCGTGTTCCCGATCGCACTCCAGATCAAGCGATCCACCGCCTGGATGTTGCCCACGAAGGCTTCGCCGGTGGCAATGCCGACACCGACCGAGAGCTCCGTCGGTCCTGCCAGCGCTTCTTTGAGCGTCAGCGTCCGGACCGCCTCCACGATCGCGCGCCCCGCCTCAACGGCGGCCCGCTCCTTGTGGGCCAGCTTCCGAGGCGCACCGAAGACGGCCATCATGCCGTCGCCATTGAACTCGACCACGTTGCCACTGTGCATTTGCACGATCTCCGAAACCGTTTCGGTATAGCGGTTCACGGTCGAGAAGATGTCCTCGGCGCGACGGCTCTCGGCAAAACCCACGTAGTCTCGCAAGTCGACGAAGAGAACCGAGACCTCGCGCTGACCCGACGCAAGATCGGCTCCGCTCGCGAGCTGCTCGGACACCGCGCCCGGGACGTAGCGGCGCAGCGATGCCTGCATCGCCTGCGCCTCCCGGGTCACCTCTTCCTGATCGAAACGCTGCAACCGCTGGGACACCGTCTCCGCGACTGCCGCCAGCAGCGAAAGATCCGTGGAGGTGTAGACATCCCCGGAGCGTTTCGGGCCGAGGCAGACGAAGGCGGCAAGCGCATCGTTCTGTCGCACCGGCACGACCACCTCGGCTTGCAGCGTTTCCAGCGCCGCACGGTCGAAGGGGGAAAGCGCGGCCTCGTCCGGACGCCGCCCTGCATCGCCAAGCGCCAGCGGCCTGCGGCGCTCCTCCAACGAAGCGATCAGCGGGCTCC
>JAZFUU010000071.1:0-63146 GCA_036447375.1 Myxococcota bacterium
GGACCAGGGTCTGCTGGGTTTCGGCCAGGCCGATTTCCCACGGAACCCCGGCAGACTTGATCGATGCCTGGGGAGACGCGCCGGTACCTCCGTCGTGACCCGAAATCAGGACACCGTCGGCCTTCCCCTTTGCGACCCCAGCCGCGATCGTGCCGACTCCGGTCTCGGCCACCAGCTTGACACTCACCCGCGCATCGCGATTGGCATTTTTGAGGTCGTAGATGAGCTGGGCGAGATCCTCGATCGAGTAGATGTCGTGATGGGGAGGCGGTGAAATCAAGCCCACCCCCGGGGTCGAGTGCCGGGTTTCCGCGATGGCCTCACTGACCTTGTGGCCGGGGAGCTCTCCCCCTTCCCCCGGCTTGGCCCCCTGGGCGACCTTGATCTGCAGCTCGTCGGCGTTGATGAGGTACCAGCTCGTCACGCCGAAGCGCCCGGACGCCACCTGCTTGATCGCGCTGCGCCGGGAATCGCCGTTCGGATCCAGGGTATAGCGTCCCGGATCCTCGCCCCCCTCGCCGGTATTGCTCTTGCCGCCGAGGCGGTTCATCGCAACGGCCAGTGCTTCGTGCGCTTCGATCGAGATCGAGCCATACGACATCGCACCGGTGCAGAATCGCTTCACGATCTCGGAAGCGGGCTCCACTTCCTCCAGCGGGATCGGCTCCGGTGCAAATTTGAACCGAAGCAAGCCCCGAAGTGTGCAGAGCCGCTCGGTATCGCCGTCCGCCGCTCGAGAGAACTCTCGATACGTCGCGAAGTCCTTCTGGCGTACCGATTGCTGGAGCTTCGACACCGACTGCGGATTGAATGTGTGCTGCTCGCCGCGTGCGCGCCATTGGTAGAGACCCCCAGGATCGAGTTCCGGAAAACTGTACTCGGCGCCGAAAAAAGCGCGGTCGTGACGAAGTGCGACCTCCCGGGCCAACACGTCGTAGCCGACACCGGAGACCCGCGAGGCCGTCCCGGTGAAGCATCGCGCCACCAGATCCCGATCGAGCCCCACGGCTTCGAAGATCTGGGCACCCCGGTAGCTCTGAAGGGTCGAGATCCCCATCTTCGCCATGGTCTTGAGAAGGCCCTTGTCACAGGCCGTGAGGTAGTTCCCGAGGGCCTTGTCGAAGTCGATCTCCTCGGTGTCGAACATGTTCTCGGACACGAGCTCGTCGAGGGTCTCGAACGCGAGATACGGGTTGATGGCCCCGGCCCCATAACCCACGAGCAGGGCGAATTGCGGGACATCCCGCGCCTCGGCGGTCTCGCAGATGATTCCGCACCGGGTGCGCCGCTCTTCCCGAATCAGATGATGGTGCACGGACCCGACAGCAAGAAGCATCGGGATCGGCGCCAGGTCTGCCGTCACTCCCCGATCGCTCAGGATGATCAGACTCACGCCCTCCGCCACCGCGTCTGCGACTTCCCGACTGAGGCGGTCCAGAGCGCTGCGCAGTCCCTCGCCTCCCTCGGTCACCTTGAATAGCGTGGGAAACGTGCGCGCCTCGAAGCCGGGACGCCGAATGCCGCGAATTCGCTCCAGCTCTTCGTTGGTCAGGATGGGCCGGTCGCAACGAAGAATCCGGGCGTGTTCGGCGGTTTCCTCCAGCAGATTCTTCTCCTCGCCGAGGGTCGAATAGAGGGACATGACATTGCCCTCGTTGATCGAGTCCATGGCGGGGTTGGTCACCTGGGCGAAGAGCTGCTTGAAGTAGTGATACAGCATGCGGGGGCGGTCCGAGAGACAGGCCAGCGCGGCATCCTCGCCCATCGATCCAATGGCCCACTTGGCATGGGCGATCATCGGCGCGATCAGCAGATTGAGGTCTTCGGTCGTGTAACCGAACACCTGCTGCAGCCGGAAGCGCAGGCCGGGATCGATTCGATGTTCGGTGGGCACCTGCGCCGGGGGCAGATCCGACAGTCGGATGCGATTTTCGTCCACCCATTTGCGATAGGGTCGGCGCGCGACGTAGTCGGCCTTGATTTCGTCGTCTTCCACGATGCGCCCCTGCTCGAGGTCGACGAAGAAGATGCGACCGGGCCGCAGGCGACCCTTTCTCAGTACGTTCTCCGGCGCGATATCCAGGACTCCCACTTCCGAAGCCATCGCGACAAAGCCGTCCCGGGTGACGATCCAGCGCGAGGGTCGCAGGCCGTTGCGATCGAGCACCGCACCGATCTTCCGCCCGTCGGTAAAGACGATCGAGGCCGGTCCGTCCCACGGTTCCATCAGGAACGAGTGGTACTCGTAGTAGGCGCGCAGCTCGTCACTCATCGCCGTGTGATTTTCCCAGGCCTCGGGAATCATCATCAGCATGACTTCGGGCAGCTCGCGCCCGGCGAGGCACAGAAATTCGAGCGCGTTGTCGAACTGGGCGGAATCGCTGGCCCCTTCTCGCATCAGGGGATAGAGCTTTGCGAGGTCGTCTCCGAACAGATCCGAGTGCTGGGTGCCCTCGCGCGCGTGCATGTAGTTTCGGTTGCCGCGAAGGGTATTGATCTCGCCATTGTGGCCCAGGTAACGAAACGGCTGGGCCAGGTCCCAGGCACCGAAAGTGTTGGTGCTGTAACGCGCGTGAACCATCGCGAGAGCTGATTTCATGCTGGAATCGCCGAGGTCCGTGTAGAAGGGCTCGATCTGGCTGGCCATCAGCATTCCGGTGAACACGAAGGTTCGGCTCGAGAGGCTGGGGACGTAGAGGAAGGAACCGCGCTCGCGCCCGGCGTTCTCGAAAACGCGGCGGATCACGAAGAGCTTGCGCTCGAAGCCGTCTCGATCCATGCCCGGGCCCGCCGCCACGAAGATCTGACGGATCACCGGCAGGGACTCGCGGGCGAGCCATCCCACCCGTTGCGGATCGTGGGGAACATCGCGCCATCCGAGGTGCCGCTGTCCCTCATCGGCGATCACCTTTTCGAGGGTCGCCTCCTGCCAGGCGCGTTCTGCAGAGTCTCCGGACAGGAAGACCATGCCCGACGCGTATTCGCCCACGGGGGGCAGCTCGATACCGAGGATTGCCGCCTCTTTGCGCAGAAAGCCATCCGGAAGCTGGATCAGCACCCCCGCACCATCCCCAGTCTCGGGATCGCAGCCGCAGGCGCCGCGGTGTTCGAGCCGGACGAGGATCTCGATGCCCCGGTGAATCGTTTCGTGGCTCTTCTCGCCCCGAACATTGGCGAGGAAACCGACGCCGCAGGCGTCGTGTTCGAGCGTCGGATCGTAGAGACCCTGTCGGACCGGCCGCCCGGCAGGATCGGCGACTCGATTCGAGCCGAACCTCATGTGCCCGATCTTCGGCGCCGCTGCCCGGTATTTCGCCGGGCCTGCCGCGTCTGCCGCGTCTCGAACTCGCCGCTATCGTGCAGGCTGACCCGAGACCTCTCGATGTGGGTCGACAGCACCACCGTCGTTTCCGTGCGAGCCACCCCGTCGAGAGAGCGGATGGTTTCGATCAACTCTTCGAGGGTCTGAGTGTTCACGGTCTTCACCTTGACCATCAGAGTGTGGGCCCCGGTCACGTGATGACACTCCAACACGTCGGCGATCGCCGCGACCTGGCCCTCCAGGCCGGCGATGGCGGCGGCATGGTCCGTGCTGACACCGATGAAGGCCGTGACGTCCTTGCCCAGGCGACGCCCGTCGAGCACCGCCACATAGCCCACGACGACACCCGCTTCCTCGAATTTGTGGATGCGCTCGAGCACGGCGGGCGCCTTGAGGCCAACCTTCTGCCCGATCTCGGACAGGGACTGCTTGCAGTCCTCCTGCAGCAACTCGAGGATGGCCCGGTCCGTGGTGTCGAACTCCGGTGCAATCCGGTTGAACTTCATGGGTCATCTTCCCGAAAAACAAAATAGATACGGTATAAGTCACACAATCGTCAAACAAATAGCGCTAAAAATTCGATTAAAACCTCGTTTTATTCGAATTCTTCGATGATTGGGTGAAATTTCCCTCAGGATGCCCCACGATGGCGCGCAGCCGGTCCGGGTGGTTCGTGAACAGCCCGTCCACACCCAGGTCGAGAAGACGCCGCATGTCCTCCTCGGAGTCGACCGTGAACACATAGACCGCGAGGCCCTCGGCGTGGGCCTCCTCGATCAATTCCGGTTGGGCCAGCCCGACCCACGGGTTGAGAGCTTCCGCACCCACGGCACGAGCGCGTTCGAAGGCGCGACCGGGATCTCGAGGAGAGATCAATAGAGCGATCCGCGCCGCCCGGGATTCCGAACGCACCTCGTTCAGGACGGAGTCGTAGAACGAGGAAAACAGGGTCTCGCCCAACAGATCACGAGCCTCGACGGCTTGCAGCGCCGCGGCCGGAAGCCCCGAATAGTCGCCCCGGGTTCCCCGCTTCAACTCGAGGTTGAACGGGATCTGCGAGCCGAAGCGACCGATCACCTCGTCCAATGTGGGAACGTGTTCCCCATTTCCGGCGTCGAGATCGCGAACCTCCGAGAGGGTGGCATCGGCGATCTCTCCCCGACCCCCGAGCCGCTCGAGCCCTTCGTCGTGCGCGATCACCACCGCTCCATCGCGGGTGCGGTGAAGATCGATCTCGATCATGTCGGCACGCTGCTCGACGGCCAATGCATAGGCGGGCAGGGTGTTCTCCGGCAGAGTGCCCGACGCGCCTCGATGGGCGATGACACGGGGCCGCGTGGGCCGAGGGGAGGCCGATCCGCTCAAGCGTCTCCCTCTTCCGGAACCGGGTCGTCTTGAACCCAGTCGCGGGATCGCTCGACCGCTCGTTTCCAGCCGGCGCACAGAGAAGCTCGCTGATCGGCACGGATCGAGGGCTCGAACCGACGGCCTCCCGTGTCGTTCGTCTCGATCTCGGCAGCGTCTTGCCAGAAGCCCACGCCGAGTCCCGCGAGGGCTGCGGCGCCCATGGCCGTCACCTCGAGGACGGCCGGACGCTGGACGGGAATGCCCAGAATGTCCGCCTGGAACTGCATCAGGAAGTCGTTCTGAGCCGCCCCGCCATCGACACGCAACGTGTCCAGGACGAGCCCCGAGTCCGCCTGAAGACACTCGACCACGTCGCGGGTCTGATACGCGATCGACTCGAGAGTGGCGCGGATCACGTGTTCTCGGGTGGTCCCCCGGGTGAGCCCGACGAGAGCTCCCCGGGCGCGATCGTCCCAATACGGGGCGCCGAGGCCGACGAAGGCGGGCACCAGGTACACGCCTCCGGTGTCGTCGACAGAGCGGGCCGCGGCCTCGGAATCCGCCGCGTTCTCCAGCAGGCCCAGGCCGTCGCGGAGCCACTGTACCGCGGCGCCGGCCACGAAGATGCTTCCCTCGAGGGCATAGGTAAAGCGACCGTCGATTCCCCAACCGATCGTCGTAATCAGGCCGTTCTTCGAGACGGGCGCCTCCGGACCCGTATTCATCAGCAAGAAGCAGCCGGTGCCGTAGGTGTTCTTCGCGTCGCCGGGGGCAACGCAGCCCTGGCCGAAGAGCGCCGCCTGCTGATCTCCGGCGATCCCCGAAATGGGAATCTCGGCCCCGAACCATTCCGGATCCGCGACTCCGAAGACACCGCTGCTGTCGCGAACCTCCGGCAGCATCGCCTGGGGTATCTGCAACGCGTCCAGCAGGAGATCGTCCCAGTCACGCCGATGGATGTTGTAGATGAGCGTTCGCGAAGCATTGGAGTACTCGGTGGCGTGAACACGCCCACGGGTGAGCTTGTGGAGCAACCAGGAATCGATGGTGCCGAACGCCAGTTCTCCTGCCTCGGCCCGCTTCTGCCCCCCCTCGATCGCGTCGAGAATGAAGCGAATCTTCGTCCCCGAGAAGTACGCATCGATCACGAGCCCGGTGCGAGCTCGCACCTCCGCTTCGAGTCCGCGCGCGCGCAGCTGGTCGCAGATGGGCGCGGTCTGGCGCGATTGCCACACGATCGCTCGATGCACCGGGTCACCGCTGCCGCGATCCCACACCAACGCCGTCTCACGCTGATTCGTGATCCCGATCGCCGCGACGTCCGAACCGTGGGCGCCCGCTTTGGTCAGCACACCCCGAGCCGCCCGCAGCTGGCTGTCCCAGATCTCCATTGGATCGTGCTCGACCCATCCCGGCTTGGGAAAGTGCTGGGTAAATTCGTACTGGTCGATCGCGACCATCGACCCCGCGCGATCGAAGAGGATCGCGCGCGAGGAAGTCGTGCCCTGATCCAGGGCCATCACGTACCGGCTCACCCCGACCCTCCCCCCGACGACGGTACCGCCACGGGCGCCCGCCGGAATGCAGATGATACCGTGTGGCGGTCCGGACCCGGGTTTTCTAGTCCGCCCTATTACATGATCCCTCGTCGCAGCATTCGGCTAGATCTCAAAGACCGCTTCGACGAACTCCTGGGCGCGGAATTCCCGCAGATCCTCGACGGACTCGCCAACACCGACGTATCGGATGGGAATGCCGAACTCGTCGGCCAGGCCCACGATCACGCCCCCCTTGGCCGTGCCGTCGAGCTTCGTCAGGATCAGCCCGGTGACACCCGCCGCGCGAGTGAACTCCCGCGCCTGGGAGATCGCGTTTTGCCCGGTGTTGGCGTCGATTACGAGCAACGTCTCATGGGGAGCGCCCGGGAGGTCGCGTCCGATCACGCGCACCATCTTGGCGAGTTCGTCCATCAGTGGGCGCTGTGTCTGGAGTCGGCCGGCGGTGTCGATGATCGCGACCGCGGCACCGCGCGCCACGGCGACCTTGACGGTTTCGAAGGCGACGGCCGAAGGGTCCCCGCCCGAGGGGCCCGTAATCACTTCGCAACCCGTGCGTTCGCCCCAGAACTGGAGCTGCTCGGTCGCGGCCGCGCGGAAGGTATCGCCCGCGCCCAGCACGACCTGATCTCCCCGATCCCGGTATCGGGACGCGAGCTTGCCGATGGTCGTGGTCTTGCCGGATCCGTTAACACCGAGCACGAGAATCACGTGAGGCTTCCCGATCTTTTCGAGACCTCCCGTGGGTTCGACGCGCCGCAGCTTCTCCAGTATGGCCTCTCGAAGCACGCGCCGAACGACATCGACGCTGGCGCCCGCCGCCTTCTGCTTCACGCTCGACAGCAAGCTTTCGGCCGTCGCTACGCCGAGGTCCGCGCTGAATAGAATCATCTCCAGCTCATCGAGCACCGCCGCGTCGACGGAACGACCGCGGAGCAGGCTCCCGATGCGGCCGACGAGCGTCTCTCGCGTGGCACCCAGGCTTTCGGCCAGGCCTGCCGGCGCCGCGGAGGCGGGCGGATCCGGTTCGCGTCGGTCTGCCGCGGTGGCGGCGACCTCCGGCGTGGGCCGGGATCGGCGGATCCGACCGACTTCGGCGATCACGAGAAGCAGAATCGGAAGCGAAAAGATCAGGACCAGGGTGGCCAGCGGATGAACCCCGGCCCAGACGCTCAGCAGGTGCCACAGTTCGATCATCGAGCGCGGAGGATAGCTAGTGCAGGGACACGGACACCAACTTGCTGACGCCCTTTTGCTCCATGGTCACACCGTAGAGCGTGTCGGCGACCTCGATGGTTCGCTTGTTGTGGGTGATGATCACGAATTGGGACTCGCGCGCGAGTTCGCGCACGATCTCGTTGAATCGCTCCACATTGGCATCGTCGAGGGCCGCATCCACTTCGTCGAGCAGGAAGAACGGTGAGGGTCGCACCTGAAAAACGGCGACCAGGAGCGCGAGGGCCGTGAGGGTCTTTTCGCCGCCCGAGAACAGATTGACGTTCTGGAGACGCTTGCCCGGCGGCATCGCCATGATTTCGATTCCCGCATCGAGGATGTCTTCGGTCTCCGTGAGGGAAAGGCTCGCCCGACCGCCCCCGAACAAACGGGGGAAGTTCTCCGAGAAGCGCTTGCTCACCGCTTCGAACGTCTCCCGGAAGCGCTTGCGGCTGGTGCGGTTGATGCGAGCGATGGCGTCGCGGAGCGAGGCCAGGCTGCTGTCCAGATCGGCCTTCTGCTCGCTGAGGAAGCGGAGGCGTTCGCTCAGCTCCTCGTGCTCTTCGATCGCACCCAGGTTGACCTCACCCAGACTCTGAAGCCCGTCGCGAACCTCCGCGAGCTTCCGGACGCGTTCTTCATGGGAGAGCTGCATCAACTCCGCATGAACGCGCGCTTCCCGAGCCGCATCGGCCAGCGAGACCTCCACTCCGTCCTCGGGTTCCCCCTCTGCCGACTCCAGCGGCGACAGCGGCGGATCCGGATCCGTCCCGAGTTTCGGGGGCGTCCAGTCAGAGAGTTCGATCCCCCATTTTTCGCGGATCGAGTCGGTCAGGTGGGTCAGCCGCAGTTCGGCCTCGCGTTGGGTGAGCTCCGCCGACCCCATCTCGTCGCGACGGGCTTCGAACTCGCGTCGCAGGCCCCGGCCCTCTTCCTCGATCTCGCCGAGGCTCGCGGCGATCCGATCGTAGGCCTCGCGCTTCTCGTCGGAGCTGGCCCGGGCCTGCTCTTCCCGGCCCAACAGCATCTCCAACGCCGACTGCGACTCGCCGATCTCCGCCGCCAGATCTTCGCGGCGCGCCTCGCCCTGTTCGATTTCTCGCTCCCGCTGCGCAATCCACTCCCCGGTTTCACGGGCTGCGGCGCGAGCGCGCTCGAGTCCCACCACCAGTCGATCGCGCCGTTCGACCCGCCCGGCGTGCTCGACGCGACGCTCGGTCGCGACGATGTCGCACCGCGATGCCTCGCGCACGGCCGAACCCAGACGCAACAGCAGGGCATCGAGGTCGCGCTGACGATCGGTACGCTGCAGTCGCGCCTCTTCGAGCTGCTGAGCCCGCCGTACTCCCTCTGTTGACAGCGCGTCGCGCCCCGCCTGCAACCCCGATCGCTCCGCCGCGCGACTCTCGAGGGCTTCGTTCAAGGTCTTCACGCGCTCGTTCGTGCGTTCCAGGTCTTTCTCGTGGTTCGCAACGGCGAGGGCGGCTGTGTGGTGCCGATTGCGCAAGTTGTCGAGTTCATCGCCGGCCCGGGACCGGGCCGCCTCGGCCTCTCGCGACGCGGTCTCGCGCACAGCGACCTCGGCGTCGAGGTCCGCCACCTCGGCCGTGAGATCGCGAATCTCGCCCATCCGGCCCAGGAAACCGCTGCCCGCGCTCGCGGACTGCGAATCATCGCCACCGCGCGCGATTCCATCGGGGGCCAGCACGTCGCCGGTCCGGGTGACGAAGGTCGCGGGGAGTCGGCCGCCGCCGTAGATCTCGAGCACCTCGGTCAGTCCGTCGACGAGATTGACACCACCCAGGAGCGCGCGAGCCAGCCCTTCGTAGCCCGGTCGGGGGTGGACGCGGTCGAGCAGTGGCTGGCCCAGAGGAACGATTCCAATCGCCTGGACCTCCACCGGCGGCAGCGAGACGAGGATTCCGCGGCCGGCGCCGGCGGATCGAAGCCGATCGAGGGCCGAGACCGCTCCCTGGGTCTGATCGACCACGATCGCCTCGCAACGATCGGCGAGCACGGCCTCAACCGCCCTCTCGACCTCGCGGTCGACCTCGAGCACGTCGCGCAACAAGCCGCGCACGCCCAGCTCACGTCGTTCATCTTCGTCGAGGGACAACAGGTGTCGCGCCCCCTCACCGACATCTTGTCTTCGCTCGGTCACCTCACGCAGCGAAGTCAGCCGGGAGCGGCGGGTCTCGCGGCGCTCCCGCAGCTCTGCCAGGGCCGACGTCGCCGCACGCTCCCCCTCCACGGCCCGGGCGTGGGCATCGAGTGCCGCCCGGACGAGTCCCATCAACCGATCGCGCTCTCCCAGCAGATCGCGAAGTGCCGTCTCCAGATCCCGCTGCTCTCGATCCGCTCGTGACACCTCCGACTGACCGGCTTCGAGGTTCGAGTCGGCGCTGCGCATGCGGGCATCGAGCTCGGCGCCGCGGTCTTCGACCCCCGCCACCCGGTCCTCACCCCGGGCGATCGCCGTCAAGAACTCGACCACCGCAGCGTTCGCTGCGTCGCGCTCGGCCTCGAGCTCCTGAAGCCGTTCTCTCGCCTCCCGGGCTTCGGCTTCGGCGCTGCTCAATCCGTCCGCCTCGGACTCCAGAGCGCGCTCCACGACACGCGCCTCGTCTCCGGTCTCGAGGGCCTCGACCTCCTGGCCCCGCAACTGATCGCGGAGGCCTTCGAGTTCCTCGCCCCGGTTGGCGATCGTCTCGGCCAGCAGCGCTCGCTCGCGCCGCGCGAACTCGATCCGGCCCTCGTGGTGCTTGATGTCGGTTCGCAGCGTGAGCAGGACCTCGCTGCCCTCGCTGAGCAGGCGTTCCGATTCCGCGCGCTCGACACGCTTCTGCTGGGTTTCGAGCTCGCGCTGAGCCAGCCGGGTCTCCAGCGCGGTCACATCATCACGCAGGGCCTGGCGACTCCGTGTCGCCGCCTCGGTTTCGGCCAGCAATTCGGCGCGGCCGTCGGCGGCGAGGGAGAGATCGAGCACGCGGACCGTCTCCCGCAGACGCTTGTAGCGGGCGGCTTTCTTCGCCTGCCGCTCGATCGAAGTGATCTGACGGCGGATCTCCGAGAGAATATCCGTCACCCGCAGCAGGTTCTGCTCGGTGGACTGCATCTTGGACTCGGCCTCTCGTCGCCGGGCCTTGTATTTCCCGATTCCGGCCGCTTCCTCGATCAGTGTGCGCCGATCTTCCGGTCGAGCCGACACGATCTCGGCGATCTGACCCTGCTCGACGATGGTGTAGCCCTTGGTCCCGATTCCCGTATCGCGAAAGAAATCCTGCACGTCGCGAAGCCGACACGGGGTGCCGTTGATCAGGTACTCGGACTCGCCCGAGCGGTACAGGCGGCGGGCGATCTGGATTTCGCTGTAGTCGGAGAATTCCGGAGGGCCCGAGCCGTCCGAGTTTTCGAAGGTCAGCGTGACCTCCGCCATGCCGATGGCGGACCGCCCCTCGGACCCCCCGAAGATGACGTCCTCCATGGACTTGCCCCGCAGTCGGCGGGGAGCCTGCTCACCCATCGCCCAGCGCATCGCGTCCACCACGTTCGACTTGCCGCAGCCATTCGGACCCACGACGGCCGTGATCCCCGGCTCGAATCGCATACTCGTCTTGTCCACGAACGATTTGAAGCCATTGAGATCGAGGGTCTTGATGCGCAAACGATCCTCACAGCCATTCCGACGGGCCGGACGAGTCGGGCGGACGGCCGCCGACCGAACGGTGCCATGGCGGTCTAGCGATACCTTGGGGGGAGGTCAATAGTTGGTACCACCCTCGCTGGGGGATCCGCAAGCCTTCGATGGCGTCAAGCCGCTGCGAGGCGAGCCGCAGGCTCGCCGTGCGGGTCCAAGGCCGAAGGCCGCGGAAGTAGATCGGACGGGCCCGCCGATAACCCGCCGGGACCTAACCTGCGGCGGCGGAGGCTCGCTCGTGATGGCCATACTGCAGTCGGTAGAGCCGGTAGTAGACACCCCCCAGCGCGAGGAGTTCGTCGTGGGACCCCGACTCCACGACGGATCCCTTGTGCAGCACATGGATCCGATCGACATCCCGGATCGTCGAGAGGCGATGAGCGATCACGAGAGCCGTCTTCCCCTCCATCAGAACGTGGATGCCGCGCTGGAGCAGCGCCTCGGTCTCGGTGTCGATGGCGCTGGTGGCTTCGTCGAGAACCAGGATGTCCGCGCCGTGGGCCAGGGCACGGGCGAAGGACAGCAACTGCCGCTGCCCGGACGAAAAATTCGATCCGCGCTCGCGGATCTCGGCACCGTAGGCATCGGGGAGCGCCTCGATGAACCTGTGGGCCTGGACAGCGCGGGCCGCCGCGCGAACGGTCTCGGAGCTGATGTCCTCCCGATCCAGCGAGATGTTCTCCTCGACGGTTCCGCTGAATAGAAAGACATCTTGAAGAACCATCGCCACTCTGCGGCGCAGATCCTCCTGGCGCATCGCGCGCAGGTCCACGCCATCGATGCGGATGCTCCCCCGCGTCACGTCGTAGAATCGCGTCAGCAGATGGATGATCGTGGTCTTCCCGGCTCCCGTGGCGCCCACGATCGCCACCCGCTCGCCCGCTTCGACGCGGAACGAGACATCGCGAAGCACCCAGTCGTCGCCCTGATAGGCGAACCAGACGTTCTCGAATTCCACGGATCCTCGGGCCCGGGTGTGCGTGGGAGCGGAGGTGGCTCCGGGCGGATTCGCGATCTCGGGCTCGGTGTCCAGCAGCTGAAAAATCCGCTCGCTGCTGGCCATCGACGACTGCATCACCGAGTACTTGGCGGATAGATCCCGCAGCGGCATGAAGAAGCGGCGCATGTAGTCGATGAACACGTACAGGGTTCCCGCTTCGGCGAGCCCCGTCGCCTTCCAGACAATGACCGCCACCGTGATTCCCTGGGCCAGCTCCACCACCGAGAAGAGCGCTGATTCGTAACGTATCGACTGGATCCACGAATCCCGGTGGTCCGCGTTCAGCTGGCCAAATTCGCGAAAGTTTCGGCGCTCTCGCGTAAATAGCTGCACCACCTTCATGCCCGTGACATTTTCCTGGATGTAGGTGTTGATGCGGGCGATGCGCACCCGGACCCGCCGGTAGGCGCCACGCGCCTTGAAGCGAAAGATCATGGCCACGACGGCCAGCACCGGCACGACACCCAGGGCGAAGACCGCCAAACGGCTGTCCACCGCAAACAGCACCGCCGCGAAGCCCACCATCTTGAGAATGTCGGTCAGGCCGGCAACGATCCCCGCCGAGAACATCTCCGCGACGTTTTCGACGTCGTTCGTCGCTCGAGTGACGAGTCGCCCGACGGGGTAGCGGTCGAAGAAGCCCAGATGCAGGGTCTGGATGTGCCCGAACACCCGCCGCCGCAGATCCCGCATCGCGAACTGGCCGGTACGAGCCATCAGAAGCATGTACGCGAACTGGACCACCGTGTTCATCGCCATCACGGCCAGGTAGAGCCCCCCCAGCCACAAGAACTGCGAGAATCCCTCCGGCGCGACGAGGATCCCGCGGATTCGCGCGAAGCCTTCCCCGGGCTCCGGCGGGCCGATTCCCGCAGCCTGATCCAGCCCTGTCTTGATGATCCAGGCGGGCGCAGCTTCGAAGGCGAAGATCGGCACCACCAGCGCGAGGGTCAGGGCGATCTGGGCCTTGTAGGGCGCCACGTACTGCCAGAGTCTCGCCATCAGGCGAGCGTCGTAGGCCTTGCCGAGGGCCTCCTCTTCGTGCATCGCCTCCCGGGCGCTGGCACTCAGCCCCTGAGACGGCGTCCCATTGCCGCGGGGGTCGGGGCCGGTCACGCGCGGCCTCCCACGGCGTCGACGGGGCTCTCGAGGTCATCCCGCAGGGCTTGCTCGCTGGCGAGGCGCGAGTAGAGACCGCCGCCGGCGACCAACTGTGCGTGGGTTCCGCGTTCGATGATGCGGCCCTCGTCGAGTACGACGATCAGATCCGCGGAACGGACCGCGCTGACTCGATGCGAAACCACGATGACGGTTCGCCCGGCAAAGACCTGATCGAGTTCGCGTTGAATCGCCTTCTCCGTCTCTGCGTCGACGCTCGAAAGCGTGTCGTCGAGGATCAGGATGCGCGGGCGAAGGGCCAGAGCCCGAGCCAGGGCCGTTCGCTGCCGCTGCCCGCCCGAGAGCATCACGCCGCGCTCCCCCACCACGGTGTCGTAGCCCTGGGGTAGATCCTCGACGTCCTTGGCGAGCTGAGCTCGCCCGGCGGCCTCGGCGACTCGTTCGCGGTTCGCGTTCTCCACACCGAAGGCGATGTTGTCGGCGAGGCTCATCGAGAACAGGAAGGAATCCTGAGGGACCATCGCGATATTCGAACGCAGCATGCGCAGGGGCATTCGATTCACATCGATGCCATCGATGAACAGCTCTCCGTCTTCGACCTCGTACAGCCGCGGAATCACCGAGGCCAGGGTGCTCTTGCCGGAGCCGACCGGGCCGACGATGCCGAGAGTGGTGCCGGCGGGGACCCGCAAGTCGATCTCACGGAGCGCCGGTTCGCGCTGCGAACCGGGGTAGGTAAACGTCAAGTTTCTGAACTCGATCTCTCCGCGCAGTTCGGTGACGGGCGCGACGTCGGGCCGGTCGGCGATCGCCGGTTCCTCGGAAAGCAGCTCGTCGAGGCGGCGCATCGCCGCGGTACCCCGCTGAACCAGCGCCACCACCCAACCCATGATCACGGTGGGAAACGTGAGGCTGTAGACGTACATGGCGAAGGTGAAGAACTCACCGACGGTCATCGAACCCCGCGTCATCGCCGGGCCCCCGAATACCAGCACGATCCACATGGCCATGGCCGGAAGCATCTGCACCGTTGCGGGCATCAATGCGTTGGCCCGGGCGAGGGCGAGCTGACTCCGAAGCAGCGCCTCGTTGGCCCCGGCGAACCGATCGGCCATCACGCCCTCCATGGCGTACGCCTTGACCACGGCAACCCCGGAGATGCTCTCCTGGAGCTGGTTCGAGGCCTCGGCCAGGCCCTCCTGGGTGCGAAGACTCCAGTGATGGATCGCTCGGCCCATACCGCGAGCCATCCAGATGAACGCCGGGTAGGGCACCAAAACCAGCAGCGCGAGGCGCCAGTCCATGTACGCCATGGCACAGAACGAGCCCAGGTAGAGCAGCGGCGTCTGCACGATATTGAGGACACCGACTCCGAGCATGAGCCGGAGCGCGTTCACGTCGTTGACACAGCGGCTCATGATGTCGCCGGTGCGCCAACGGAAGTAGAAGGACTGGGGTAGCCGTTGCAACTGGGCGAAAAGGTCGTTTCGTACCTCGTATTCGATCTCGCGGGCCGCGTTGAAGACGAGAGTGCGGGTGAAGAAGCGCAGCCCTGCGGTCGTGACCACGACCCCCAGCATCCAGAGCAACTTGCGAACGGTTTCGGCCGCCGGTTCGCCTTCCACGACCGAGGCCACCGCGCGGCCGACGAGCACCGGAAATGCGACGAATCCGATCGTGTAACCAACCGTGGCGACGAGCCAGACAGCGTAGTAGAGGCGATTCCGGTCGATATAACCCCGCAACCGCGCCAGGGCCGAACGCAAGGGCGGAAGCCGCGGAAGCGCCGAAGTCGCGGCGCTCACCGCCGGTACCAGGCCGCGACGCGCTCGCGATCGATGCGCAGCAACCAGGCCGCGGCGGCCGCCAGGTTGCGAATCACGCTGCGAAAAGCCCCGGCTCTGCGGTAGCGCCGGGCCGACGTCGTCGCCGGCAGCGAGAGCAGGGTGAGGCGTCCGTGCCGGCGCAGGGCGTGAACCAGATCGAGATCCTCCATGATCGGTGTCTGGGGAACGCCGCCGATCGCTTCCAACGCCGCCCTCCGCACGAACAACGCCTGGTCGCCGTAGGGCAGCCGAAGCACGGCGGCGCGCAGTCGGGTCCCCCACTCGATCGGGCGTAACCAATAGCGGTCTTCGTCGAGACGAAACCGGAAGGCGCCAACGACCACCCGTGGATCCGCCAGGCTCGTGCGTACGGCGGGGGCGAACCCCGGGGGCAACCGCGTATCCGCGTGAAGAAAAACGATGGCATCACTCTGGGTCTCGCGGACACCGACCGCGAGCTGCCGAGCGCGACCGCGGGGCGAGGTGCACACCCGGGCTCCCGCCGCCGCAGCCCGTTCTCGCGTATTGTCGATGCTTCCGCCATCGACCACGAGGATCTCGACATTCGGAGCGGTCGCGCTGGCAATGGCCCCGACGACCTGCTCCGCTTCGTCGAGCGTCGGAATCACGACGGCAATCTTCACCGATGGACGATAGCAGCCGGCGACACTGCCGCGCCGGAGCGGGCCGCGTCGGCGAGGAGCCGCCGGCGGTGTCGACCCCGTGCGACGATCGGTCGGCTGGCGTTGGCGGTCCCGGGCCCGCTCCGATATCCATCTCGCGTGAGCACTCCCGAATCCCCCGGATCACCCGGATCACCCACACGCCCGCCGTCCACCGATCCCAGTGCCCCGGCCTACGCTCGGGCCGGCGTGGACCTCGACGGCGACGAGGCCTTCATCGGCCAGATCGGAGAGATCACGCGGTCCACCCTGCGACCGGAAATTCTTTCCTCGATCGGAGGCTTCGCCGGGATCTTCAAAGCCCCGGAACGCTACAGCGACCCTCTATTCGTCGCCGGCGCGGACGGCGTCGGAACCAAACTCAAGCTCGCCGCCGAAGTCGGCCGCTTCGACACCGTCGGCATCGACTGCGTTGCGATGGTCGTGAACGACCTGATCGTTCAGGGCGCGGAGCCTCTGGTGTTTCTCGACTACCTGGCGATGGACCGGCTCGACGAGAAGCTCGCCCTCGAGGCGCTTCGGGGCGTCGCCGAGGGCTGCCGTCGGGCGGGATGCGCCCTGCTCGGGGGCGAAACGGCCAGCATGCCCGGCGTATACGCCCGTGGCGAACTCGAACTGGTGGGCTTCGGCGTAGGGGTCGTCGAACGCGAGCGCGTCATCGATGGCTCGAGCATCAGCCAGGGAGATGCCATCATCGGACTCGCCTCCAGCGGATGCCACAGCAACGGCTACTCCCTCGTGCGCCGGATCGTCGAGGAAGGAGTGCGGGCGGGACATATGGACCTCCGTGGCGAACACCCGGAGCTCAACGGCTCCCTCGCGAGTGCGCTCCTGGCTCCGACCCGGATCTATGTCAAACCGATATTGAACGTCGTACGCGACTACCGCGTGAACGGCATCGTCCACATCACCGGTGGCGGATTCCTCGGCAACGTACCGCGGGTGCTGCCCAAGAGCGTACGGGCGCGGATCGACCCCCGTGCCTGGCCGCGGCCGCCGATTTTTGGCCTTTTGCAGAAGCAAGCCGAGCTTCCCGAGAGCGAGATGTTGCGTGTCTTCAATTGCGGCGTTGGAATGATTCTGATCGTCGCCGCCGACGAAGCCGACGACGTTGCCCTTCGCCTGGAGGCGCTGGGCGAACGCGCCTATCGCATCGGCCAGATCGAGCCAAGGCTCCCCGACGAGCCCGCCCTCGTGTTCGACGAGCCCCACGCGAACTCGAGCTAATGCAAGGTCTCCCGGTCCTCGACGACTCCGACATTCCCCGTGTCCGGCGCTGGGACGCGGTCGTCCTGGGCGGGGCCCTTCCCGGGCTCGTCACGGCGGCGGTCCTGTTGATGCGCGGTGCACGGGTTCTGCTCGTGGAAGAAAGCACGGCGCGGGCCGGATTCGCCGGGTTGCGCGAGCCCTTCCTTCTTTCCGACGCGGGCAGCCGAGGCATCCTCGGCACCTGCCTGCGAGAGATCGGCGTCCCCCTGATCGAGCGCCGACGGATCGTGTCGCATCCCACCGCCTATCAGGTGGTACTGCCCGACGCCCGGCTGGACGTGGGCGACCCCGCGCGAACCATCGAGGAAATCGTGGCGTGGGGACTGGCGAAGCCCGAAGAGGCCCAGGCACTGGTGCGAGCGCTGGCCCATGCCGCGGCGGCGGAGCGGGAGGCCATGCTTCGGTCACCGGTGATTCAAAAGTCGGGGCGCCGGTTGCGTCGCGCCGCGAGGCACTCGCCCGGCCACAATGTAGGCGCTGCTTCGGATCGAGCCCTGCGTGAGCGGGGACTGCCGGCCGAGGTGACCGACGCGTCGCCGCGCCTGGCCGCCTACCTGGCCGCGCAGACGCGGGCACTTTCGAATCTGGGGAGTCAGTCGCCGTCGCCGGAGGCTCAGGCTCGACTGCTCGGCGCACCCCTCGAAGGAACGGGTGTCCTTCGCGGGGGATTGCGACAGCTTCTGCGCCAACGCCTCGAATCCCTCTTCGCAGATTTCCGCGCGATCTCCGGCCGACTGCGCCTGATCGGCGTAGCCAACCAGCCCGGGCTCATCCCGGAGGGTTCGAGCGACATCTGGGTGGGCCGGGTCCTGGTGCTGAACGCGCCGCGCGAGAAGCTGGCCGTGGCCCATGGCGACGAACCGCTACCCGACCTGCTCCGTCCCTCCCCCTCCAGTCATCGACGGCTCTGCCTGCACTACCGAGCACGACGGTCGGTGCTGCCCGAGGGCATGGCGCCGCGCGTGATCTGCGTAGGGCGTTCGACCGGGCCCCTCGACCCCGGCCACGTGGTCGCGATTCGGGTCTTCCCGGGGTCGAAGCGCGACGATCGCGTAGACCTGGTGGCCTCGGCGATTCTTCCCGCCGACGCGGATGCGACGAAAGCGCAAGCGGACGTAACCCGCGTGCTCGAAGGCCTGATGCCCTTTACCGGGAACGACGGACTGCAGCTGGAAACAGCCGCGACGCCGGTCTGGGATATGGACGAACCTCTGCGAGACCCCGGGCCCGGCCGCGGCTGGCCCGGGCCATGCGATATCCGGTTGTCGTTGAAGCCGCCGATCTACTCGCTGGAAAGAGCCGACGCCGCGGCTCTCGGATTCGAAGGAGATCTCCTGCTCGGCTGGCGAGCCGGGGAGTCCATCGCCGCCGATCTAGAATCCGGATAGACCCGAACTACGGACGCAACCGCTCCACTGTGGACACGCCCTTCACCCGCTCGATCTGCTTCATCACCGCATTCAGCGTCGCCACATCGACCACCCAGAGATCAAACGTCTGAATCGCCTTGCCAGCCTGGGTGGTGGTCACCCGGGCCGCGCCGATGTTGATACCCGCGGCCGAGATGGTCTTGGTCACTTTGGCGAGCAGTCCGGGTTGGTCGGCGGACAACACGCGCATGCGAATGCGCCGCGGAGTCCCGACATCGGGCTGCCACTGAACATCGATCCGGCGCGCAGGATCGAGCTCGAATACCTTGGCGCAGTCCTTCACGTGCACCGTAACGCCGCGCCCACGCGTAACGAACCCGATCACGTCGTCGCCGGGGAGTGGCGCACAGCAGCGCCCGAAGCGAACCATCACATCGGCGTGCCCGCTCACGCGAATTCCCGGCAACGACGGCTTCCCAAGCCGTCGGAAGAAGCCCCGTCGTCGAGGTGCGTGCTCCGGGACGACTTCGGAAGACTCGCCCCCCTGAAGCGCTCGAACCACCTCAATGGCCGGCAGTCGCCCGTATCCGACCGCGGAGAACAGATCCTCCACAGACCCGCGGACCCTCTTCTTCGCGATGGGAACCAGACCGTCGCTCTCCACCAGTCGATTCAACGAAAGGCCCGCCCGCCGCAGCTCCCGTTCCAGGATCTCCCGGCCGATCTCGCGACTGCTCTCCTTCTCCGATGCCCGGATCGCGTGGCGAATGCGGCTGCGAGCCCGGCCCGAAACCGCGAACTCCAGCCAGTCCTTGCGAGGCCGCTGATCGCGGCTGGTGAGGATTTCAAGAGTGTCCCCATCGCTGAGCGGATGCCTCAGGGCGACGATCTTTCCGTTCACCTTGGCGCCCGAACAGTGGGCGCCCACCTCGCTGTGGATCGCATACGCGAAATCGATGGGCGTGGATCCGCGCGGCAGGTTGATCACATCTCCCTTCGGCGTAAACACGAAGACTTCGTCGGGAAAGAGGTCCACCTTGACCGTATCGATGAACTCATGGGGATCCGCGAGCTCTCGCTGCCACTCGAGCAGCTGCCGCAGCCATGCGAATTTCCCGTCCTCGTCGCTCTCGGCGTGGGCCCCCCCCTCCTTGTATTTCCAGTGGGCCGCGATTCCGAACTCGGCGTCTCGATGCATTTCGATGCTGCGGATCTGGATCTCCATCCGTTCACCGTAGGGGCCGATCACCGTTGTGTGCAGAGATCGATAACCATTCGGTTTGGGTAGAGCCACGTAGTCCTTGAATCGCGCGGGCACCGGTCGCCAAATCGAGTGGATGATTCCCAGGGCCGAGTAGACGTCGTTCGTCGGACCGTCGACGACGATGCGAAACGCGATCACGTCGTAGATCTCGTCGAGGCTGAGGCCCTGGCTCTCCATCTTGGAGTGAATCGAGGAGAGATCCTTCAGGCGCCCGGTGACCTCACTCCGTAGCGCGGAATCGGCGAGGCGCTTCGACAGAATGCCGATGACCTCTTCGATATAGACCTCGCGGGCCTTGCGCTTGTTCTTGAGACGCTCTTCGAGATCTGCGGCGACCCCCGGCTTGAGAACCCTGAACGCGAGATCCTCGAGCTCCTGCTTCATCCAGTTGATACCGAGCCGATGCGCGAAGGGAGCGTAGATATCCAGCGTCTCCTGGGCGATGCGACGACCTGAATCCTCCGACATGTGCTGGAGAGTCCGCATGTTGTGGAGCCGGTCCGCGAGCATGATCAGCAGGATGCGAATGTCCTTCGACATCGCGAGCAACATCTTGCGGAAATTCTCCGCTTGGCGTTCTCTCGCCGAGGTGAACTCGATTTTCGCGATCTTGGTCAGTCCGGCCACGAGGAACGCCACCGGTTCTCCGAAGAGCCTACGAATCTCTTCTTCGCTGGTGAGCGTATCCTCGATGGTGTCATGCAGGAGGCCGGCGGTGACCGTGATCTCATCCATCCGGAGATCGACCAGAATCCCCGCCACCTCGAGGGGATGCACGAGATAGGGCTCGCCGGACAATCGTTCCTGCCCTTCGTGGACCTTGGCCGAAAAGACGTAGGCTCGCTGGAGCAACGACAGATCGCAGGACGGGTCGTACTCGAGGATTCGGTCGGCGATGTCGTTGAACCGAAGCATCCCGGATGCGTTGCCTCTGGGTCTGGAGTCTCCGCTGGATTTCTCTTTGATATCAGCCGCTTGGCTAAAGTAACCGACGCTCGTCGGAGCGTCCAGCGGCGTCCGCGGAGCCGCGCAGGGCCGCCAACGCCGGTGCCGGCGCAAACCGGCGACGCAGCGCCGCGACCTCGCCGCATCGCTCGGCGCCGATGATCTCCAGCAGGTGCCCCACGCAGCGGTCGAGTCGATCGTTGACCACCGCGTAATCGAACTTCTCCGCGCCGGCGAGTTCCCGGCGAGAATGCCGGAGGCGCCGATCGATCTGTTCGCGCGTGTCGGTTCCACGCGACCGCAGTCGCTCGCGGAGTGCCTTGAGCGACGGCGGCAGCAGAAACACGAAACGCGCATCATCGCGGCGCTCCCGCACCTGGCCAGCGCCCTGAACCTCGATCTCCAGCAACAGGTCGATTCCATTCTTCAACGGGCCGTCGATCGAGCTCCAGCTCGTCCCGTAGCGATGCTCGTTGTAGGTCGCCCACTCGAGAAACGCGCCCGCATCCACCAGGCGCTGAAATTCGTCCTCCGATACGAAGTGGTAGTCGACCCCGTCAACCTCCCGACGGCGTTTCCGGCGAGTCGTATGCGAGACCGAAAACTCCAGGGGCCGTCCCTCGACTTCACGGTTGGTCTCGACCAACCGCCGACAGACGGTGGTCTTGCCGGTTCCCGAGGCGGCCGCGACCACGAAGGGAATGCCGAGACGGCCCGGGGCCGCGCTCACGCCTCGCCTCCAGAGCCCTCGGAAGTGAGGCGCGTGGCGATCGTCTCTGGATTGATCGCCGAAAGGATCAGGTGATCGCTGTCCGTCACGATGATGGATCGCGTGCGGCGACCCTGGGTGGCATCCACCAGCTTCCCGCGGTTCGAAGCTTCGTCGCGGAGCCGCTTCATCGGCGCTGCCTGGGGCGAGACGATGGCCACGACCCTCGAGGCGACGACGAGGTTCCCGTATCCGATGTTGAAGAGAACCGGGCTACTCAACGTTCTGTACCTGTTCTCGAATGCGCTCGATCTCGGCCTTGAGTTCGACGACGTGGTGAGCGATGGGCGCATCGTTTGCCTTGGACCCGATCGTGTTCGCTTCGCGGCCGAGTTCCTGAAGCAGGAAGTCGAGCCGGCGACCCGCGGGCGACCCGACACCCGCCGATTCGACGATCGTCCGAAACTGATTCACGTGGCTGCGCAGGCGCACGATTTCCTCGGTCACATCCATCCGATCCGCCGCGATCACGATCTCCTGGTGGAGCCGAGCCTCATCGTAGAGGCCGGTGTCCTGCGCCAGCTGCTCAGCGCGTTTGCGCAGCCGGTTCTTGGCGAGATCCCGGACCGTCCCCTCCCGCTCCTCAAGGATATCGGCAATTCCGACCACCCCCTCCAGACGGGACAGGACATCGCGCTCCAGGGCCGCGCCCTCCACCCGCCGCATCTCGTCGAGGGCATCGAGAGCGGCATCCACAGCGTCGAGCAGCGTCGGCCCCAGCGCCTCGCCCGCGAGTACCGGTTCGACGAAGCGCGCGACTCCGGGCAGCCCCAGCGCGGTACCCACATCGAGGGCCCCATCCAATCCCTCGCTCTCCCGAAGTCGCCGTGCCGCCTGGGCGTACTGGGCGGCAGCGCTCCAGTCGACCTCGAGTTCCGGCGCCGGGGTCGACCCCGGGTGCGGTATCACGCTCAGATCGACCTTCCCGCGGGCGACCTGACGGGAGATCCGGGCACGGATCTCAGCGTCCAGATCGGCCGCCTCTCGGGGCAGGCGAACCCGCGCATCCAGAAAACGATGATTCACCGAACGCACTTCGACGTCGAATTCCCTCGACTCCACCTGGAAGGAAACCCTTCCGAATCCGGTCATGCTTCGGATCACGACTCCCCCCGCGCGGCTGCAATCGAGGCGGGTAGCCTCTCGCGCACCTCATCGACGCTCGCCGTAGCCGTTCCGACCTTGCCCACCACCACCCCGGCGGCGGCGTTGGCGATGGCCGCCGCCTCGAGCAGGGAGCCCCCTGCCCGCAGGGCAAGTACCAGCGCGGCGATCATGGTGTCTCCGGCTCCCTGAACGTCGAAGACTTCGCGCGCGACGGTGGGAACGCCCAATCCCTCGGCATCCCCCTCGAAGAGGGTCACGCCGGCGGCCCCCCGGGTCACGACCACAGCGCAACCGCCAAGCTTCTGGCGCAGTCGCCCGATCGCCCGCGTCAAGTCCTCGGCGGTCCGGACCGGCAGCCCGGTCAGAGTCCCCACCTCGCGCAGATTGGGCTTGATGAGCGACGCGCCGCGATAGGGAGCCAGTGTCTGCTTCGGATCCACCGCGACGGGAATGCCGGCGGCCTGGCTGCGGCGCATGATCTCCGCCGCAAGTCGGTTCGAGAGCACCCCCTTTCCGTAGTCTTCGACGATGACGCCGTCGACCGATGGGAGCGCCCGCCCCACCTCGTCCAACAGACGGCGTCGGACGGGGCCGGGCAGCGGATCCAGGGTCTCGCGATCGAAGCGCACCACCTGTTGAGAGCGGGCGATGATGCGCGTCTTTCGGGTGGTGGGGCGCCCAGGCGCAACCACCAGTCCGCCGGGATCGACCCCGAGGTCCTTGAGTAGATCCATCACCCGGCGACCCCCCGCATCGTCGCCGAGGACCGAACACAGGGCCGCGGAGCCCCCCAGGGCGATGATGTTGCGGGCGACGTTGGCCGCTCCCCCGAGCACCAGGGTCTCATCGCGAACGTGAACCACGGGCACCGGCGCTTCGGGGCTGACCCGGTCCACTTCGCCCCAGACGTATTCGTCGAGCACGACGTCCCCGATCACGAGCAGTCGCACGCGCGGGAATTCGTCGAGTAGCGATCGCAGGCGTCCGAGATCGAGACCGCTCATCACGCGGGGAAGAACTGCGGCACCCCGACCTCTCCGAGTATCCGCATCGCAGTCCGCATCGGTTCGGGGTGGCGCATGGGTACCGCGAATCTACTCGTTGTACTTCTCGACGACGAGGTCGGTGATGTCCAGCGCCTCGCGGGCATAGAGAAGACCCGGTGTCTGGCGGTGCAGGATCATCGTGAATTCGTTCTCTCTCCCGATCGTTTCGATGATTTGGCCCAGCTTCTTCATGAGCGGTCCCTTGAGGCGCTGCTCGTCGAGCTTGAGCCGGTTCTGGAGTTCCTTCACCTTGCTCTCGAGCTCGTTCTGGACCTCGGCCAGGTCGAGCTGCTTCTGGAATCGAGCCTCGTCGGAGATCACGAACCGTTTGGCCTTGAAGTCGTCTTCCATCTCGCGCAGCCGCTCGATCAGCGGTTGGACCTTCTGCTCCGCTTCGCGCTGCTTGCGGGTGAGCTCCTCTCTGGCGGCCTTGCCCTCGGCCGTTGCGCTGATCGCCTGGTCGATGTCGACGATCCCGATCTTCGCCGGCTCGGCCCCGGTGGCCGACCCCCCCATGGCGATGCTGAACAAGCCGAGCAAGACGATGGTCCTGCGAATCCTCATGACATCGATCCCCCTGAAAAAATGCATCGCGCCCCAGACCAGGGCCTGGAAGTCCACTGCGGACTCAGAAGCCCACACCGCCGACCGAAAATTCGAATACGGGTGAATCCTCTATCGAGAGACGATTAATCGGCCAGCCGAGCACGACGGCCAACGGGCCGAACGGCGAAAACCACTGGACTCCCGCCCCCGTACCGTAGCGCCACTCGGTCACGTCGAACAGGTTGTCCCCCTCGGCGAAGGTATTACCGATGTCGAAGAACACCACGCCCATGAGGCCCAGGGTCGGCGAGATCGGAAAACGGTACTCCACGCTGCTCGTGATGAACTTGTTGCCGCCGACGACATCGGTCAGGTCCAGATTGGCAAAGTCCTTGTCCTTCTTGTCGTCGATCGAGTTGCATTGATCTCTGGGAATAACAGTGCCGCTGGAGTCGACACACTCAGTACTGAATACCCCGGTCACGGGGTCCACGACCTCGATCGTGCCGAGTGGCCGAAACGCGCCCGAAGCCCCTTGGGTGACGATCGAACGCCGGGGACCCACGGTCCGTCCCTTGTAGCCACGCAGCTGAAACGCCCCGAGCCCCCCGAGGAAGTAGCGCTCCGAGAGGGGCAACTCGAGATCGGTGTCGATCTCGTCGAGACCCGCCAGCGATCCATCCGTAACAATCGACGGGTCGAGCGACTCCAATCCGTAATCGTCGATCGTATTGAACGGCAGGACGTATCCCAGACTCGTGGAGACGACGAAGGTCGAGCGCTCGAAGAGCCAGCCCGGAGCTCCGAGAAACCAGGAGGCGCGGCCTTCGACGCGAAAGAATTTCGAGAAGCCGCCCAGCCCCGCTCCCTCCAGGGATCCGCCCAGCCGATAGCCCGAAGTCGGCGCCAGCCGATCGTCCCGGGTGTCGGTGGCGAAGCTCAGGCCCAGCATGCTGCTGGTGAGGTTGGTCTGGATCAGCTCCCGAAAGATGACCGCGGCGGCGTTGACGCCGGTGTCTTGAAAGATATCGCGGAGGGCAAAGCTGTAGCGGAAAAAGCCCCGGCTGCGACCGTCCTCGCTGAGGGCGTGGCCCGCCGTCAATTCCGCACCGAGCTGTCGCTGCCGGAAATTGGAGTTGTTGAAATCAACCTCGGTGAGAAACCCCGTGAGACCGAGGCTGAACTCCGATCCCAGGAAGCGCGGATCCGTGACGCTGAGGAAGAAACGCTGGGTCTCACCGCCATACTGCACGCTGACGTTGGCCCGATAGCCGCGCCCGAACAGATTGGACTCGGACAGTGACCCCTGGGCGACGAAACTGTCGGCGGAGGAGAAGCCCGCGCCAAAGCTGAAGGATCCCGTGGGTCGCTCGACGACGGAGACCTTGAGATCGAGCTGGTCCGGAGCATCCGTGGGCTCGGGCTCGATGTCGATCTCCTCGAAGAAGCCCAGCGACCGCAGCCGGTACTGGGCAATGCGGTGGGCCCGCTGGGAGTAGAGTTGGCCTTCGACCAGCGGGATCTCCCGGCGCAACACGGAGTCGACGGTGCGCGTATTGCCGCTCATGTGGATGCGCCGGATGAAATAGAGGGGTCCTTTGCGCACATCGAAACGAACGTCCACGACGCCCTCTTCTTCCGACAGCTTCGTCAGTGGGGTGACGTTGGCAAAGTAGAAACCCCGATCGGTGTAGCGCTGGGTGAGGAGCGCCACGTCATCCGAAAGATGACTCCGGTTGAAGACCTCTCCCTCCTTGAGGAGAAAATCGTCTTCCAGATCCTCGAGCTCCACGGTGTTCTCGCCGGACACCTCGACTTTCCCCACCCGGTACTCCCGACCTTCTTTGATCTGGACAACAACTTCGAGGCCCGCGGAAGTGGGCAAGACGTCGGGCTGACCGATCTCGACGCGCACATAGCCGGCGTCGGTGTACTTCCGCTCGATGGAGCGCAGATCCTGGATGAAGAGCGGCTCGGAATAGGTGCCGGATTTGTCGAACCAAGCCGTCGCATAAGACCAGGGCTTCCAGGTCCGGGTCTGAAAACCCTCCCGAAGCTCGCGGTCCGAAAAACGCTGGTTGCCCCGAAACTCGATCTTCCGGAGCCGAAGCTTCTCGTTCTCGGTCACCCGGAAATCGACGGCTACCGAGGCCTCACCGTAGGGCTCGATCTCAAAATCGACCTCGGCCAGGTAGAAGCCCTGGGCGCGGTAGAGGGCTTCGATCCGCCCACGATTCTCGAACAGCAGCGGCTGATCCAGGGTGGAGCCGGTCGTCAGGGTCAGAATATCCGTGATGTCTTCGGCGCTGATCTCCTCGTTGCCGGAGATGATGATCTGCCTCACCACCGGGTTCTCTTCGACCTCGAAGATGACGACCCGTCCTTTCGGGCTCGGCTCGGTCAGCACACGAACATTCTTGAAGAAGCCGAGCGAATGGACCGCCTTCACGTCCTTCGCGATCTGGCCCCGGCTGAAGGGCTGCCCGGCACGCGTAACGATGCGAACCCGGATGGCCTCGGCATCGATGCGGCGGTTGCCTCGAACGACGACGTCGGTCACCTGGAACCCGGTGGGCTCGGAGGTGGACTCTCCGAACAGGCGCTGCGACGTCACCAGCTGGAAGCTCACGACGACGCCATCGGGGCCGCGCTGGGTCTCGACGTCGACGTTGGCCAAGCCGGGATCGGCGCGCAGCATGGCCAGGTCATCCCCCAGGTTCTCGGGGTCGTAGGGCCGCCCCTCTCGAGTCTTCAGGCGGCCCCGAAGCTCATCCCGGCGCGCGTCCGCACCGATGATTTCCACTCTCACCACCGCCACCCGTGCCGCTCCCACCACCCGCTGGATCAGACGATCGGCGATCTCATCGAGCCGCGAGAGAAGCTCGTCCTCCCGCCGCGCGGTCAACACCAGGGTATGAGGACGCAGGGCAATCGAGGTGGGAGTCAGGCGGACGTCGAGACTGAAACTGCCGGCCAACTCGGTCAGGCTCCCGGTCACGACATAGTGGGCACCGAGATCCTCGGCAATCCGACGCAGCGCCGGATCGCCCCGGTCGGCCGTCGCTGGCTCGGCGAACCTGCGGCGCACCGCCGCGGCGTCCAAAACCCGGATTTGCCCGTCCGCCTCAAGGCGAGCGCGAATCCGCTCCGAGAGAGATTCTCCGAGGGCATCGAGGGGCTTCGCGCTGTGCACCCGAAAGGGCAGCACGGCAATCACATGGCCCCCCGCGCGATCCCCGGCAGTCGAGGGCTGGCCTCCGGCGCCGTCGGGGAGTCCCCCTGCAAACAGGCAGATCAGAGACAGCGCGAGATGACGACGGCCAGGCCCAAATCGGCGCTCGGCCTGCAAAAATACCTCCGGTGGCTGCTGGCGGCCCAGGGCCGGGAGCCACGGCCTCCCGCTTCGCTCAAGCCGCCCTGCAGAGGTCGAGCCTACAAGCCGAGATATGGGGTGACAACACCTCACCCTCTGTATTTCTCTTTCTTTTTCAACCAGTCACGAGACGAGCGGGGGTACTGGCCTGTCCTCCGGGGAGTCTTCCAGATAACCATCGACGATGACCACCCGCCGATTCAGTCGACGCGCCAGCTCCAGGCTGTGGGTGGCAATCACCAACGCCGTGTCCCGGCTGCGGTTCATTTCCAACATCAGCCCGAGAACCTGCTCGGCGGTCTTGGGGTCGAGATTTCCGGTCGGCTCGTCGGCGATCAGCAGAGCCGGCTCGAGGACCAGGGCCCGCGCCACAGCCACCCGTTGTCGCTCTCCGCCGGAAAGCTTTCCCACAGACTGATCGAGACGATGCTCGAGACCGACCTCCCCGAGGAGTCGCTCGGCGCGGGGTCTCATCTCTGCGAAGCCGCGGCCACCGATCAGCCCCGGCATCATGACGTTCTCGACCGCGCTGAACTCGGGCAGCAGGTGATGAAACTGGAACTCGAAACCGAGGGTCTCGTTCCGAAAGGCCGCGAGCTCGTTGGCCCCCAGTGAAAATAGGTCCAAATTTTCGCGGTACAGCACTCGGCCCGAGGTCGGCCGATCGAGCGTACCCAGGACGTGCAACAAGGTGGATTTTCCAACGCCGGAACTCCCGAGAATGGCGAGCCGCTCGCCGGGATGAATCGTCAGATCGATTCGGCGCAGGACCTCGATGGAGCCGCCGCCGGTGGGGAAGGATTTGCACAACCCCTCGACGCGCAGGAGCGCCCTACTCATAACGAAGGGCATCCACCGGCTCGAGCCGTGAGGCCTGCCGGCTGGGAAGCAGCGTTGCGCCGAGAGCGAGCACCATGGCGATGCCCACCGCTACGGCAACCTGCCGACTATCGAGCTGCGCCGGGAGCGTCGAGAACTGATACACACTCTCCGGAAGCGTATCGATACCGGTTACGGCCTCGATCTGGCGCTGCACCCACGCGATTTGCGCCGTCACCGAGACTCCCGCCACCACACCCAGGAAGGTGCCGACCAGACCGATCAGCGTACCCTCGATCGCGAAGATCCGTTCAATGCTGTCGTCTCGGGCCCCCATCGCCTTCAGAATCGCGATGTCGCTCGACTTTTCCATGATCATCATCACGAGTGTCGAAACGATCGCGAATGCCGCGACGACCATGATCATCGTGAGCAGCACGAACATCATGATGCGCTCGCTCTTGAGCGCCTGAAAGAAGGCCGGATAGAACTCCTTCCAATCTCTCGTATAGAAGGGAAACCCGAGAGCCGTCTGGACCGCGTTCGCGGTCTTGCCGGATCGATAGAAGTCGGTCGTGCGCGCCTCGATGCCGTCGACAACGTTTCCCACGCGGCGGAAGTCGCGAGCCGCGGGAAGACTCGTGTAGGTGAACATCTCGTCGAACTGGAAGAAACTCGTCTCGAACACGCCGACGACTCGGAAGCGTTTCAGCCGGGGGGCCGGTCCCAGAGGCGTTCGGGGGCCGCCGAACGGGGAGATCATCAGGAGCGGATCACCCACGTTCATGCCAAAGGCGCTGGCGAGCTGACTTCCGATCACGATTCCCGGGTCCTGCTCCGAATCCACCGCCAGATCCTCCAGAGACCCGGCGATCAGGTCCTCGCGCAGATCGGTAACTTCGCCCACGCGGGACGGGTCGATACCGCGCAACCGAACGGCGGTGATCGCACCGTGGGAAGCGCGCACCATGCCCTCGGCGTCGAGGTAGGGCGACGCCGCGACGACTTCCGGTTGCCGGGTGATCGTCTCGATGACCGCTTCGTAGTCCGCGAACGCTCCGAGGCTGTTCTCCACCGTGAAGTGCGAACGATTTCCGATGATCTCATCTCTCCAGGTGCGTTCGAAGCCGTTCATCACCGAGAGCACCGTGATGATCAACCAGACCCCCGCCGCGATCCCGATCACGCAGATACCGGTGATGATCGATATGAAGGTCTGACGCCGCTTCGCCACCAGATAGCGCACGGCGATGAACCACTCGACGGTGCCCCGGGTGTCCAAGAAACCGGCGGCCGCCAGCGGAAGCAGCCCCAAGCCGACCAGAACGAGAAACGCACCGAGCCCAGCGCCACCGGCGGCCGCCACACGCGCGTCCGGATGGGGCAAGACGAGACCGAGGACAATCCCAACCGACAGGGCAGCAGCGAGGACCCAGAGCAGTCGCTCGGCCTCGTTCCTGGGCGCGCCAGCTGAGCGATCGCGCCGAAGCCGAATGGCCAGCGCACTGCCGGCGGCGACGACAGCGGGCGCCGCCGCGTAAACGAGCCGGCCGCTGCTTCCCGCGAGCAACGCGAAGGCCACCCCCAACCAGATCAGAACTCCGTCGGCGAGTCTGGATGCCGGTATTGCGCGCAAGGCGAGTGCGGTCAACCCGACAGCGGTCGCCACAGCCATCGCGCTGGCCGCGAATACTCTTCCCGCGGAAACCGGGCTCGTGTCTGCGGCGACGTCCTCCAGCCCCGGCCCGCCCCAATAGACGGCGGCGACGCCCACGATGGCCGACCACGCGAAAGCTACCGCGAGCGGACTCCGCCAACCGCGAATCGCCCGGGCAAACCGTTCGAGGGCGATCACGGCGGAACCCAAGAAGAGAAGAGTGAGGGCATTGATGCCCAGGGCCAGCGCCACGATGAAGGTGAGGGCAAGGCTGCCTCCAGCCGTCGAGAGCGCATCCCAGAGCATGGGCGACAACGACGGCATCAGGGCGCCTCGGACGCCTCCGAACTCCGCGGCCGGAGGTGAGGAAACAGAATCACCTCGCGAAGGTGGGCGACATCGGCCAGGATCATCACCAGGCGGTCTACCCCGATTCCGAGACCTCCGGTGGGAGGCAACCCGTGCTCCAGCGCCGTCACGTAGTCCTCGTCGAGGGGGTGGGCCTCAGAGTCGCCGGCGGCGTGGGCCTTTTGCTGAGCCGTCAGCCGTGCTCTCTGATCGTCCGGATCGTTGAGCTCACTGAAGGCATTTCCGATCTCCATTCCCGCCATATAGGGCTCGAAGCGCTCGGCCAGGCGCGGATCCGCCGCCGATCGTTTCGCCAGGGGCGAGAGATCCAGGGGATGATCCGTAATAAACATGGGTTGAATTAGCCCCGGTTCCACTTGATCGCTGAAGAGGTCGTCCACCAGCTTGGCCCAGGTGGGCGCCCCAGCGGGATCGAGGCCGCGGCTGCGCATCGCCTCGCGCAGGGAATCGAGGTCGTCGTGTTCGAGAACGTCGATCTGGGTCGCCTCGCGAATCGCCTCACAGAGTGGAACCCGAGGCCAGGGCGCGCTCAGGTCGAGCTTGGCGCCGCGATATTCGATTTGACGCGTGCCGCAGACCTTCGCCGCGAGCTCGCCGATCATCTCTTCCGCGAGATCCATCATGTCGCGATAGTCCGCGTAGGCCTGGTAACACTCCATCATCGTAAACTCGGGATTGTGCTTGCGCGAAATTCCCTCGTTGCGAAAATTGTGTCCGATCTCGTAGACGCGGTCGAGTCCGCCCACCACCAGTCGTTTCAGATAGAGCTCGTCGGAAATGCGGAGGTACAGCCTCTGCTCGTAGCGATTGTGATGGGTCACAAAGGGCTCGGCGGCGGCCCCCCCGTAGATCGGTTGCAACACCGGGGTCTCCACCTCGAGAAATCCGCGCGAATCCAGGAACGCCCGCATCGCCGAAATCGTGCGGCTGCGCAGGATCACCACACGCCGGGTTTCCTCGTTGGAGAGAAGATCCAGGTAGCGCTGACGGGTGCGCGTCTCGACATCGCTGAGTCCGTGCCATTTCTCGGGTAGGGGGCGCAGACTCTTGGCCGCGATCTGCGCAGCCCTCACATCGACGGTGAGCTCCCCGGTTCGAGTGCGCCAGATCGGCCCCTCGACCCACACGAAGTCCCCGACTTCGAAGTCCCGAATTCGATCGAACAGTTCGCCGTCGATCTCCTTCTTCTTCGCGCTCGCTTGAATTTCTGCACCGTCCTCGAAAATTTGCAGGAAGATCAGCTTTCCGAAGGAACGCACGGCGATCACCCGTCCGACCACCGCCACGACTTGCGGATCGCTCTCGAGGGCTTCGGTGTCCCGATCGTCGAAGAGCCGCCGCACATCCACAATTCGTTGGCGCGGCCCGACCCGCGCCGGATACGGATCGATCCCCTTTTCTCGCAACGCCGCGAGCCGCGCGCGCCGCGATACAAGCTCTTTTTCGCTCACGATGACTGCTCTTGGCCGGCCTTCAACAGGAGAGTGGCCCGAATGAAGCGGTCGAGTCCCCCCTGCAGCACGCCTTCGACATTCCCCTCCTCGAGATTCGTTCGATGATCCTTGACCCGCTGTTGCGGGTGAAGCGTGTAGGAACGGATCTGGCTGCCGAACTCGATCTGACGCTGTTCGCCCCGCGCCGCGGCGAGCTTCTCCTCTCTTTCCTGTCGCGCCCGCTCGTAGAGACGCGCCCGCAGCACCTTCATCGCCATGGCCCGGTTCTTGTGCTGGGAACGCTCATTCTGGCACTGGACTACGACATTGGTGGGAACGTGCGTGATGCGCACGGCAGAGTCGGTCTTGTTGACGTGCTGCCCACCCGCGCCGCCGGCACGATAGGTGTCGACCCGCAGATCTTTTTCGTCGATGTCCACTTCGATCGAATCGTCCAGCTCGGGGACGACGGAAACACTGGCGAAGGCCGTGTGCCGGCGCGACTGGGAGTCGAATGGGGAGATGCGTACCAGCCGATGCACGCCCTCCTCCGTCTTGAGATAGCCGAAGGCGTAGTCCCCGGACACGGTGAAGGTCACGCTGCGCAAGCCCGCTTCCTCCCCATCCTGGCGGTCCAGCTCTTCGACCCGAAAGTCGCGGGAGTCGCCCCAGCGCACGTACATCCGCATCAGCATCTCGGCCCAATCGCAAGCGTCGGTTCCACCGGCCCCGGAGTTGATGGAGATGATCGCGTTGGACGCGTCATTCTCCCCGCCCAGCAGACGGCGGAACTCGGCCTCTTCCAGGTCTGCGTTGGCCGATGCGATCTTGTCGGCGGCCTCGACACGTGTCGCCTCGTCATCGACTTCGGCCGCGAGATCCAGAAGCACCTGGGCGTCTTCCAGACCGCTGGCCATTCGTTCGAAGAAGGCGACCTCGCGCTCTACCCGACTCTTCTCGCGCAGGAGCTTCTCGGCACGCTCCCGTTCCTCCCAGAGCCCGGGTCGCGCCGATTCGGCCTGCAACTCCTCGAGTCGAGAGCGAAGGCGGGCCTCGTCAAAGTCGCCCCCGGAACTCGTCGAAGCGGGCGCAGATTACGCGCAGCCGCTCGGCGAGCTCACCGGCATCGATTCGAGCCTCACTGGTCGTCTCACTCACGGACATCCCCCCGGCCTCCCCCGACTGACTCCGACCGAGTGGCCCGGGGCGGCCTCCCTCGGCGCGCGACCCCCCGGAGGCCCAGCGCGGCAACCCCCGACCAGCACACCCAGACGAATACATCACCGTAGCGCGTGTAGAAGGATCCCCCGATCGGCGCCGGACGCAACGGCAAATCCGCTGAAAGCCAGCCGCGCTCGAAGATCCGGGTCTGAGAGCGAACGCGACCGCGGGCGTCGATGAAGGCCGAGATTCCAGTGTTCGCGGCGCGCGCGGTCCACACCCGGTTCTCCGCCGAGCGCAGGGCGGTGATCGCGAGAAATTGATATGGAGCCCCGGTGCGCCCGTACCAGGCATCATTGGTGATCGCGAAGAGCACCTCGGCACCGTCGGCGACGAACCGCCGCACCAGGTCCGGGAAGATCAGCTCATAGCAGATGGGCGACCCCGCCCGTATCGAGTCAGAACCGCCGGGGATCGTCAGGTCGACGGCCCGGGGCCCAATTCCAGGGGATACGTCTATCGTGGCGATTCCGCGGGCCAGCGCCGTGATCATCCCGCCCAGTAAGTCGCGCAGCGGGAGGTATTCGCCAAAGGGCACCAGGTGGGCCTTGTCATAGCGCCCCGCGAGTCCGCCAGCGCCATCGACCAGAAAGGCGCTGTCCGTGAACCGCACGGGTTGGGATTCGCCGTCGTACTCCAGACCGACCGCCCCCAGCACCAGCACCGCTCCGGCCTCGCGGGCGAGTTTCGAGAGACGGACCGGGGTCGGCGCAAGGGCCTCGATTCCGCCCGGAACCGACGACTCGGGCCAGACGATGATTCGTGCCCCGTCCGCGGCCGCACTCCGGGTGAGTTCCTCGTACACCCGCAGGATCTCGTCGGCGCGGGTGGCGCTCCATTTCCGCTTCTGGTCGATGTTGCCCTGGAGCACGGCCACCCGGACGGTCCGAAGGTCGACTTCGGGTTCGCTCGAAAAATCGATCACGCCGACCCCGTGGAAGGCGAGCACCGCGGCCGCCCCCGCCCAGAAGCCAGCGCTCGGGCGACGCCGGGCGACCCCGTCGCGCACCAGACCGGCCAGCAGCGCCCCCGCTAGCACGGTAACGAAGGACAGGCCGTAGACCCCGGTGTAGGGTGCCAGCGCCATCAGGGCCTGATTTTGATGCTGCGCGTACCCCAGGGTCGCCCAGGGAAATCCCGACAGGACGAACGACCGCAGGTGGTCCAGGCCCGTCCACAGTGCGGCGGCCGAGAGCGGAGAGGCGACTCCAAGACGCCCCAACACAGCCCAGGCCACCCCGAAAATTCCGGTGAAGGCGGCGACGTAGGCCCCCGGTACCAACGGTGCCAGAACTCCCGCCAGCAGCGGCGCGTTGCCGTAGACAACCGTCACGACGTAGAACCAATGAAAGATCAGGGCATGAGAGATCAGGCCGGCGGCGAACGCGGCACGCCCCGCGCGCGCCGGCGACAACCCGCTCAGGGCCAGCAGCAATAGCGCGGGGCTCCACCAGGCCACTACGAAGCCCAGGTCGATCACCCCGTCGCCCATCGATCGTGGAATGGGGTGCGGGAACGAGAATACGGTCACCGCGACGTAGCCGGCGAATAGCGGCGCGCGCCACCGACCCAAACGGCTCATGCCCGAAGCACCCGCCACAGGCGCCGCTCCTCGCACCGCATCACCTCCGAGTCCCGGCGCCGTGCGTGATCGTATCCCAGCAGATGCAGCGTTCCGTGAATGAGAAGCTGGGCCACCTCGTCATCGAGCGTCCTGCGACGAACCCGCGCCTGGCGCGCGGCGGTCTCGATCCCGATCACGACGTCACCCAGCAGCGGCCCTCGATACTCGGCGTGGTCCCCCTCGAGAAGCGAAAAGGAAAGCACGTCCGTCGCGCCCGCCCGCTGGCGATGGGTCGCGTTGAGGGCCGCAATGGCCTCGTCATCGAGCAGGTGGATCGAGAGTTCCGACCGCGCGTGTGAGACGGCGCGAAGCAACCTCGTCGCCCGCGACCGCAGCAGACGTCGATCGACTCGGGGAAGGCCGCCCCGGCGCGCCGGCGGCGTCAGACGCACGGTCATTCTTTGACGGGACGGGGCTCCGACCCGTGGTGGGCGGTCGACTGCTGCAAGCGTTCGTAGGCGTCGATGATGGATTGCACCAGCGGGTGTCGAACAACGTCTTCCTTGGTGAACTCCATGAAGCCGATCCCCTCGACGCCCTTGAGGATGTCGATGGCCTCGATCAGGCCGCTGCGCTTTTCGCTGGGTAGATCGACCTGTGTCGTGTCCCCGGTAATGACTGCCTTGGAGTCGGAACCCAGGCGTGTGAGGAACATCTTCATCTGTTCACTGGTCGTGTTCTGCGCTTCGTCGAGGATGACGAACGAGTCATTGAGCGTGCGTCCACGCATGAACGCCAGTGGGGCGACTTCGATCACTCCCCGATCCATCAGCCGCGTGGCCTTCTCGAAGGGCATCATGTCGTTGAGCGCGTCGTACAACGGTCGCAGGTAGGGATTGACCTTCTCCACCATGGAGCCGGGGAGGAAACCCAGCTTCTCACCGGCCTCCACTGCCGGTCGCGTGAGCACCACCCGCGACACTTCGTGGCGATTCAGCGCGGCGATGGCGACCGCCATGGCGAGATAGGTCTTTCCCGTTCCGGCGGGCCCGCTGGCGATCACCACGTCTCGGGTGCGCATCTCGTCGAGGTAGCGACGCTGGGCAAGATTCTTGGCGACGATTCGCCGGCGCGATCCCACCGCCGCGAGAACGTCTTCGTAGACATCCGACAGGTCGACATCGGGTTGCTGGGTCACCATGCGCACAGCCTCGCGAACGTCGCGGGCGTGGACCGGGACACCGGAGCGCAACACACCGTAGAGTTCTTCGAGTACCTTTCGAGCCAGCCCGACTTCGACGGACGAACCAATCAGCCTCACCTCGTTGCCGCGCGCACGGGCATCGATTCCGAATTCCTGTTCCAGGATCCGAAGCGTTCTGTCGCCTTCGCCGTAGAGCGCGGCTGCAATGTGGTTGTCGTCGAAGATCAGGGTCTGACGGGCGGCAGATTCTTTCTGGGCCAGGATTTCCTCTTACCGATGCGCGGATTCGATGACCAGAACGCGCAGACAGCAGAACCCGCAGACCGAACTCGATTCCGCGGATCGAAGCACCGGGGCCTCAGTGCTCCGGCGCGAGAAGCAAGGCTCCGGCCTCGGTGCCCACATAATAGTAGGGACCGTCCCCGGCGGGCGCCAATTCGGAGCCGTCCAGCAGGCCCTCTTTCTCGAGCTGGGCGAGGTCGCGGGGCCACTCCCCCCGGCCGAACCGGTAGGACTCGATCGCGTACCGCACACGATGGGACGCGTACTTCAGTCGCATCGATTCCAGCGGCGACTGCGACACCGCGAATTCCGGATTCGCGTGCTTCGGGGTGCGCTCGCGATGGGCCTGAAGCGCGAGGACCGAAAGGAAAACGAGGGGCAACACGGCGAGTGTCCATCGCCACACGGTTTTCCCGCCGGCGGCCGCGGAAACCCGCGGAGAGCGCTCGTGCCGCTTTGGACCGACATCTGCGATGATCTCGTGTCGTCGTAGCTCGGCCAGAATTCGGGTGGCATCGAAGGTACCGAGCCGCGACAAGTCGATGATACGCTGAACCGGAAGGCGGCCGTCGACCAGATGGAACACGCGCTTCGCCGCTTCGACCGCTGTCTGATCCCGGCCGACCGCTTTCTGTTGATACACGTCGAAACTCTGCTGCCTGCCGAAGACCAGCTCCGTGGACGGCACCTGTTCGGTCACGGCCTGCCACTCGTCGACCATGCGCATGCCGTCCAACAGAATCTGTTCGGCGCCGAGCAGATCGTCGTAGCTGCGATCGTGGACCACTTCTTGTGCACTGAAGTTGAACGAACCGCGCGACCAACGCACCGCCCGAAAGATCGCATCCCGGGTGATCAGATTCTCGATCTCATCCACCGCGTCCGAGGTCAAGCGTCCGCTCTGGACGGCCATCCCCGCGAGAGTCTTTCCGGAAGCCTTGCCATCCCGTAGAAAAGTGTCGACTTCCGTCCGCTCAAGAAGGCCACAACCGACGAGCATGTCCCCCATGACCGCGTCGGCACCGAGGCGGCCGGAAATCGCCGAGACGACCGATCCGCGATCAAATTGGATCAGGATCTGCTCGCGCTCGAAGGAGAATTCGAGGTTGCCCGTCTTTCGCTGTTGCCCGATGAGCTGGAAGATCTCACCAATTCCGAAATCCTCGAGATTGCCGCGCAGCGCAACCGACACGGTCAGACGTTCCTGCGCGCCACGAGGCTGGCGGCGACGACGATGGCATACGCCGTGGAGGCGACAACGGCGGTTCCGATGAATACGATCGGCGCAGCAGCGCCAGCCACCAACGGATCCGGAGCCACGCCCCCGCGCCATAGGATCGAGCTGGCCGCCACCGCGAAGAATGCGGCACCGAGCAGGCTACGCGTGGGACTCTCCGCGAGAAGGCCCGCAACGCCGGGGAGGAGAATCGACGACACCACCGCCAACCGATCCAGACGCCGCTCCCGATTTCGCAGTTCGTCGATTCTGGCCTGGCGAAGAGTGCGGTCGGTGTTCCCGGAATGATGAAACAGGAGAACGCAGGCGTCGCAGAGCAGATTGTCTTTCATCCCCGGATCACAGCGCGGACACAGACGGCGGCCACAGCGTCCGCACGAACGAGACGCCTGCAGGCGCACGCCCAGAGCGCCGGCGCAGATGCCGACAAGGCCGAATGCGAGAGCCGCCACCGACGCGTTGCGACCGAGAATACTCGGGGCGATCTTCCTGCGAAGATCGGTATCCATCTCGCGCCGCCCTTCGGCCGCCAGCACTCGGCGCCACAGCAGGGAAACCGGCAGAGGCATGTCGACCACGAAATTCTGTGGATCCGTCCGCTGTAAGGCCGTGAGCTGCGCCACCATCTCCTCGTCGATCTGCTGGGCGCGACCCAATGTGCTGGCGATGTCCTCCATTCGAAATGCGCGCCCATACGCGTGCGCGAGATTGAAGAACACGATGGGCGAGTCGCTCAGCTCGGCAGCGTCCTCATAGAGAACGATGGCCGATTCCACCTGGCCCAGTCTCATGCGGACCCCCGCGGCGTTGTTGGCGACCCCGGCGTCCATGGGAAGGGCTTGCATCAGCGCCTCGTAACGCGCGTCGGCTTGGGCCAGGTCGCCGTCGCGTCGAGACTGCATGGCCAGAGCCCGGGCCGCGAGAAGATCGTTCGCCTCGGCTTGCTCGAGACGGATCCGGTCCTGTTCGAGGGCAAGACCCCCGGTTGTCGCCATGGCCGCCTCGGCCACCGGATCCATGGAAAACAGATCGAGGGTGGCGCTGGCCAGCTGGGCGACCGGATAGGCGCCGATCATCACCATGGCCGCGGCGAACACCAGAACCAATCGTTGCCCAAATCCGCCGTAGACAACACCGACGCCAAAGAGTGCGATCGCGACTCCGGCGATCCCGTGCCCCAATACCAGGGGAAGCAGCAGCAGGCCCGAGAGAAGGGCCCCACGTGCGAATCCGGGAATCGATCCCGGGACCAAATCTCCCAGATCGTGGGCGGCTCGGGGCGAAGCCACTGCCGCCGCCGCCGTGATACACAGCAGGCCGCCGGCTACGAGAGCCGCCGCCAGGACGAACAACGCGGATCCCCCGAACCAGAGGGAGGCCTCGGGATGTCGGAGAATCGCCGCGAGCGCCCCCTTGATGGCGCCGGCCGCTTCGAAGGGAGAAGCGCTGTGGACCCACAGGGCCCGGGCCCGTTCGACATGGGCAGCGGGCAGATCCGGGGCCAGCACCAGAGCGGCCGCCGATCGTTCCATGGGGTCGCCCAGGTCGGCGTTTCGGAGCAGCGCGCGAGCGGCGCCGTCGAGACTGCGCACCCCGAGTTCGAGCGAGACGCGACGGGTACGTAGGACGCGTTCCTCGAGGCTGCCGGCGGGAGCAAACCAGGCGCGCTCGATCGGGTCGCTGAAACGGCTCTGCGGCGCGGGAGGGCCCGGGTGCTCGCCCTCGGAGGAACCGACCTCGGAGGGACCGACCTCGGGTGTGTCGGCCGTCTCGACCCCGACGTCGGCGTCAGCCCGGGAGGAAACCGCAGGGGCCATGGAACAGAGTCCCAGAACCGCCAACATCGCCGCCCACCGGCCCATCGTGCGCACGATCCGCCCCCCCTACAGCCTGAGGGCTGCGATTCTCTGTATCGGTGGACCCCCAAACCGCCTGAACCACCGAGAGCTCGGCCCCTCGGAGAGCGAAGTTCGGGGGGAACGGGTATGTTCACGCGCCGCATCTGGGGGTCCTGGCAGTTCCCTCAGCCCTGGGAGGACGGGTGGCAACCCACAAATCAGCACGCAAGCGGGCCCGTCAGTCGATCAAGCGCCGGACCCGCAATCGGGAACTCCGAACCCGCACCAAGGGTGCCGTCAAGCGGGTCCGAACCGCCCTCGAAACGAAGGACGCCGAGGCAACCCGAAGCACGCTGCTGACGGCCGAGTCGGTCTTAAGGCGTGCCGCCAGCAAGGGCGCGCTTCCGAAGAAACGGGCGAGCCGACTGATCGGCCGCCTCGCGCGGCACGCGAACAGCGTCTAGCCCCAGCCCGCCGCGGCCTTGGGGCCGCTCAGCCCGACAGTCCGAGAACGAGGCGCTCCAGGGCCATTTCCGGTTTCAGACCCGCGGCACCCTTCAGCGCCAGGTCGGTCTCGTGGATCGCGCGCAGACACGAGATCAACCGTGGCCGGGAATAGCGCTCGGCCTGGCTCTTCAGCTTTCGGGCCACGAAGGGCGGAGCCGGCACCGACCCCCCGGCACTGACCCGAATCAGGCGACGAAAATGCGACACCAGAGTCCCCAGGACCAGCGGCGGGGGCGCCCCGGCACGCAGCAGGCGAGCCAGCACCGATAGGGCATCTGCGGCCTTTCCGGCTCCGATCGCATCGGTGAGGTCCCAGATCGGTTCCTCGGCGATGTCGCTCGCGCCGGAGTTCACATGGGCGCGCGTCACCGACTCACCGGGCCCCGCGAGGAGAGACAGTTTTGCGATCTCCTGACGCAGCATCAGTAGCTGCGGTCCGACCCGCTCGCCGAGCAGGTCCGCGGCCCCGGGTTCCAGACGAACGCCTTGGCGCTCCGCTTCCTCTCTCACGAAGGCCGCGAGGGCGCGGGCACCCCGCGGTGGATCGCATGCCACCGTGACGGGGTTCCCCGGGTCTCCTTTGGCAAAGGCCCGAGTCCAGCGCACGCGGCGATCCACTCGCGCGGCAATCACGGCCAGTACCACCCCGCTCTCCGAATCGAGGTCGGCGACGACATCGCCGAGGACGTCGGCCAGCCCCGCGGAGGCTCCGCGCCGACCCTCGGGCTCCCGCAGGACGACGAGGCGTCGCGGAGCCATCACGGGCAACGTGTGCACGGCGTCGAGCAGTGCTCCGGGCGCCGTCGAGCTGCCGTCCATCGAGTCGAAGTTGAACTCGGCCGGGCCTTCTCCCAGCACGGCCTCGCGAATGGTGGCGAGCGCGTCGTCCCGGAGCAGCGCCTCCTCACCCACCAGCAGATAGGCGGTTCGCAGGATTCCCCGAGAGACCTCGGATCGAAGCTCTTCGGGGGTCACGGGGTGAGCACCTCGGCAAGGGCGTCGTGTACCCGCCCAGCCAACTGGGCCGCAACTCGATGCAGGGCCTCGTCCCGGTTCTTCCGCGTCGCTTCGACATCCGGGCTCACGAGGTAGCGCTCGGTTTCCCGCAGCGCTCGCGGGTCGACCGGAACCTCGGTTCCGTCGCGGCGGGTAGCCTGAATCGCCAGGCTCAGGGTGAGTTGGTACTCGATCACCAACACGGCCGACGAGAAGCTGGAGCCCGACGACTCGATCGGCAACACGCTCCCGGTCAAGACCAGGTCGGCCTGCTTCGGGTCCTCGATCAGCCTCACCGCGCCGCGCCGCAAGAACTCGCGGCGCAGGGCGTCGGACATGATGTACTCGACGCCCGCCTCGTAGGATTCGTTGCTGAGGGTCTCGACCGTCAGGGACCGGACGTCGCCGAGCGACCCCTCGTAGCGTACGAGCTTGTATCCGCACCCGAAAAGCACGGCACCGAGGGTGACGGCGAATGCGAGTCCTCTCACCCGGGCAGATATACCACAGGCGGGGCCTCCGACCGCTCGATCAATCCAGTTTCAGCAGGGACTTCGCGATCGCCAACACGCGGTTCGTCTGGAGCGGCTTCGTCAGATACTCGTTGGCGCCGAGACTGATTCCGCGCGCGCGGTCTGCCTCAGCTCCCTCGGTCGTGATGACGACGATGGGAATGTCGTGCAGGTCGTCGTCGTTTCGGATCAAGCCGATCAGCTTCAGGCCATCCATGACCGGCATGTTGACGTCGATCAATACGAGATCGAAATGATCGGCAGATAGCTTCCTGAATCCGTCCAGCCCGTCTTGCGCCTCGACGATCTCGACGTTCTTCAGGCGCGTGAGGGCGAACCTGAGAACCTGCCGCATCGTCGCGCTGTCTTCGACGATGAGGATTCGCATGCACGCGGCGTTCGGAAAGCTCATCGGTCCGCCTTGGGGGCATCGTCCGACAGCCCGGCTTCCGCCCGGCCGTGGCGCGGCGTGCCGAGGCCCAGTCCAGGTGAGGGCTTGAGGTAGACCGATTCGTCGTTCAAACGCCGCAGCTCGAACGAAGTCGACACACCCACGAGCGATTCCGAGCGTCCCAGAAACAGATGCCCTCCCGGACGCAGCTTGTCCCAGAACGTCTCGATCAACCGCTGCCTACTGTCGGATGTAAGACGGGCGCTCGCATCGCGGCACAGCACCACGTCGACGCTGGGAATCGACGCAAGCTGGCCGGGGTCCAAGAAATTCAGGTCGATGAAATCGACATTTTCCCGAACTGCATCGGAGATCTGCCACAGTCCGCCCCTTTCGTGAAAGTACCGCTGGCGCAGCGCCGGCTCGGTCTCGCGCAGAGAGGTCTCGCGATAGCTGCCCCGACGGGCCCGCGCCAGCACTCCACGCGAGATGTCCGATGCGAAGATCTTGAAATCGGTGCCGGGGACGAGTTCGGACTCGAGCGCCAGCATCACCACGCTGTACGGTTCTTCACCGCCCGCGCAGCCCGCCGACCAGATGCTCAGCGGATTGCCGCCATCGGCCCGACGTTCCACCAGGTTCTCGGCCAGGATCTGCTGAACCAGCGCGTCGAGTTGGCCGCGGTCGCGGAAGAAGTGCGATTCGCCCGAAACCGTCTCTTCGATGAGTCGAGCGAGTTCCTCGGCTCCCGACGCCTGTCGAATGAAGTAGTGATAGGCAGCAAAGCTCTCGATTTCGAGTTCGCGGACCCGCCGGGCGATCCGATGCTCCAACGCAGGGCGTGTCTCGGGCCCACACTCGAGTCCGCAGTGAAGGCGCAGGAGTTGGGTGAACATCCGCCACTCGCGATCCGTCATCTGAGGGTCTCGCCGATCTTCCACGTACGTCTCCGCTAGCTCTCGAGCCGCGTCAGAGCGCGGAGCATTTCTCCGCGCACGAACTCATCCCGCTCGGTATGCATTCGACGCAGGATCGCCGGAACGGACTGAGTGACTCCGCGGTCCGCCAATGTTCGGATCGCCTCGGCGCGAACCGACCAATCCGGATGTGAGACGAGGCCGATCACCGCCCCCAGTCGATCGGAAGCGGCGTGAGCCGCCAAGCACCCGGTCGCCTCCGATATCAGCTCGGGCTCCCCGCGCTCGAGTACTTCCGCGGCGCGCTCGGCCACGGGACCACCCACCTGCTTCAGGGCCGCCACGGCGGCGATGGCGACGACGGCGTCGTCCGCGAGACCGGCTTCGATCAGCGCGAGGACGATTTCGCGGCCGGACTCCTCCGACCGGGAGTATCGGCCGCCGGCGGCTCGAATCGCGGCCGCGCGTACCCAGGGATCTTCATCGCCAGCCAGATGCCGGAGGGCGGCGAGCGCAGCTTCGCTCGGACAGGAACCGAGGACACGGGCAACCGCCGCGCGGACGGTTGCGGATTCGTCGCCCAGGGCCGATCGCAGGGTTTCGGTCGCCGCCGCCGGATCGAGTCGCCCCACCGCTCCGACCGCCGCCCGTCGGACCCCTGCGTCGGAATCGCCGAGCAGGATCTCGATGAGAGGCTGATCCGAAACGCGAGCGATTCTCCCAAGCACCCCGGCCAATGCGCGTCGAACCCGATCCGGCGCACCCTGAAACCGCGAACGAAGGAGTTCCACCAGCTCATCGGCGAGGCTCGCGCGTTCCGACAGGGCGATCAGTGCCTCGCTCGCCGCAATCACCTCGGCTCCGCAGTCGAATTCGTACTCGCGAGCCGCCGTCTCCAATCGATCCATCAGAACCGGGACCGCCTCCGCACGCTCCCCTACCGATCGTGCGGCCGCAATTCGGACCTCGGGGTCGACATCCTCCAGGGCCTCCATCAGTCGTGGCGACCCGCGCCCGCCATCGATGCGACCGAGGAGCAGACATGCGTTGCGTCTCGATTCCCGCTCGAGATCGTTCCAGGCAGCGTCGAGCGTTTCCGCTGCCAACGAGCCCATGGCCTCCAGGGTCGCAAGGCAGACGTCGACGAGCGCGTCGTCGTTCCCCGCGCGCAGAATCGGACCCACCACCTCGGGAGTTCGCAACAGCCCGAGGAACTGAACGAGGATCAGTCGCGTCGCCAGGTCCGCATTCGCGAGGCGCTGAACGGCGGACGTCACCAGCACGGGGGACTCGTCGGCGGCTTGCCGGATCTTTTCGAACAGCTCCTCACACCCCGCACCGTCACTGCGAGCGACCAGAATCAACAGCGAACGAATGGCCGCTTCGCGAGCGCTTCGCGACCGCTCGGCCAGAGCCTTCAGCAGCGTCGGAACCGCCTCTCCGTCGTCGGGGCAACCGAGCAGGAGCAACGCGGCCGGGCACAGGGTGGGATCGTCGAGGACCGCGCCGAGCTCACTCACCGGGATCCGCTCTCCCAGCAAGAAGAGAGCGTGGAGCGCAGCAAACCGCACCGGGGGGACCTCCTCCGAGTCCGTCGCCAGCCGGTGCAGCGCCCGGTCGACTCCATCTCCACCGATGGCGCCGAGGGCCTCGGCGATCGCGGCGCGCACATTCGGGTCGGGGTCCTCGATCAGACACAGGAGGTGGGGAAGAGCCTGGGAATCCCCGATGGCGGCGAGGATATCCACCGTGAGCTTGCGCACGTCTGGATCGTTCGTTCCGATCGCGTCCACGATCAGGGGCACGACCTTGGAGCCGCATCGGATGAGCGCTTCAACGGCGGCATTCCGGCGGCCGGGATCGTCTGCTTCCGCCAATTCGGGAATCAGCGCGTCGGCGGCCAGCGTGATGTCGGGACATGCCGCGAGCCGTTCCACCGACGCTTTCCGAACTCGCCAACTCGGATCGCCCAGCGCCTCGATCAAGACCGGTATCGAATCCGCGACTCCGATGGCTCCGACGCGCTCGACCGCCAGGCGCCGGACTTCTTCATCCGAACTTTCCAGGTCTCGCAAGATGCTCTCGCGATCGCGGTCGTCGCAGAGGTCGCTCATGGCTTGCCCCGGTTGCGCGCGACGCGCTGGATCTCTTCCGCGAGAAAATCCTTCTTCGCGCGAACGGCCGCATCGATCCGCTGTTCAAAGTGCGCACGTCCCTCGCTGATCTCTACCGCCAGGGCCTCCGCGGGATTCCCGCTTGCGACCGCCGCGTCGAATTTCGCCTCGTTGTACAGCACGATGTCCGCCACGATGACGCGCGCCAGACGCTCGGCCTCGGCCGTCCCAGGATCCGCATCGCTCTCTGCGGCTGTCGGAGGCACCGTCACAGCCGGGGCGGGTGCGGGGGGAGGCGCGGCCACCGGCTGTGGAGGTTTCGCGGCGACGGGCGCGGGGGAAGGCGCGGCCACCGGCTGCGGAGGTTTCGCGGCGACGGGCGCGGGGGGAGGCGCGGCCACCGGCTGCGGAGGTTTCGCAGCGACGGGCGCGGGGGGAGGCGCGGCCACCGGCTGCGGAGGTTTCGCAGCGACGGGCGCGGATTGGGCCCCGAGGCCGAGATCGTCCACCAGGGACCGGAGGGCGGCAGGCAGCTGGGCGCGCTCGACCCGGGCATCCGGCCCGAAGGGCGCCGCCGACGGGTCGCTGGGGTCCTGAGCCACGTCGACCAGGACGACCCGGATCTGCTGCAGACTCGCATTCCGCTTGATCAGTTCGCACACCTGGAGCCCGGTCATCTTGGGGAGATCCGTGTCGAGAACCACCAGCGCCGGCAGGGCTCTCTGCACGCTGAGAATCGCATCGACACCATCGTGGACCAGCAGCGGACGCAGACCCCAGGCGATCAGGGTGTTCGCCAGCTCCCGCCCGGCATCAACACTGCAGCAGGCGATAATTGCGTTCGCATTCTCCGGCGGACTCGCCTTCGGCGCCGGCGGTCGAACGCGGAACGCGGCCCCACATTCCGAACATCGGATGCCCGACCCCTTCGGACCCAGGCGACTCGCATCCACGCGGTAGCGCGCGCCGCATTTCGGACATGCCGCGATCATCACCGACTCCCTCCATCGCCCGAGGCAATGCGGACTCTTCCAATATCCTTCCGCAAGTCCACCGCCTTCCGAAAAAGCTCTCTCACGGCCCCCTCCATCTGCTGCGATAGCTCCTCGTTCGAACGCGTACGCTTTCGCAAGTCTCCCAGGAATTCGACCGCCGTCTCACAAGCCAGCGACTGTCCCTGAAACGCGGCTTCGACACGTCCCGCGTGTTCGCGCACCCGATCGACGCTCTCCTTGATCCGGGCCGAACCATGCGGTGCGTTTCCACTCAAACGATCGGCCGCTTCGCGCATGGCGATCGCGCCTCGAAACGCCGTTTCGTTGTCCCGCTCCTGGTCTCCGGATACGTGCCGGATCCCTTCGACTCCCGCTTTCACTCGCTCCATGAGCTCCACCACATGGCCGGCGGCCCTGGCCTGCTCGCTCACCACCGTCACGATTCTTGCCATTCGCGTACCGCTTTCTCGCGACGTAAGTGTGATTTCCTCGAGACTCACCCCGGCCTCCGCGGACAGATCCACGCCACTCGCGACGCTCTCGCCGCCCCGCTCGACGGCCCCGATCGCATTCGAACTCTCGGATTGGAGGCCCCGGATCAGGGCCCCGATCTCCTTGGTGCTCACCAGAACGCGATCGGCCAGGTCCTTGATCTGATCGGCAACCACCGCGAAGGCACGTCCGTTTTCCCCGGCTTGAGCCGCGATAATCGCAGCGTTGAGGGCCAGAAGATTCGTCTCATCGGCGACATCGTCGATCACTTCCACGATCGCGCCGATCTCATTGGTTCGAATTCCGAGATTTCGGATCACCCGCTCTGCGGTCTCGGTCGCGTCGCGGATCGCCTCCATCCCGGCAATCGTCTGCCGCACCTTTTCCTGGCCCTTCTCGGCGCCGTTGACGACCTGCCGTGACAAGCGAACCGACTCCTCTGCCGATGTATCCACCTCATGCAGGGACGTCGCCATCTCCGCCATGCTCGCCGACATCTGCGCCGATGTATCGCCCAGCGACGAGGCGTTCTCGGAGACCTCGCGAACGCTCAGAAGCATCTGCTCGATCGAGCTCGAAACCCCGGCTACCTGCGTCGACAAGACTCGCGCCGTTTCACCCAGCTGCTGCTCCGCGGATCCGAGTTCCGAAACCGAATGGTGCGCCTCCTCCACAACAACGGTCAGCTGGGAACTCGAATTCGCCATCACCTTGGCCCGATCCTTGATCCCCTCGATCGAGGTTGCGGACTGTTCGATTCCCCGGCTCTGATCCGCTGTCACGGCGACCAGGTTGCCGGCCAGTCCCTCGATCTCGTCGACCATCGACTCCACCCGTTCCGCGGCGGTCGCAATCTGGGCGAAATCCGCCCTGAGGGTGGATCCCATCCGATCGAACAATCGCGCCAGCTCTCCCAACTCGTCTTCGGACTCGTACGCTCGAGCCGGGACCGACTCCCCCGAGGCCATCCGCTCGGCGACACGGCGCAGGGCCCGCGTCGCGCGACCCATGGCGCTGGAGAACACGATGGCCAACCCGACGGCGACGGCCACAGACACCACCAGCAGGCCGGCGAAGACTTCCCAGTAGCCGGAACTCGGGAGTTCACTGCGAGGGGTAGCAGCGACGAGCACTCGTCGATCGTCGATCCGGCGCCAGGAAAGGATCATCCGGCTGTCGAGTCGGGTCGTACTCCCTTCGCCAACTCCTCGAGCGATTTCGAGGCGCAGGTGTTCGAGAAGCTCGGGCGCCACATGCGATTGGCCGACTTCGCCGGGCGTCAGTTCGAGCAGCGAGATCGCGATGGGGAGGCCTGCGTCGGACGTGACGCCATTCGCCCCATCGTCGGCGAGTGCCCGCTGCGCTTCCGCACCTGTCATTGCGAGACGCTGCCAGTGAAGGGTCAGATCCTCGATGGAACGCGTGGCCCTGGACTCGGCGAATAGCAATCCGCAGACCAACGGAATCGCAACCACTCCCATCGCACCGGCGAGAAGCTTGCGTCGCAGGGGCAGATGGCGATTCAACGCGTTTCGCTCCGCGGGATCCGCGAACTCCGACGCCAACACCTCCCCCACGGATTCGACCACGCGGCGCACCCCGAGGTACACGAAACAACCCACGACCAGACCGGCACACACGCCGGAGAGCGTCACGACCGCGGCGTCGAAGGCGCCCCACTCGGAAAACCGCAGGCGCATCGCCAAGGCGATCGCAGCTGCCAGACCCGTCCACGCGATACTGCCCACCCAGGCGCTCCCGCCGGGCAGTTTCTGGATCGCCGCAAAGGCCAATCGAGGCGGATTTTCTCCCGTCGGATCGGGAGCGGTGAGCCCCTCGCTCCGCCGCTCGAGGTGGACACACACCGGTTCGAGAAGCCGGCGCAGCCACATCCACGCGAGTCCGCCGACCACAGCGCCGCCGCCCGCCACCAGCCCCAACAGCCATTTCCACTCGGCTTCGCCGATGTCGAGAAGCCCGATCCAGCCGACGATGACGACGGGCACGGCCGAAATCGCCAAGCCCCTGACCTCGCCGATCACTTGTCGCCGGAACTCGGAGGCCCCGATCAGTCGGTTGGAACTCACGCCGACGCCTCCCGCGTAGACGACTCGGAGTCGCGAACGAGCCGGAGAAGCGATTCCAGCGACAGGACGACGATCGGATCGGCTCCCTTCCTACGCACGACGGCCTGTATCAGCTCACCGGAGTTCGGGCTGGAGGTCTCCGCAGGTCGACACAAATCCGAGGCTTCCACGGTCACCACGTCGGTCGCCCGCTGCACGACCAGCCCAATCACGAGCCCGCCGATTTGACTGATGACGATCCGCCCTCCGGCGGTTTCCCCGATCGGGGCTTCGCCAAGGGCCCGACCCAGGTCGACAACCGGTATCAGTGTGCCCCGCAATTCGATCACACCCTCGATCAGCGGGGGCGACCCGGGCAACGGCTTCACGGTCCTCCAGCGAACGATCTCGCGAATGCTCGTGACGTCCATTCCGAAGGTGTGGCTGCCCACCTCGAAGCAGCCGAGGGTCAGCCCCGGCTCCTTGGCGGCCGCGGATTCAGGACTCATCGTGAACATCCAACAACGAGTCGAGGGCGATCACGGAAATGAACTGGTCTCGGTACCGACACATGGCCTCGACGGCGACGGACTCACCGGGCAGCGAGGGGTGCAATGCGTCCTCCGGAATGCGGAGGACCCCCACCACAGCGTCGACCAGCAGTCCCGCTGCGGTGCCGTCGGCTCCGCGCACGAAGAGAATGCGGCTCGCCCGCGTCGGCTCCCCGGGTGGAAATCCGAGCCTGCGCCGGACGTCGATGATCTGGACGATTTCGCCGCGCTGCGAGACCACGCCGCAAATCTCCTTGGGCACCCTGGGAATGGGCGTGATCGGCCGGATCCGGACGACCTCGCGCACTCGTTCCACCGCGAGCGCGTACACGACGCCACCCAGCTCGCATGCGAGAAATTCGCTCGATTCGTCTCGGAGTTCGGGCTCGACTTCGCCTTCCGACGCCGAGCGAGCGAGTGCCTCCCATGCCCCGGTCGTATCCACGGAAGCAGCGATCGATGCCCTACTCCTCACGCGGCCTCCGCGCGGTGTTCGACATCCTCGATGAGAGACGCGACATCCAGGACCAGAACCGGCTCGCGATCTCCGATCTCGGTTGCGCCGACGATGCCCCGTATCTCCCGATAGGGGCCCTGAATCGGTTTGATCACCGTGTCCTGCTGCCCCTCGAGCTTGTCGACCAGGAGACCGATTCGGGTCTCGCCCACACTCACCACCACAGCGAATAACTTGGCCTCCGGAGCAGCCGCTTCCAGCCCGAACTCCTGCGACAAGCGCCGCAGCACCAGAACCTCACCACGAAGGTCGAGCAATTCCCGTTCCCGACGGCGCTGGATCTCGCCCGGGTCCACCAACAGGGTCTCCCGAACGGAGGCGATGGGAATCGCGAACCGCTGATTCGCGACGTAGACGACCAGCGACTGCACGATCGCCAACGTGATCGGAAGCGTCATCGAAATCGTGGTTCCGCTCCCCGATCGGGACTCGACATCCACGCTGCCTCCGATCGCCATCAGGTTCGCCTTCACCACGTCCATCCCGACCCCGCGACCGCTGGTTTCGGTGACGTCCTCTCGCGTCGAAAGCCCCGGGACAAAGATCAGCTCCAGGGCTTCCTTCTGGCTGAGAACTTCGTCGGGCCCGATCGATCCCGAGGCTTTCGCCCGAGCGCGGAGACCTGCCGTATCGATGCCCGCGCCGTCGTCAGAAACCGAAATCACCACCTGGTTCCCACGTTGACGCGCCTCGATCTCGATGCAGCCCCGCGGATCCTTGCCGAGCGCGACGCGTCGCTCGGGGGGCTCGATGGCGTGATCGATGGCGTTGCGCACCATGTGATTGAGCGGATCAACGAGCTGTTCCACGATCAGCTTGTCGAGTTCGGTATCCGCCCCGCGGACTTCGAAGCGGACGTCCCTTCCGAGCTCGCGGCGAAGAGTGCGAACAACCCTCGAAATCTTCTCGAAGACCTGGCGCAGCGGAACCATGCGAAGGTCGAGGACCGCCGACTGCACTTCCTTCAGCTTTCGCCCGAGATCCCGATGGGACTTGGCGAAGGCGTCAGCAATCCACGCGGTCGAGACCTCCGACTGGAACCCGGCGATCAGGTCACCGGCGACACGGCGTTGGATCGCGAGATCTCCGACCAGAACCATCAGATCATCGAGCTTTCGGATATCGACGCGGACCGTGTCGCTGATCGATCGAAGCGAAGTCGCTGCATCGCGGCTGCGGGTCCGCGAGGGATCGGGCGTCTCGCGCCCGGCTGCGACCTCTCGCACGTCGACGTCGGGCAGGTCGATGCGCGACGTGAGTTCGCTCGCAGCGAGCGCGGATGCAACCAACAGCGAGAAACGCAGCTGGGACTTCTGGGCAGCTCCCGCGGCGGGCAGAGTCGAGATCAGCTCTCCCAGTGAACCCACGACCTCCGTGAGCTGGGAAAGGCCCTCCTCGAAAGAGCAGATCGGGAAAGCGGCCTCCACCAGCGCGATGTGGCGCCCGCGCCGCAGGTTCTCGCTGAGCCGGTGCTCTTCGTACTCGGTGAGCGTCCCAAGAACCGCCGGATCGATGTCCAGAGCAGCCAGGTCGAAACGCCCCGGGGCGCTCTTCCGGACTTCCGTCTCGATCCGGTCCGCGAGATCGGCGGTCGGCCGCGCAGCGACCCCCATGGCCGTGGCATCACCCACCGCAGCGAGCAGCGTCGCAAAATGGTCGACCGCTTCGGCGATCAACCCAACGGATTCCGACTCGAGAGAGACCCGGCCGAGGCGAAGCCCGTCGAGCACATCTTCGAGTTGGTTCGCGAGGTGACGGACAGAATCAATGCCGAACAGGCCGCCCAGCGCCTTGAGCGAATGAGCCGATCGGAAGAGTCGGTTGACGACATCGGGCTCGACCGCTTCCGATCCGGCCCGCTGATCTTCGAGGTCGGCGAGGTCGTTCCGCATCCGCTCGAGGAGTTCTTCGGCCTCCGAGACGAATTCCCGATCCGCCTTGCTGATGCGCCGCGATTCCGCCGGTCGCCCCGCCACGGCGCGCTACTCCGCGGGGGATTTCGCGAGCAGATCCTGGGCGATCTGACGCAGGGCATCGGGCTCGAAGGGCTTGACCAGGTAAGCGTCGGCGCCGAGGCCGAGGCCCTTCTCGCGATCACGCTCAGACCCCTCGGTCGAGATGATGACGATGGGAATCGAACGATGGGGTTCGCTGTTCTTGACGAAAGACAACAGCTCGAGGCCGTTGATGTCCGGCATGTTGATGTCGGTAACGATGAGGTCGAAGTGTTCACCATGGAGGCACCGGAGGGCCTCGAGCCCGCTGACCACCGCGGTCGTATCCACCGCCGTCGGAAGGCCTTCCAGAGCAACCGTCACCAGCGCCCGCATGCTGGGCGAATCCTCGACGATCAGGATTCGGCGCATGACCCCCCTCCCCTCGCGAAATCACTCGCAACCGGATCTATCCCGTATCGGTCCTGGGCGCCTCTTCTTGAGCCAGATGAGGTACTTCCGGGCCTCCCCGCACATCCGATTCCGCTCCCGGGATCGGAGACGAGCGAGACCGGGCTCCGGGGGGCAGGCGAGTGCGGTCAGGCGATCCCGGCGGCCGTGAGTCGACGGGTCTAGGAATCCGGGCCGGAATGGAGACGAACGGCCGGTCCCTCACTCGAGCCCGCGCGAGGACGTGACGCTGCGGTCGGCAGATCCAGCGCAACGGACACCGGGAAGCCCCGCGCATCCGTCCTGCGAAGGGCCTCGGCGGCCCGGCGCGTCTCCGGACCCGGGGCGACCACCCGCAGCTGGAGCTCCCCCCCGGCGTCGGCCAAGGCCGCGCCGGCGCCGCGCAACAGGGCCTGTGCCCGCCCATCGAGAACGCGATCATCGGTTTCGGCCTCGCAGAGCGGCAACGCGACGACCGAGGCACCCAGCTTCAGGACCCGGTCGATCGCGTCCCGGCTGGCTGCCTCCCAGTCCCGGTCGCCGAACCCGTCTCGCGGACCGAGCCCGATCGCGACCAGCAGAGAAGCCTGCATCCCCCCTCGAGTCGGGATGAGAACGGCCTCACCGCGGCGCCCCTGCACCCGGTCGTCGGAGATCAGATGGGAGAGGCGCCCGCACAGCCTCCAGTCCGCGCGCCCCGCGTTGCCCCGCAAGGGCCGCTCGTCTTCGAAGAATGTGACGACGGCGACCTCCGCTCGGGTGCGTTCGATCGGACCCGGGGCCAGATCGACCGACAGCGTCGCCGTCACCGGGAGGCCTGAACCGGGCCGGGGGCCCGGGCCCCGCGAGCAATGGCGTCGAGTATGCCGTTCACAAACCCCGGCGAAGTATCCGACCCGAAGCGACGGGCCAGTTCGATCGCCTCGTCGAGAATCACCGATGAGGGGGTATCCGTGCGGGTGAGCTCGTAGCACGCCAGCCGCAGGATGTTGCGGTCGACCGTCGCCATTCGTGGGATGCGCCAGTGTTCGGCATGGCTGGCGAGCACCGCGTCCAATTCGTTTCTGCACGCGACCGTTCCTCGGACCAACGCTCTGGCAAAATCCCGGGCGCTGGCCGGAAGGTCGAAGTTTTGTACCACCCGGTCAAACGCCTCTTCGTCGGAGGGTCGAGGACCCGACACCGCCCGGTCCGCCAGATCGAAGGCGTACAGGACCTGCAGCGCCGCCTGGCGCGAGTGATGTCGTACGCCCGGATGTCGTCGGCTCACGGCGAGGCCTTTCCGGGCACGGAGCGGATCGGACGGATGTCAACCGAACCGGGCGGCTCGGTTAGCTGAGGGCCGAGGCGAGCCATTTCCACAGCCGCCCGGGCGGCCTCTTCGCCCTTGTTGCCCTCGCTGCCCCCGGCCCGCGCCAGAGCCTGATCCACGTCATCGGTCGTGAGCACACCGAATGCAACGGGAACCGAGGTATCTCGCATCACCTCGCAGACTCCATCGGTCACGCCCCTGCACACGTAATCGAAGTGGGGGGTCGCGCCGCGGATCACCGCGCCGAGGGTCACGATCGCATCGTATCGACCCGTCCGAGCCAATGCCCGCGCAGCCATCGGAATCTCGAAAGCTCCGGGCACCCAGGCCACGTGGATATCGTCGGAGTCGGCGCCGCGCTTCTCCAGTTCTCTCGTGCAAGCTTCGAGAAGCCGCACGGAAACCATGTGATTGAAGCGCGAGACGACGATGCCGAAGCGCAACTGCGATGCATCTCCGGAGGTTGCGTATTGTCTCATCGTTTCGGGGGAAATTTAGCGAGTTCGCCGGCGTCCGGCCCCTCGCGCGCCCACATCCCGCAACCGACCCTGGATGTGCACGTCGTCAGCGAGGCGTCGGATACGAACATCGGTGAGCTCGGGTCCGTTCGCCAGTCTTTTGAGCCCCAGAGGCCCCAGAGCCGCTCGACCGTCCCCCCCGATCAGCCTGGCCGACACGAACCAATGAATTTCGTCCACGAGCCTTTTCCGCAGCAACGCCGCGCCCAGACCGCCGCCACCCTCCACGAGAATCTCTGTGAGCCCGGCTCGGCCCAGGGCCGCCAACGCTCGCCGAAGATCGAGATTTCGCCCGCTGGTAGGAACTTCCAGGAGCCGCGCTCCGGTGGACGCCACGGCTCTTCTGCGGGCGACCGGTGCGTTCCGCGCACACAAAATCCAGGCGGGGGCCTGCTCGTCGCGATACAAGCGGGCCGTGGCGGGAACCCGAAGCTGCGAATCGACCAGAATGCGCACGGGGCGATGCAGCACGCGTTCGCCCCGGCGGGCGGTGAGTTCCGGATCGTCGGCGAGGGCAGTGCCGGACCCCACCACGATCGCGTCGACCCGGGCGCGAATACGATGAACCAGAGCCCGCGCGGACTCCCCGGTGATCCACCGCGACTCGCCGCTCGCGGTCGCGACGCGTCCGTCCAGCGAGCTGGCGAGTTTGAGTATCACGAACGGACGACCCCGAGCACACACCGAAAGAAAACCGCGGTGCTGCTCGCGGCACTCGCTCTCGAGGATCCCCACGTCCGTGTCGATTCCGGCGCGGCGCAGCCGGCGAATCCCTCGACCCGAAACCGCCGGATGCGGATCGACGTGACCCAGGTACACCGCGCGCAGGCCCGCAGCGGCCACTCGGTCGACACAGGGGCCCGTTCGCCCGACGTGACAGCAGGGTTCCAGCGTCACGGCCAGGGACGCGCCGCGCACGAGCTTCTCGCCGTACCGGCGCAACGCGCGATCGAGCGCCACCACTTCCGCGTGAGGGCCACCCGCCGGGCGCGTGCAACCGCGACCGAGGACACGGTCGCCGCGATAGACGATCGCGCCCACAGCGGGATTCGGAAAGCTTCGGCCTGACGCGCGTCGGGCCTGGGCCAGCGCGAGCCGCATCGCGGCTTCCGGGTTCATCGCTCCGGTCCGGATTTCCGCTTCGCGTCGACGACCGAGGCAAAGAAGTTCGAGTAGTCCTCCGCCCCCTGGAAATTCTGGAACACGGAAGCAAAACGAGCGGCGGCCAGTACGTCGAGTTCGATGAGCCCCTCCAGAACGCGCTCGCCCATCACCCAACTCGTCACTTCCCGGCCTCCGAACTCCTGCAACTGACGTTCGACTCGATCGAGGAGCCGCTCTAGCGCGTCCGCACTGATGGGGCGCTTGTCACAGGCTTTCTGCACCGCCGAGATCAACTTCTGCCGCTGATATTCCTCACGTCGTCCGTCGCGCTTGACGACCTTGGGCATCACGCCGTCGATGCGTTCGCGGGTCGTGAAGCGGCGGCCGCACTCGAGGCACTCGCGGCGTCGGCGGATTTCCGATCGCTCGCGGCCCAGCCGTGAATCGATGACCCGGTTTGCCGAATCGGAGCAGTAGGGACAGCGCACAGCTCAGGCGGGGGATTCTTCCCAGCGGTCCGGATACAGAGGGAATCGTCTGCACAGCGCCTCCACCTCCCCCCGCACGGCGTCCAACATTTCCAGATCCCCGGGTCGTTCGAGGGCGCGCACGAGCAGCCCCGCGATCTCGCGCATCTCCGCCTCGCGCATGCCGCGGGTCGTCACAGCAGGCGTTCCGATCCGAATGCCACTGGTGACGGCGGGCTTTCTGGGATCGAAGGGGACCATGTTCTTGTTGGTGGTGATCCCCGCTCGTTCCAGAACGAGCTGGGCGGCCTTCCCGGTGGTATCGCGGTCCACCAGGGAGAGCAGGAACAGATGAGTGTCGGTGCCTCCGGAAACCACCGATAGACCGGAGGCCATCACCGCCTCGGCCAGGACACGCGCATTCGTCTGGATCTGGGCGCAGTAGGTGCGAAACGCGGGCGAGGCGGCCTCGCGAAGTGCCACGGCCTTCGCCGCGATGACATGCATCAGCGGCCCGCCCTGCCCGCCTGGGAACACCGCGCTGTCGACTTTTTTGGCAAACTCGGAGTCGCAGAGAATCAGCCCCCCCCGTGGCCCCCGCAGCGTTTTGTGCGTCGTCGTCGTGACGATCTGGGCGTGGCCGATCGGGGACGGATGTAGGTCGCTGACGACGAGACCCGCGATGTGGGCGATGTCGGCGAACAGAAGCGCACCCACTTCATCGGCGATCGATCGAAACGCCGCGAAATCCAGGGTGCGCGAATACGCGGTGGTCCCGCATTGGATCAGCTTCGGGCGCTCATCGAGGGCCAGCTTCCGAACTTCGTCGTAGTCGATCTGCTCCGAATCCCGCCGAACCCCGTAGGGAATGATCCGATACAGCTTTCCCGAGAAATTCACGGGGCTCCCGTGGGTGAGATGACCACCGTGGTCGAGGTTCATGGCGAGGATCGTGTCGCCGACCTCGAGAACCGCTCGATACACGGCTTCGTTCGCCTGAGATCCCGAATGCGGCTGAACATTGACATGATCGGCCCCGAACAACTCTCGAGCGCGGTCGATGGCCAGCTGCTCGACGCCGTCCACGACGTCGCAGCCTCCGTAGTAGCGCCGTCCGGGATAGCCCACGGCGTACTTGTTGGTCAGCACCGACCCGGTCGCCTCCAACACCGCTTCCGACACGAAATTTTCCGAGGCGATGAGCTCGAGGGACAGCCCCTGACGGCGCGCCTCCTGTCGCAGCAGCCGGGCAATCTCCGGATCGACCTCGTCCAGCCCCGGATCCCGCGTCCGGGACGCCGCCGGAACGGAAGTTTCGAAACGCGTCAACTCGTCGATCATCGCGATGCGGCGCGCGTGGCGCCCGCCCTCGAAGGGTGTTTCGAGCCAAGTCGTCACGATGGGCCACGCGCGCTCCGCATCCATGCGATCGCCGGGCAGCGTCAGCACATTCGCATCGTTGTGACGCCGCGCCAAGGCCGCTGTCTCCTGATCTTCGACGAGGGCAGCGCGAACTCCCGGAAAACGGTTCGCCGTGTACGTCACACCCAGACCGGATCCGCAGATCACGATCGCGCGTTCTGCCTTGCCTTCGGCAACGGCCCGTGCGGCGGGAGCCGCAAACTCGGGGTAGTCCACGGATTTCCCATCGTGGGTTCCGATATCGAGCACTTCGTAGCCCGCTCGCTCGAGCTCCACACGCAAGTCGCGCTTGAGGGTCGCTCCGCGGTGGTCGCTGGCCACAATGATCGGACCGTTCATGTCGGAAATCCTCGGCATGCGGGCCTAGCCCTCGACCTTTCCCCGTAGATAGGAAATGGCGTTTCCGATGGTCTGAATCTTCTCCGCGTCCTCGTCGGAAATTTCGATATCGAAGGTCTCCTCCATCGCCATCACCAGCTCGACGATGTCGAGGGAGTCCGCGCCGAGATCGTCGATGAATGCCGCATCCGGAACGGCCTCTTCGGCACTGACCCCGAGCTGCTCGGCGACGAGTGCGGAAACCCGCTGCTCCAGGTTCATGTCGCAACCCTCCATCCAGACCCTATCCCGCGCCGACGGCGCGGAAACGGATCAGACGCCCTTTCCCCCGGCAAATTCCACCGCGGCTGCCAGCTCCGATTGGCGCCCGAAACTCGCCCTTCCGACCCGCGCCGCGATGCGCCCCACCAGACCCGTGAGAACCCGCCCCGGCCCGATCTCGAGGAACCGATCCACCCCGAGCTCCAGCATCCGCTGAATCATCCCGGTAAAGCGCACCGGAGACGTCACTTGCTCGGTTAACGTTTCCACGAGGCGAACTCCTTCCTCGATCGGCGCCGCATCCACGTTGTTCACCACCGGGGGTCGTGGATCTTCGAACCGCAGGCGCTTCAACTCCAGTGCCAGCATGTCCGCGGCCGGCCGCATGAGCGAGCAGTGGAAGGGTGCCGACACCGCCAACGGAATCGTTCGCCTGGCGCCTTCCTGACGAGCGCGGGAACAGGCTACCTCCACGGCGACGGCGTCTCCCGAGATCACCGTCTGACGGGGAGCGTTGAAGTTCGCCGGTGATACCACCTTGCCGGTCTCGATTCGCGCGCGCTCGCAAGCCGCCTGAACCTCCTCCGGCGTAGAGCCGAGCACCGCGGCCATCGCGCCGCGCCCCTCCGCCACCGCCTGCTGCATGAACCGGCCGCGGGCGTGCACTGTGCGCACGGCGTCCGCGAAGGTCAGCGCGCCGCTGGCGACGAGCGCGGTGTACTCACCGAGGCTGTGTCCAGCGTTGTAGGCGGGGATCAACTCGGTCTTCTCCTGCAACGCACGGAGCAGCGCGATCCCGGTTGTGAGGATCGCGGGCTGCTGAATCTCGGTCTGCAACAACTCACGCTCGGGGCCCTCGAAGCAGAGTGTCGAGAGCGAAAACCCCAAGGCGTCATCGGCCGCAGAATAGACTTCGCGGGCGGCAGCAGACGCCTCATAGACGTCGCGCCCCATTCCCACTTCCTGGGAACCCTGCCCGGGAAAGAGCAGTGCGAGCACAGAAATTCACTCCTCGTCGGTCTGGATGATTTCACGACCCCGGTAGGTTCCGCAGTTGCCGCACACATGGTGCGGCCGCTTCGGTTCCCCGCACTGCGGGCAGTTGCTCCGCGCCGAGGGCCGGAGTGCATCGTGGGCGCGCCGCATGTTGCGCTTCGCTCGAGAGGTTCGACGTTTGGGAACGGCCATCAGCGGGTGCCTCGCTCGTGGTTTTTCGATTTCGCCCGGGTCCTCAGCTTCTCGAGAACAGCGAAGGGCGAGTTGGGCCGGCTCACCTCGCAGTCACAGGTCTCGACGTTCCGGTCGGCGCCGCAGGTCGGACACAGCCCGGGGCAATCCTCGCTGCACAACGGATTGACGGGCAACGAGAGCGCCACCAACTCGCGGGCAAAACCGCTCAGCTGAATCTCGCCGCCGCGGAACCAGCCGGTTTCGAATGCTTCCCCCAGACACATGCCATCACGGGCCAAGGCCTCGGCCGCCTCGGGATCGACGGGGGATCGGTCGCCGGCGGGCTCGAGCACCAGCCGAAACGGCTCCTCGAGTTCATGACGATAGCGCGCGAGGCAACGACCGCATTCGAGGTCCACGCCCCCGCACACATCGCCTTCGATGCACACGGACTCCGCCACCCAATGCGCGCGGAACGCGAAGCGAACGGGCTCAGCGACCCGCCCGGGACTTTCCTGCCGCGGCTGAATCGCAGACGGCAGCCAGGGCGACTCGCTCTCGAACACGAAGTCGGTCGGCGAATTCGATAGCTGGTCGACCCAGAGTCTCATGGCGTCCGTCTCTCGGGAAATCGGCAAGAACGTCTGTAAAAACAAGCGCTTACATGCGTGCAGATAGCAGAGCCCGAAACCCTCGGCAACTCGACCCGGGCCGTGGCAAGCGCGCCCGCGGACGGACATCCGTTCTGGGCGCGCCCGTCACGTCCGCTGATATGCTCCGCCGCGATGACCTCCGTATGCACCCGCTTCGCACCCAGCCCGACCGGGTTCCTGCACCTGGGCTCGGCGCGCACGGCTCTCTTCAACTGGGCCTACGCGAGGCGACACGGGGGCCGGCTGATTCTGCGCGTGGAAGACACGGATCGCGAGCGCTCCAGCCCCGCCTCCGAAGCCGCCATTCTCGATGGGCTGGACTGGCTCGGAATCGACTGGGACGAGGGGCCCCTGCGACAGAGCGAACGACGCGATCGTCACGAAGCGGCCATCGAGACCCTGCTGGCCAAGGGACGGGCCTACCGCTGCCGATGCACCCCCGCGGAGATCGAGGATCGCAAGGCCCGCGCGATCGCTCAGGGCGAGAAGTGGACCTACGACGGTCGCTGCCGCGACCTCGATCTCGGTCAGGACTGCGGCTCCCACACCGTGCGGTTGCGACTCCCCAAGTCCGGCCACCTCGGTTGGGACGACCTCGTATTCGGCGAGAGCGGCCAGGATGCCGTTGAGATCGGCGACCGGATCATCCGCCGCAGCAACGGGAACCCCCTCTATCACCTGGCCGTGGTGGTCGACGATCTCGATATGGGCATCAGCCACGTGATTCGAGGGGCGGACCACCACGCAAACACACCCTTCCAGATCGCGATCTACCGGGCCCTGGAGAGTGAGCCTCCGAAGTTCGCCCACGTCCCGTTGATCGTCGGACCCGGCGGGAAGAAGCTCTCCAAGCGCGGCGGCTCGGTGTCGGTGCAGGAATACCGGAGTCAGGGTTTCCTTCCCGAGGCGGTCTTGAACTGGTTGGTTCGCATCGGGTGGTCTCACGGTGACCAGGAGATATTCGACCGCGAGGACATCGTGGGCCTTTTCGATCTGGCTCCGATCCATCGCTCCAGCGCCCAGGCCGATCCGGCCAAGCTGGATTCACTGAACCATCACTACATCAAGACCCTGCCCCGGGCAGAGCTGATGACCCGGCTGCACCCGTTCATCGAGTCGGAGACCGGATGCCCGGTCGAACTCACACCCTCCATCGAAGAACTGGTCGACCTGCTGCGAGACCGAAGCCGGAATCTGACCGAGATGGCGCGCCTCGCGCGCTTCCTGACGGTGGAGAAAATCGTCTACGAGGAAAAGGCGGCGCGCAAGCACCTTCGGACCGAGATCGAACCCGCACTTCGGGATCTCTACGAGCAACTTTCGAATCTCGATCCATGGCAGGCCGACACCCTGGAAGCCGCCTTCGAGACGGTTCGCGCGCGCCACGGGGACCTTCCGATGGGAAAACTCGCTCAGCCGGTTCGCGTCGCGATCACCGGCACCGCTGTCTCTCCCGGGATTTTCGAAACCCTGGCCGTGCTGGGCAAGCGCCGCTCTGCGGCCCGCATCGCCGACGCCCTCGCCTACCTGCGCCGAACCCAGAGGCCCGGGGTATGATCTCAAGAACGCGAAAGCCCTCCCCGGTCGTCCAACGGCAGGACAGCGGACTCTGAATCCGTCAATGGAGGTTCGAATCCTCCCCGGGGATCCACCTCAGCCTTCGCTCAGCTCCTCGTCGATCATGGCCTGGAATCTCTCGAAGGGCTGGGCCCCCGACAGGAAACGTCCATTCAAGAAGAAGCCGGGCGTGCCCGTGACCCCCAACCGCCTGGCTTCGCTCGTATCATCGGCGATGCGCTGCTTCACGTCTTTTGAGGCGATGTCCTTTCGGTACCGGTCCATGTCGAGGCCAATCGCCTGGGCGTAGCCTTCCAGGACGGAGGGCTCGAGCGCCCGCTGATTGGCAAAGATCCGGTCGTGCATCTCCCAGAACTTGCCCTGCCTGTGCGCCGCCTCCGCCGCTGCGTGAGCCGCCGGGGCCTTGGAGTGAATACTGAGCGGAAGGTGCTTGAACACGATGCGGACCTGGTCACCGTACTCTTTCTGGATCTTTTGCAGTGTCGGATTCACCCGGCCGCAGAAGGGACATTGGAAATCGCTGAACTCCACGATCGCAACCTTGGCCGACTCCGGACCGCGTGATGGCGCTCCCGCGAGATTGACGGAGTATCGACGCTCCGGGTCCGGACGCGATCGCGGCCGGTCGGCTCGGCCGGTATCCGCGATCGTCGGAAGCGATCCCAGGGCGGACCGGATCGACGCCAGCTCGCCGCTGGCCTGGTTCAGCGAAGATTGGATCACAAAGGCGGCGCCCAGGACCGCGGCACCCAGAATCGCCGAGGAAATCAGCACCAGGATGCCCGCTTTTTCGCTCACTTCAGATCCTCCATTTCCCGAGACCCAAGACCCCAGGACCCGAGACGTTCACCAGCAAATCGGCACGAGATCGGGCATGAGAATAACGAGTAGGGCGCCGGCTGCGATAGCCGGGGCAAAACCAAAGGGCGCGTTCCAACGACGGGTGACCAATCCCCAGCCGACGCCCAGCAACAGGCCCGCGGCACACGCGGCGAGGATCGTCTTGAGCACCCCGATGGGTCCGAGGACAGCACCGATCATGGCCAACAGTTTGACATCGCCGAATCCCACCCCCGGAAACCAGGTCCAGTAGTCGAGTGTCCCCGGCCTGGGGAGCTCCTCCCCCTCCCCGGGCCAGTGAGGAAAGCGACGACCCATCGCCGTGGTCACTCGGGCGTGGGCGAATCCGATCGACCAGAAGAGACCACCCCCGAGCAGCGCACCCAGGGCCGAGTTCGTCAGCGCACTCGACAGCGACGCACCCCCCACCGCGTGAACGATCGGAACCAGGGTTACGGCCAACAACCCACCGCCGATCGAAATCTCGTCTGGAATGATCCGGTAGTCGAAGTCGATGGCGGCGACCACGATCAGGGCGGCGGCAAACGCGAACAACACCGGGGTGATGAGGGTGGCGCCGTAGCGCAAAGCGATGCCCGCGAAGAGCAGGCCCGTGAGGGCCTCGATGGCCGGGTAGCGCAGGGAGATACGGACTCGGCAGTTTCGGCAGCGTCCCCGCAACCACAGGTACGAGAGCACGGGCACATTGTCGAAAGGCGCCACGGGGCTGTCGCAGCGGGGGCAGTGCGACCCCGGGCGAATCAACGACTCGCCCCGGGGCAGACGGTGGATCACCACGTTCAGAAACGAACCCACGATCATCCCGAGGACCAGGGTCCAGATGCCGAGAAGCTCGGGCACGAGGTGAGCCGACCCATCCATGGACAGAAGCTAGCAGCCGAGCCGGGCGGGCTCAGCGGAAGTCACGGCGCCCGAACAGCGCCGTGGCCGCCACGAGTAGGATCGCGACATACCCGACCCCGTAGAGAAGGGGCAGGCCCACGTCCGACAACACGACCGGGAGCCCGTGGGAGGCCTCGACGCTGAGATTGAAGCTCTCGAGGTCCGGGAGCGTGCGATGCAGCAGCGCCGTCAGACGCTGCACGCTTTCGAGATCCGAAGCCGCGCCCAGATCCCGAAGATCGCGCGTCATGTGACCGACGAACCAGAGCCCCCCGGAGAAGAACGAGGCGAGCATCGGGGTGGTGAAGGAAGAGAAGAGCGTGGCGAGCGCGACCACCAGAGCGAGCTCGACGCCCGTGAGAAAGAAGGCCGCCGCGTGGGCGGCAGTCAGGGGCGCACCTGTGGCCAGAGAAACGCCCGCGAATACTGCAATCATGACCGCCATCTGCATCCAGATCGTCAGCACCAGACCCACATACTTTCCCAGCAGGAACTCGGTCCGCGACAGGGGCTTCGAAAGGATCGTGTACACGGTGCGACGGTCGACTTCGTTGTGGATCAGGTTCACCCCGACGAAGATGGCGATGGCCACGCTGAACAACCGAATGGCCGCGAGTCCGATGTCCTGCAGAATCCGCTCGCTCTCCACGTAAGAGAGGGTGGAGAGGAAAACACCCGCGAGAATCAGCGCGACCGCGAAAAACAGCAAGATGTAGAGCAGCTTGTTGCGAACCGCCTCGCGAATCGTATTCGTTGCGATCGTCCAGATGCGCGCCGGCGAGATCATCGGTCCAACTCCTCGTCATCGATGCGATTTTTCTCCACGGCGGACAGGAAGATCGATTCCAGCGATACCCGATGGGGGGTCACTGAGAGCACCTCTCCGCCGGCGTCGAGAATTGCGCCGAGCATCAAATTCACGTTCTTGTCGGCGATGCGCACCTCGATGCGGTCGCCGTGGCCTCGCATCGACGCCCCGAATCGCTCCTCGATCTGCACGGCGGTTTCAGACCGAAGCCCCGCCACCACCACGTCGGATTCTCGCTGGTCTCCTGCGAG
>JAZFUU010000072.1:0-10564 GCA_036447375.1 Myxococcota bacterium
CTCGATCTCGAGGGCCGCGCGATGAAGCTTGTTGACGGAAGTTTCGCTGCCGAGCTTCTGGCCCTTCAGCTGTCGGGTGAGAAAGCGCATGCCGTTGAGCCGCATCGCCTCGATGCGCGCGTCGGCCCGGGCAATCCGGCGGCGAATCGTGGCATCCTCGGCGGCCGGGCGTCCGTTCTTTTGACAGCTCTTGGCGAGCTCGACGATTCCCTCCAGGTGCCGCGATAGTGCCGCAACCTCGGAGATGCTGGATCGCTCGTTCGCAAGAGCCGAGACGGTGACCTTCCAGCCCTGGCCCTCCTCGCCCAACCGGTTCTCCACGGGAACGCGCACGCCATCGAAGAAACACTCGGCGAAGACCTCGCCACCCGACATGTTCTTGATCGGACGCACCGTCAAGCCGGGGGAGTTCATCTCGACCAGAAGGCAGGTGATGCCGTCGTGCTTGGTCTCGCCGGTTCCGGTGCGCACCAGCAGGATCATCCACTTCGCCCACATCGCGACGGAGGTCCAGGTTTTCTGCCCGTTCACCACGTACTCGCCGCCATCGCGCACCGCTTTGCATTGCAGAGAGGCGAGGTCACTGCCCGAGTCGGGCTCGGAATAGCCGGTACACCACTGGAGCTTCCCGTCGAGAATGTCGGGAATGAAGCGCTGCTTTTGCTCGTCGGTTCCGTACTCGATCAACGCCGGGCCGACCCAGGCCAGGCCCATGAAGCTCGACCCCAGCGCCGGAGCCTTCCGCGCACTCATCTCTTCTTTGAGAATCACCTGCTCCATGATCGAGCCGCCGCCACCGCCCACTTCCCGCGGCCACGAGAAGCCCACCCAGCGCTTCTCGCGAATCTTTCGATTCCAGTCGGCCAGAAAGGCGGCATCGCGCTGATCCGGAGGCGGGAGGGTGTCGTCGAGGAAGCTCCGGACCTCGTCGCGAAACGCCTCTTCCTTCGGAGTCAGCTTGAAATCCATCACCATCCTCCCAGCGTCGCGATGCGGTCGTAGTGCGTATTCTGATCCCCAAACGCGGGGCGCACCCACTTGGCTCGCTTCAGGTAGAGCTGAGCGTCGTATTCCCAGGTGTATCCGATCCCGCCGTGGAGCTGCACGGTGTCGATGCCGATGCGCGCGAACGCCTCGCTCGCGTAGGCCTTCGCCCGGGAAACGGCGAGGGGGGCCTCGTCGGGCGCTTCGTCCAGGGCCCAGGCCGCGTAGTAGAGCAGCGACTTGAACGATTCGATGTCGACGTACATCTCCGCCAACGGATGCTTGACCGCCTGAAACCGTCCGATGGGTGCATCGAATTGCACCCGCTGCTTCGCGTAGCGAACCGTGAGATCGAGGGCGGCCTCGGCAGCACCGATCGCCTCGGCCGTCACGGCCGCCGCGCCGAAGTTCACGAGTTGGGCGATCGTGGGTGCGGCAGAGCCCGAGGCGCCCAGCAGATCGGCGGGCGCGACCCGAACGCCATCGAAGCGGATGCGTCCCTGCCGCTTGGTCTCGTCCATGGTGGCGAGCATCTCCACCCGAAGACCCTCGCTTTCGGCCTCGACAAGCGCGAGGGACACCGCGTCGGGCTCCGGCCCCGATCGGAACGCCACGGCGAACAGGTTTGCCGCGCCCGCGTCGAACACAAAGAGCTTCTCGCCCCGTAGCCGAACGCCATCGCCGTCGGGTTCGCCGGTCAGGGCGATTCCCGCCGGGGCAATGCGGTCGCTGGCCTCGAGTAGCGCGGGGCTGCCGATGACAGACCCGTCGGCAAGTCCCGGCAGCCAGCGCTGTTGCTGCGCCTCGCTGCCCGCGGTCTCGATGGCCTTTGCCGTCAGCACCGTCGCGATCAGGGGCGAAGGAAACAGACTCCGCCCGATTTCCTCGAGCACGACCACGAGATCCACCCAGCCGAGCCCGGCACCGCCGTAGCGCTCCGGAACCATCAGGCCGGTCCATCCCAGCTCGGCCGTCCGGGCCCAGAGATCCCGCGAGAAGCCCTCGGGGGTCTCTGAAAGCTTTCGCACCTGCTCGAGGGGACAGTTCTGGTCGAGGAATTTGCGCACCTCGGCCCGCAACAGGTCCTGCTCGTCGCTGAAGCCGAAATTCACGGCCTGATGCTAGCGATTGCGGTGGAATCGCGAATGGGCGACAACGGTGGCGCCGTGGCCGCCAGACAGCCCACTCTACCCATTCAGCTCATTCGCCGGCGCATCGCCGCTCTGGACTGGGCCGCACTTGGCGATGCCCTCGATACCGACGGCTACGCCCGCCTTCCTTCGCTTCTCACCCGCTCGGATTGCCGGGCGCTGACTCAGCTTTACGCCGCGGAACCGAACTTTCGCACCACCATTTCCCTCGAGCAGCACCGCTTCGGTCGGGGGGAGTACAAGTACTTCTCCTACCCGCTTCCCCCGCTCGTGGCCGAACTTCGGGAGTCTCTCTACCCGCGACTCGCGACCATCGCCAACCACTGGAATCGTCGGCGCGGTATTCCGCAACGGTTCCCGAAGAGCCTTCGCACGTTTCTCTCCCGATGCCACCGCGAGGGACAGACTCGGCCCACGCCGCTCCTTCTCCACTACACCACCGATGGATACAACCGACTGCACCAGGACCTCTACGGCAGCGTCGCTTTTCCGATCCAGCTCACGTGCCTGCTGAGCCGGCCCGGTACCGATTTCACGGGAGGAGAGTTCCTGCTGGTAGAGCAGCGGCCGCGCATGCAGTCGCGGGGCGAAGCCATCCCTCTCGAAGCCGGAGAGGGCATCCTGTTTCCCACCCGCGATCGTCCCGTCGTCAGCAAGCGCGGATTCACGGCGGCCCAGATGCGTCATGGCATCAGTCGGGTGCGCTCCGGCGAACGGAACACGTTGGGCATCATCTTCCACGACGCACGCTAGATCCTGAAGGCAAGCTGGCAGAGCCAACTTGCCTTCAGGAATCTACGCATTCACCGGAATCGTGCGCGCTCCGGATTCGGCCTCCGGCGGCTTGGGAAGCGTCACCGTCAGCACACCGTGCTTGTAGGCGGCCTTCACCGCGTCGGGATCGACCTCGACCGGAAGTCGGAAGGAACGGCAGAAGGAGCCGCGCGAAGTCTCCACGTGGGTGAAACTCTCGTCCTTCTCCTCGTGCTCGACCCGCTTCTCGCCCTTGACGGTGAGAACGTCGCCGTCGAGCGAGACCTCGAAATCCTTTTCTTCGAGGCCGGGGAGCTCTGCGGTCACTCGATATTCCCGGTCCGTTTCGTTGATGTCTACGCGCGGTGCGAAGTCGCTCCCGCCATCGGGAGCGACGCCGACGCCGCGCCAGACATCGGCGAGCAGTCGATCCAGCTCGCCGAAACCGCCGAGCGGCCGAGGGCTACTTCGGGCCAGTTGCACACTGCGTGCGGACCTGTGGGGAACGAGCCAATGGGTTCTCATGGTTGCCTCCTGTCCGGGGCTTTCTGGATGGCTCTGGGGGCCATCTGCGCCGGTGGCCCAATACGTATGCACGGTCCGGAGCCCGTCAAGGGCAGCCTCGAGCGGACGGGGAGTCGCCGGGGAACTGCCGGGGACGTCTCAGAGACGGACGACTGCGATGAGTACAACCAGCGAGAGCAGCAGCGCCGCTCCGTAGCAGAGGGGAGCGATCCACGCGTCGCGCTTCACGCCTCCCAGGTCGATGGCGAAGTGGCGCAGATGGTTGAAGCCGTTCCAGAGCGGAAAGACGAGCATCGTGAGGAGCACCGCGCGGCCGGGCAGGCTCGCGGCCAACGCGGCAACGCGGTCGTAGGCCAGGGCATCGGGGGGCATCCAGCCCAGGGGCGCCGCGATTCCCAACGCAAAAATGGTCGCGGGAAACAGCAGGCAGCCGACAAAGAAACCGCTGCCGAAGAGGAACCAGATGACCGGTTCCAACCGAAGGATCAGGCCTTTCACAGGACGATCCCCCAGAGGATGGCCGTCACCGCGGCCGATGCGACCACCCAGGCCGCAAACAGCATGGGCGGAAGCGCGGCGGCCGGCGGGGGCCTGAGTGGCCCGATCCGCGGCGGCTGAGATTTGGCGAACAGCTTGATGAAAAATCGCCAGCCGGTGTAGAGAAAGGCGACCAACGCCAGGCCGTGGTAGAGGAGGTAGATCGGATGCTGCAGGTCAGAAAGAACCGCCGCCCAGGCGGCCTCCCCGTTTCCCAGGGCCCAGATCATTCGCAGCAGAATCAGGCTCGAGAGCACGAAAGCGAAGGAGCAGGCGCCGAACAGGGTGTAGGAGCGATAGCGACCGGCCATCGGAAACTTCGGAGGCATCATGGGCGGCGCGGTGCGGGTCGGTCCGGGCCGACTCGGCGCCAGGGTTTCAGGGTGGGCAGCTCGGGCCACCGTCAGCCCTCCCCGCCACGGGGCAGGACCAGGCCCTTCGCCCAGTCGAGGACCGCGCCCAGCTTCGCCTGATTGACGGCGGCGGCGGGATCCACGTTCTTCGGGCAGACCTCGCTGCATTCGTTGGCGTAGGAGCAGGCGAAAACGCCCCCCTCTTCGCGAAAAACTTCGTTGCGCTCTTCGGCGCCTTCATCGCGGGAGTCCAGGTTGTAGCGGTGGCCGAGGGCGATGGCGGCGGGGCCCAGGAAATCGGGTTCGTTTCCCACGACCGGGCAAGCCGAGTAGCAGAGCATGCAGTTGATGCACATGCTGAACTGCTTGAAATCGGCGAGCTCCTGAGGCGATTGCCGGAGCGGCCCCTCCTCGACAGCCCTCTCCTTGGCCCGGACAATCCACGGCTTCACCTTCTGGAATCGTTCCAGAAAACCCTCCATCTCCACGACCAGGTCGCGGATGACGGGAAAATTCGCGAGGGGCGTGATTTCGACGCGATCCCCGTAATTCGAGAGGGAGTCTTTGCAGGTGAGCTTGGGTTCCCCGTTCACCATCATCCCGCAGCTTCCGCACACGGCCATCCGGCAGGACCAACGGTGGGAGAGCGATGGATCGAGCTCATCCTTGATGAAATTCAGCGCGTCGAGGACTTTCCAGTCGGATTGGACCGGAACTTCGTAGCTCTGGATCTTCGGGACTTCGTCCCGGTCCGGATCGAAACGCGTTACGACGATCGTCTTCTTGCCGGCGCTACTCATCAGTACTTTCGAGCCTCGGGCTCCCAGCGTCCCAGCGTAACGGCTTTCTTGTCCACCCGGAGGTGGCCGGATTCGAGGTGCACCAGCGAGTGGTGTAGATACTCCCGATCGTTTCGCTCCGGGAAATCGCTGCAGGCATGGGCGCCCCGAGATTCCCGACGCGCGAGCCCGGAGACCGCAACCGCCTCGGCCACATCCAGCATATTGCCAAATTCGAGATACGCCGTGATCTCGGTGTTGAAGACCATGCTGGTGTCCTCGAGGCGAATATCGGCATAGCGCGCCTTGATCTGGGCCAGCTTCTCGGTGGCGGCGCGCATGGAGTCTTGCTCTCGATAGACGCCGAGGCCGTCTTCCATGGCCTCCTGCATCTCAGTTCTCGCAGAGGCGAGCGACCCGCCGCCTTTTCTCTGACCCCGGAGCGACGCAATGCGACCGGTCTCTTCTTCAGTCTGTTGGCGCGCGACGCTCTCGCTTCCGGCCTCTACACCCTTGGCGTAGGACAGCGCGTGGATCGCAGCCCGGGCGCCAAAAACCAGGCACTCCGTGAGCGAGTTCGATCCCAGGCGGTTGGCGCCGTTGAGCGAGTGGCTGCCGCACTCGCCGGCGGCGTAGAGTCCCGGAAGGGTCGTGGTCCCGTCGATATCGGTGTCGACGCCGCCCATCATGTAGTGCACCACCGGGCGAATCGGGATCGGGTGGGTCACCGGGTCGACGCCAATATATGTCCGGCAGAGTTCCAGAACGAAGGGCAGCCGGGTCTCGAGAAGTTTCTTGCCGAGATGTGTGAGGTCCAGGTGAATGCATGAGCCGTGGGGTCCGTCGATGCCATTTCCCGCCCGGATTTCTTGATGAACCGCACGGGAGATCATGTCTCGGGGCCCGAGTTCGAGCTTGCTACCGACTCCGTAGGCCGTGTTCTCGAGAAAGCGCTCGCCCTTCCTGTTGAGCAGGCGTCCGCCCTCACCGCGTGTGGCCTCCGTGATCAGGATCCCGGTCCCGGGGAGGCCCGTCGGGTGATACTGAACGAACTCCATATCCTTCAACGCGACGCCGGCCCGGAGGGCGAGGGCCATCCCGTCCCCGGTCTTGATGCTTCCGTTGGTGGTGAATGGAAAACACTTTCCCGCCCCGCCGGTGGCGAGGATCACCGCGCGGCCCATGATCGCGCGCGATACGCCTTCTCGAATATCCAGGGCAGAGACACCTCGGACGGCGCCCCCATCGACGATCAGCTTGGTGACGAACTGTTCGTCGTAGCGGACGATCCGGTCGAAGCGCATCGAATGCTGAAAGAGGGTGTGCAACATATGGAAGCCGACCTTGTCGGTGGCGAACCAGGTCCGCTTGGTCGACATGCCGCCAAAGGCGCGAGTGGCGACCGAGCCGTCCTCGTTGCGACTCCAGGGGCAACCCCAGTGTTCGAGCCGCGTCAGCTCCTTCGGGGCTTCCTGGACGAAGTACTGGATGACGTCCTGATCCCCGAGGAAATCCGAGCCCTTCACCGTGTCGTAGCCATGCATCTCCAGAGAATCATCTTCCCGGGCGACAGCGGCAGCCCCGCCCTCGGCGGAGACCGTGTGACTGCGCATGGGGTAGACCTTGGAGACCAGCGCGACGGAAACGTCGGGATCCGCTTCGACGGCGGCAATCGCGGCGCGCAGGCCGGCCGCACCTCCACCAACGATGACGATGTCGTGATGGAGCACCTGAGTCACAAACCCTCCGTCGCTATCGGGCACCGCAGTCTGTTGCAGCGCGCCCATCTGTGACGAATCCATTTGTAACGAATCCGACAGGGATGAGAAAGTTGGAGGCCCGGGTGACGACCGATGACAGTGCGCCGACCCTTCCGGTTTCCGCGACGATCTGGCTGATCGACGGATTCAACGTTCTGCACGCCTCGGTCCTGGGCGGTCGCGATCGCACCCAGTGGTGGAACGAATCGCACCGCGCGGAGCTGTTGGGTCGGATCCGCGAATTCGACGCTCCCGGGGCCGAGATCTGGGTGGTCTTCGATGGACCCGGCACCGAAACCGAATCCGCGGCGTCGCCCCCGACCGAGCGGCGCGCTTCCATGCGGACCGTATTCGCCCCCTCGGCGGACGACTGGCTCGTCGCTCGGGTGCGGGCGACACCGGATCCGGCGCGGGTGGCGGTCGTCACCGGCGACCGCCGGGTGGCGGGTCGGGCCCGTCACTGGGGCGCGAACGTTGTGACCCCAGGGGAATTCATCGCCCGCTGCGGACGCGCCGCCGAGACCGCCTCCGATCCGAGATCGGGAGGCGGGCCCCTCCCGAAAGAGTAGAGATCGCGAGAATTCCCCGTTTTTTGGGGCAAAATCGGCCCGGAAACTTGACCTCGATGCCCCATCGGAAATATTGTCCCCCGGGTAATCGGTTCGCCCGGGTGCCCGACAACGTTCGCTTCGATCGCCCCAGCGTCGCCTTCCGGCAGCGAGGGGGCTTCGTTGTCGCATCGCGCTGGACCCCCGTAGCTCAGGAGAGGAAATCATGGCCGCCCCCCACGAGACCCGGGAGACGAATACTCTCCGGTTTGCGCGCTTCATCGTGCGGAATCGCTTTCCGGTCGCCTGCTTCCTGATCGTCTCCACCCTGTTCTTCTTCTACCCGATCTTCAATGCGGCGATGAACGCGGCAGGGTTCCGCTTGCCGGGACCCCTCGTCAAGATCGACGCGCGGGCGCGCGACCTGTTTCCGGACCACCCGTACATTCACGCCCAGGACAAGTTTTCAAAGGATTTCGGCGGCGCTTCGCTGGTGGCCATCGCGGTCACCGTGAACGAAGGCAATATCTTCAATCCGACCACCCTCTCGATAATCCGCGAGGTCACCCGCCGCCTGGATGGGATCGGATTCGATAGCCAGACCGATGCGCGGGAGGCCATGCGCGACGAGTTGGAGGAAAACGAAAACCTCCCCCTCGATGAGATCCGAAACAGACTCGACGCGAAGTTCCCGCCGTACCCGGTGAATCACGACCAGATCAACTCCATCGCGCATTCCAGCACTCGGGTGGTGCAGATCGAGGCATCCGGCGACATCACGACGACCCTGCTGATGGAAAAACTCCCGAAGACCCAGGAAGAAGCCGATGCGCTTCGGGCCCTGGTCCTCCAAAACCCACCCATCATCTACGGCCGCCTCGTCTCCACCGACGAGAAAGGCGCGCTGATCACCGCCGGCTTCGTGACGAATCGCCTCGCCAACGTCGATACCTACATGACGGTCTTCAACTATGTACAGAAGATCAAGGCCGACCTCGAAGACGAGAACCACACGATCCACGTCTCGGGATTCCCGATCCTGACAGGCTGGATCATCACCCATGCGGGCGAGATTCTTCGGTACGTGGCCCTGACCATCATCGCGATCTTCTCGCTGCTCTGGGCCTACTTCCGCCGTTGGCACGGCGTCCTGATTCCCGCGGTGGCCGCCACGGCCACCGTGATCTGGGGCCTCGGCTTCACGGGCTGGGTGGGGATCACCTTCGACCCGCTGATCCTCGTGATCCCCATGATCATCACCGCCCGGGCCGTGTCGCACACCGTGCAGATGGCAGAGCGCTTTTTCGAGGACTACGAGATCATGCTCCCCCGATTCGACGGCGACGCGAAGGCGGCCCGGATCGAGGCCGCCACCGTCGCCATGGGAGAGCTCATCGTTCCGGGCACCCTCGGGATCATCACCGACGTCGCGGGGCTGTTGGTGATCATGGTGACCTCGATCCCCCAGATGCAGAATCTCGCGATTTTCGGCGCTTTCTGGGTGGCCTCCATCATCATGACCGTCGAGGTCCTACATCCGATCATCATCTGCTACCTGCCGGCGCCGTCCGAGCACGAGCACTTCCTGCCGCAATTCATGGTGACTTTTACACGCGCCATCGGAACCGCCACGACCCATCACATCGGGAAGTACGTGATCGGCGCCGTGACCATCATCCTGCTCTGCAGTTCGACCTATATCGCTTTGTTCCATTCGAAGATCGGGTTGGCCACCCCCGGAACGCCTCTGCTGTGGCCGAGCCACGAGTGGAACGTGGCGACCGCAGAGATCGCCGATCGCTTCGGAGGCGTGGCTTCGCTGGTGGTCTTCGCCGATGGCGACCGCGAAAATGCCAGCGCCGACCCGGACCCGATCAAGGCGATTGAGCGCTTCGAACGCTACTTGAAGACCAATACGAACCTGGGGGCGTCGGTCTCCCTGGTTCCGTTCCTACGCACGTCGTGGATGATCAACCACTACGGGGATCCGAAGTGGTACTTCATCCCGGAGCACCCCGGCACACTGCGCGCCATGATCTTCCAGTTTCGTCAGAACGGGCCACCGGGCTTTCTGCGCCCCTACATGACCGACGATGGACGCAGGTCCAACGTGTCCTTCTTCTATCCCGACCAGAAGGGAGAGACCATCGAGTTCGCCCGCCACTTCGCCGAGCAGTTCATCGAAGCCAACCCCCTGGGCGAAGTGTCGGTTCGCCTCGATCGAGACAAGGCCGAAGAGGGAGCGGATTTCTTCAATCCCGAGAACCTCATCGACATCTGGTACTACATGCTCGGCCCGCTGCTGCCCACCCGAGACCACACGCTCACGGTGCGAATCCGGCAAGAGGACGGCAGCTACAAGCAAGCCGGGGTGAACCAGTCCAACGGCGACGATGGCCTGCCCGACTGGATCGAGCAGTTCCGCGAGGACGCGGTCTACGACTACGAGGACCAACGCGACTCCACCGAGGAGGACGAATATTTCTCCTGGCCCGACAGCCTCGAGAACTGGGACCTCGGCGACATCGACGCCTGGTGGGAGAGCACGGAATTTGGAATTCGCGCGGTGGCCGTGAACACGAAGGACCTGATCGTCCACGACGTGAAGGCCATGAACGCGGTTCCGAAATATCAACCCACCAATTCCTGGACCCGCGGCGTCCAGTTCGTGATGGCCGGCGGCATCATGGGCATTTTTGCCGCGGTCAACGAAGAGGTGGAGCGAAGCCACGTGGCGAATATTTCTCTCATCTTCTTCGTGATCTTCGTTCTCCACTCGGTGACGTACAAATCGGTACCCAGTGGGGCAATCATCCTCCTGCAGATCGCGACGGCGACGATGCTCTCGCTGGCCTATATGGCCCTCCGCAACATCGGCCTCAACATCAACACCCTGCCGGTGCAGTCCGTGGGCGTCGGTATCGGCGTCGATTACGCGATCTACATCGTCGATCGAATACGCCAGGAAGTGGTCGACACCGCCGACATCGACGAGGCGGTGCGGCGCGCGGTCCGGACGACGGGAATGGCGGTCACCTTTACCGCCACGACGATCGTGGGTGGCATCGTACTCTGGAGCTTCTCGAACCTGCGCTTCCAGGCCGAGATGGCTCAGCTGCTGGTGATCCTGATGATCGTCAACATGTTCGGCGCCATCACCATCGTTCCCGCCTT